>NZ_CAPJ01000428.1 GCF_000331775.1 Xanthomonas translucens pv. translucens DSM 18974
ACCCGCGCCAAGCTGGCGGTGCCGCTGGAGGCGGTGTACAGCGGCGACAGCGTGCGCATCACCATCAATGGCCGCCAGCTGGACGTTCGCGTGCCCAAGGGCGTGCGCCCCGGGCAGGTGATCCGGCTGAGCGGGCAGGGCAACGGCGGCAGCAACCTGCTGCTGGAGATCGAATACGCCGCGCACCCGCAGTTCGAGGTGGACGGGCTCAACATCCTGTACACCCTGCCGGTGACGCCGTGGCAGGCGGCGCTGGGCACCAGCATCAGCGTGCCGACCCTGGGCGGTGCGGTCGAACTGAAGATCCCGCCGGAGTCCGATGCCGGGCGCAAGCTGCGCCTGCGCGGCCGCGGCCTGCCGGGCACGCCGGCGGGCGACCAGATCGTGGAACTGGAAGTGCTGGCGCCGGCGCCGGAAACCGAGGCGCAGCGCAAAGCGTATCGGGGGTTGGCCAAGGCGTTCGGTGAGGCGGTTTGAGGGCCGGGACTCGGGACTGGGGACCCGGGACTCGAAGGATGGTTGCGAGTGCACTGCATCCCTGGCTTTCTGTAGGAGGGGCTTCAGCCCCGACGCCTTACCGGTAAAGCGTCGGTGCTGAAGCCCCTCCTATAGAAAAGCGGTCAGGCTCTGAGATTGCGAAAAGGCCGCTTCTTTCTTCCAGAGAATCGGCACTTTTTATCCAAATCGCTTGACAACGATTTACCCCGGGACAGCCTCCCCGAGTCCCGAGTCCCGAGTCCCGAGTCCCGAGTCCGCCTCACCCCTTCGGCCCATCCTCCCCACTGAACACCCGCTCGATCACCTCGGACAGCTCGTCCTCGGAAAACGGCTTGGTGATGTAGGCGCGCGCGCCCTGGCGCATGCCCCACATGCGGTCGGTGTCCTGGTCCTTGGTGGTGACCAGGATCACCGGGATGTTCTGCGTGCTGGGCTCGCGGCGCAGCGTGCGGGTGGCCTGGAAGCCGTTGAGGTTGGGCATCACCACGTCCATCAGCACCAGGTCCGGCAACGCCGCCTTGGCCGCCTCCACGCCGGCCGCACCGTCGGTGGCGGTGATCGTTTCGTGGCCCAGCTTCTCGACGATGCGCTGGATGCCGAGCAACTGCGACGGCGAGTCGTCGACGATCAGGATGCGTGCCATGTGTTTCCCCCTTGGAAGCACGAGTGTAGTGGCAGCGGCGCACACCCGGAAAGCGGTGCGCGTCACGAATCCCCGGGGGCGTCTACGCCGCCGGATCCAGCCGCACCACGGTGCGTCCGAACGACTGCCCGGCGAGCATCGTCGCGAACACCTCGGGCAGGCCGGACAGCTCCACCTCGCGGGTGCAGATCGCGTCCAGGTGGCGCGGTTTCCAGTCGCTGCCCAGGTGCTGCCAGATCAGGTCGCGCAGGTCGCGGGCGGTGCCGGCCGAGCCGATCCCCAGCAGCGACACGCCGCGCAGGATGAACGGCATCACCGTCATGTCCAGCTCCGGGGTCGCCGCCAGCCCGGCGCTGGCGACGTTACCGTACGGCGCCGTCTGCGCCAGCAGACTGGTCAGCATCGCGCCGCCGACGTTGTCCAGGCCGCCGCCGAAGCGCACCGACTCCAGCGGGCGCCTGGTCTGCAGCGCGTCGCGGCCCAGCACATGACTGGCGCCCAGCGCCTTCAGGTGCTCGGCGCGGTCGGCCTTGCCGCTGACCGCATGCACCTCGAAGCCGGCGAGGCTGAAGATGTCGATCGCCAGCGAGCCGACCCCGCCGGTGGCGCCGGTCACGCACAGCGGGCCGTGTTCCGGGGTCTGCCGGTTGTCGAGCAGGCGCAGCAGCGCCAGCGCCGCGGTGAAGCCGGCGGTGCCCAGCACCATGCTCTCGCGCAGGCTCAGCCCGGCCGGCAGCGGCACCACCCACTTGGCTTCCAGTCGCGCGTACTGGCTGTAGCCGCCGTCGCGGGTCTCGCTGAGGCCGCAGCCGGTGACCAGCACCGCATCGCCCTCCTTGAATCCCGGATCGCTGGAGGCGACCACGTGTCCGGCCACGTCGATGCCGCCCACCAGCGGGAAACGGCGCAGGATCTTGCCCTGGCCGGTGCCGGCCAGCGCGTCCTTGAAGTTCACCGACGACCAGGCGCCGCGGATCACCACTTCGCCCGGGCTGAGCTGATCCAGTCCCACCGGCTCGACGGCGGCGCGGTAGCCGGCATCGTCCTGATGGATGCGGAAAGCAGGGAAGCGGGCGGGGAGCGGCATCGCGAACACCTTGGTCGGCACGAAGGAATGCACCAAGATACCCTTTCGAAACGTCGGATCTGCCCCATCTTGTAGAATCGGCGACTCACTTACGGTGACCGGCGCGCACCGACGCGCCGCCACCTACCTTCTTGGAGCATGCATGGCCTGGAATACACCCGGCGGCAAGGGCGGAGATGGCTCGGACAATCACGGGCGCAATCCCTGGAAGCCTCGTGGCGGCAATGGCGGCGGCAAGTGGGGCGGGCTGCCGGGTCCGTTGAAGGACCTGTTCGGCGGCGACGGCGCCAACATCGGCCGCTGGGTGCTGGCGGCGGTGGTGCTGTTGTTGCTGTTCAGCAGCTTCCAGCTGATCGGCGAGCAGCAGCGCGGCGTGGTGCTGCGCTTCGGCCAGTTCTCGCGGATCCTGCAGCCGGGGCCGAACTTCAAGCTGCCGTGGCCGATCGAATCGGTGCGCAAGGTCAACGCCACGGAGATCAAGACCTTCAGCAACCAGGTGCCGGTGCTGACCCGCGACGAGAATATCGTCAGCGTCTCGCTCAACGTGCAGTACCGCATCGACGACCCGCGCATGTATGTGTTCGGCTCGCGCAACGCCGACCAGGTGCTGGAGCAGGCCGCGCAGAGCGCGGTGCGCGAACAGGTCGGCCGCGCCGACCTCAACGTGGTGTTGAACAACCGCGGGCCGATGGCCACCGCCGCGCGCGACCGCCTGCAGGCCGCGCTCAGCGCCTACCGCACCGGCCTGATCGTGACCGGGCTGACCCTGCCCGACGCGCGCCCGCCGGAAGAAGTGAAGCCGGCCTTCGACGAGGTCAACGGCGCGCAGCAGGTCAAGGAGCGGCTGATCAACGAGGCCCAGGCCTACGCCGCCAAGATGGTGCCGGAAGCCCGCGGCCAGGCCGCGCGCACCCGCACCGTCGCCGAGGGCTACAAGGAAGCGTCGATCGCCCGCGCGCAGGGCGATGCCGAGCGCTTCACCCTGTTGCAGCAGCAGTACCAGAACGCGCCGGAGGTCACCCGCAAGCGGCTGTGGCTGGAGACGGTGCAGAAGGTGCTGTCGGAGAACCGCAAGGTCATCGGCGGCGACGGCCGCCAGCTGATCTACGTGCCGATGCCGGCCGATGCGAGCAAGGGTGCCGGCGCTGCCGCGCCCGCGTCCGGCGGCGGCATGCCGACGCTGTCGCAGGAGGTCCTGATGCCGTCGCTGTCCAGCAGCCCGGCCGAGAGTATCCGCAGTCCGGAGCGCACGCCGCGCCCGAACGGCCGTGAGGAGGTACAGCCATGAGAATTTCCCTGTGGGCGGGCGTCGCGGTCGCGGCGCTGATCGTGCTGTTCAGCTCGGTGTTCGTGGTGCGCGAAGACCAGACCGCGATGGTGTTGAACCTGGGCCGCGTGGCCCGCGCCGACCTCAAGCCTGGCCTGCATTTCAAGTTGCCGTATGAGACCTCGCGCGTGTTCGATCGCCGCTTCCAGGTGCTGGACACGCCGCCGGCGCGCTACTTCACCGCCGAGCAGAAGGACGTCAGCGTCGACTTCTTCGCCATCGGCTACATTTCCGACGTGCGCGCCTTCTACCGCGCCACCGGCGGCGACGAGAAGGTGGCCAACGCGCGCCTGGCGCCGATCATCATCGATTCGCTGCGCAACCAGATCAACGCGCGCACCTTGCAGCAGTTGGTGTCCGGCGACCGCAGCGAACTGATCGCGCAGCAGCTGAGCGCGATCAATGCCGCCGGCAAGACCCTGGGCATGCAGATCACCGACCTGCGCATCAAGCAGATCGACCTGCCGACCGACAGCCAGGTGATCACCGACGTGTACGAGCGCATGCGCGCGCAGCGCAAGCAGGAAGCCAGCAAGCTGCGCGCCGAGGGCGAGGAACAGGCCCTGACCATCCGGGCCCAGGCCGACCGCGAGAGCACCGTGCTGGTCGCCGAGGCCGAGCGCGACGCGCAGAAACTGCGCGGCGAAGGCGATGCGCAGGCCGCCAGCATCTACGGCAAGGCCGGCTCCGCCGACCCGTCGTTCTACGCGTTCTACCGCAGCCTGGAGGCCTATCGCGGCGCGATGGCCGACGGCAACGCGGTGATCGTGCTGGACAAGAACGATCCGTTTTTGCAGTACCTCAAGAGCGAGCGCTGAGGGGGGCGGGACTCGGGACTGGGGACTCGTAAGAGCGAGCTCCCCACTGTAGGAGCGGCTTCAGCCGCGACAGGAACTTGCCGAAGGTGCCTGCGGCTGAAGCCGCTTCTGCAGATGATCCAAGGCCGCTCCAGGCTGACGCGGCTCAACCCATCCCCCCCTTGCCCGAGACCCCCATGCACGATCTGATCGCCGCGCTGTGTCTGATGATCGTCTTCGAAGGGCTGGTGCTGCTGGTTGCGCCGGAGGCCTGGAAGCGGCTGGCGCAGCAGATGCTGGCCATGCCGGCCGCGCAACTGCGTGCGGCCGGTGGCGTGGCCCTGGCGGTGGGGCTGGCGGCGCTGTGGTGGGTCCGCGCCTGAGCGGCGGCCGCTGCGGCATCCACGCCGGTCGCGCCACTGAACGCAGCGGCCGAGGGGGTGGTGAGCGTCACCCAAAACCCGGATAATGCACAAAAGCCGGCCGGGCCCGCTCCACACGAGCGCCTCGATCGGCTTTTTCCGTGTAGGGGCCTGCCGCCGCCTGGACGCTCCCCGATGGAGCGGCCGTACCGGCGCCGGCAAGACCCGTGCATGGCCACCACATCCGTGCGGCCCCGATGGCCGCGCAGCAAACCAGGAGTTACCCAGCCATGGGTCAGTCAGTTGTCGTGCTCGGCGCCCAGTGGGGCGATGAAGGCAAAGGCAAGATCGTCGATCTGCTCACCGAGGAAATCGGCGCCGTCGTGCGCTTCCAGGGCGGCCACAACGCCGGCCACACCCTGGTCATCAACGGCAAGAAGACCGTGCTGCACCTGATCCCGTCCGGCATCCTGCGCGAAGACGCGTTGTGCCTGATCGGCAACGGCGTGGTGATCTCCCCGGCCGCCTTGGTCAAGGAAATCAGCGAGCTGGAGGACGCGGGCGTGGAAGTGCGTTCGCGCCTGAAGATCTCCCCGGCCGCGCCGCTGATCATGCCGTACCACATCGCCCTGGATCAGGCCCGCGAGAAGGCCGCCGGCGGCAAGGCCATCGGCACCACCGGCCGCGGCATCGGCCCGGCCTACGAAGACAAGGTGGCGCGCCGCGGCATCCGCATCGCCGACCTGCATTACCCGCCGCAACTGGAAGAGCTGCTGCGCACCGCACTGGACTACCACAACTTCGTGCTGACCAAGTACCTGGGCGTGGACGCGGTCGATTTTCAGAAGACCTTCGACGAAGCCCTGGCCTTCGGCGACTACGTGCAACCGATGAAGTACGACGTGGCCGGCATCCTCCACGAGCTGCGCAAGCAGGGCAAGCGCGTGCTGTTCGAAGGCGCGCAGGGCGCGCTGCTGGACATCGACCACGGCACCTATCCGTACGTCACCAGTTCCAACACCACCGTCGGCGGCGCGCTGGCCGGCACCGGCGTCGGCGCCGATGCCATCGACTACGTGCTCGGCATCGCCAAGGCCTACGCCACCCGCGTCGGCGGCGGCCCGTTCCCGACTGAACTGGACGACGAAGTGGGCCAGGGCATCCGCGACCGCGGCGCCGAGTACGGCGCCTCCACCGGCCGCCCGCGCCGCTGCGGCTGGATGGACATCGTCGCGCTCAAGCGCGCCGTCGCCATCAACGGCATCTCCGGCCTGTGCATCACCAAGCTCGACGTGCTCGACGGCATGGAGAAGCTGAAGATCTGCATCGCCTACGAATACCGCGGCAAGCGCACCGAATACGCGCCGCTGGACGCGCAGGGCTGGGAAGAGTGCACGCCCGTGTACCTGGAGTTCCCGGGCTGGACCGAGAACACCCACGGCATCACCGAGTGGGACAAGCTGCCCGCCGCCGCCCGCGCCTACCTGCGCGCGCTGGAGGAACTGGCCGGCTGCCCGATCTCGATCGTCTCCACCGGCCCGGACCGCGACCACACCATGGTGTTGCAGGATCCGTTCGCGTGAGTTGAGCGCAGGTCGTAAGAAAAAGCCCCGCACTGCGGGGCTTTTTCGTTGAGTCGCGAAGCTTCACTCGCTTTGCAGGCGGATCAGGGTTGGCGATGGCGGAGCGATACGACGAGGACGGGATCCCGTTCCTTCGCTCCCAGAACATTCGCGCTTTTGAGCTTTCAGAGAGCCGAGCAGATCGTCAGCGCGTTCGACGTGCTGGCAGGCAATCCGTTGATCGGCCGACCGGTCCATGGAGACAGCCGCGAACTGGTGATGGGCCGCGGTTCGCGCGGTGACGTGGCGTTGTATCGCTATGTGGATGTGACCGATACGGTGATCGTGCTGGCGATTCGCGCACAGCGAGCGGCGGGCTATGCACGCGATGCATGAAACCGAGGCGCGGACACCCGCGCCAACCAACAAGGAAGACCGCTGATGCTCACAGCACTGTTCGGCAAACTGCTCACGCGCAAGCCCAGCCCGGATACGTTCGCCAAGCTGTTCGAGGATGCGTTGCGCGCGCAGGGCTGTCGGGACGAATGCTCGAGGAAATGCGCCTGGAGCACGTGCGCGAGCATGGCTGGGATGCGCCCTTCGCGGTCGTCTGGCGCCAGGTCGCCGAGGATTGCGTCGAGTTGCTGGCGATCGACCGCCCCGATTCGACCTCGACCCTGACCCAGGGGCCGAAAGAAGCGTGGGGCATCACCTTCGAGCAAGCCCTGGCCATCGCCCACGACAACCTGCGCGACGCCACGCCGGAGCGCTTCGTCGAGGTTGCCGCAGGTATCTTCAAGGGCGCATGGCAGGATGCCTACGACACCAGCCGCGTGCTGCTGCCCGACGTGCTGCAGCGCGTCCCGGTGAAAGGGCGGCCGGTGTTCAAGCTGCCCACGCGCGATTGCCTGCTGGTGGTGGGCGACCGCGACGAAACCGCGATGGCCGGTATGCTGGAACTGAGCCTGGAAGCGGCCGCGCACGGCCGCTGCATCTCCTCGCTGGTGTTCGCCTACGACGCGCGCCGGATCGTCCCGTTCGCGCTGCCGCAGCCGGAACACCGGCGCCGGCAGGCCGATCTGCGGCGGGTGATGGAGGCCTCCACCTATTCCGTGCAAAAGGAATTCCTGGAAAAGATCCACGCCGCGAACCAGGACGACATTTTCGTCGCCTCCTACCACGTGTTCGAGGAAAACGACGGCAGTGGTCGGCAGTTTTCGGTGGTCACCTGGACCCGCGGCGTGGACACCTCGCTGCCCAGGGTCGAGCGCATCGCCTTCGTCACGCCAAAGCAGGACGGCGATGCGGACGTGGTGTTCGTCCAGTGGGACACGGCCGTGGCCGTGGTTGCCGATTTGATGGAGCAGGAACCCGACTTCTATCCGCCGCGCTTTCGCGCGCGCGACTTTCCCAGCGAGGCGCAACTCCGGCAACTGGCATGACCTGGCCGCTGCCATCGGCTCGGCAGGGCGGGGGCCTGTCGGCCCGACCTGATCGTCCGCTGTCCGCGTTCCAGGCGGCCGCGCCGAATGCGCCACGCCGTCTGTATCCTGCGCCGTCCCCTTCGAAAAGCCCTCATGCGCCAGATCCTGACGACCGCTATCGCCCTGGCCTTGGCCAGCGTCTCGCCGTGCACGTTCGCTCAGCCGGACAGTCCTGCACCCGGCGTCGCCGCCGTGGTCACCACGCAACTGCCGCGCACCGCCAGGCCGCGCCATTACGCGCTGGAGATCACCCCGCACGCCGACAAGATGACGTTCGACGGCAAGGTCCGCATCGATCTCGACGTGCTGCAGGCCACCGACCGCATCGTGCTGCAGGCGGCCGCCCTGCGCTTCGGCCGTAGCACCGTGACCGGCGGCAAGTCCAAGGCGGCGCTGGTGGCCAAGGTCGCCAGCGACGCCGACGCGCAGACCGCCAGCTTCGTGTTCGCCACGCCGTTGGCGCCGGGCAGCTACGTGCTGTCCATCGACTACAGCGGCGTCATCAACACCCAGGCCAACGGCCTGTTCGCGCTGGACTACGCCACCGCGCACGGCCAGCAACGCGCGCTGTACACGCAGTTCGAGAACTCCGACGCGCGCCGCTTCCTGCCGTCCTGGGACGAACCCGACTTCAAGGCCACCTTCGACCTGACGGTGAATGCACCGGCCGCGCAGATGGTGGTCGGCAACATGCCCGTGGCCGCCACCACCGACCTCGGCCATGGCCGCAAGCGCGTCGCGTTCCAGACCACGCCGAAGATGTCCACCTATCTGTTGTTCCTGGGTGTGGGCGATTTCGAGCGCACCGCGCTCAAGGGCGACAACGGCACCGAGATCGGCGTGATCGCCCCGCAGGGCAAGGCCGACCAGGCGCACTTCGCGCTGGAGTCCGGCCGCGACGTGCTGCGCGAATACAACGACTACTTCGGCGTGCGCTATCCGCTGCCCAAGCTGGACAACATCGCCGCGCCGGGCGGCAGCCAGTTCTTCAGTGCCATGGAAAACTGGGGCGCCATCTTCACCTTCGAACGTTCGTTGCTGCTGGACCCGGCCGTGTCGGACGTGACCGATCGGCAGCGCGTGTTCACCACGGCCGCGCACGAGATCGCGCACCAATGGTTCGGCGACCTGGTGACCATGGCCTGGTGGGACGACCTGTGGCTCAACGAAGGCTTCGCCACCTGGCTGGAAGGTCGCACCACCGCCAAGCTGCACCCGGAATGGGATATCGACAAGACCGGCCCGGCCCACGTCAGCCGCGCCGCCATGGGCGGAGACGCCTACGCCACCACCCACCCGGTGGTGCAGAAGGTGGACACCGTCGAACAGGCCAGCCAGGCCTTCGACGGCATCACCTACCAGAAGGGCTCGGCGGTGATCGGCATGCTCGAGGATTACGTCGGTACCCAGGCATGGCGCGACGGCGTGCGCCGGTATATCAAGAAGCGCGCCTACAGCAACGCGGTCACCAGCGACCTGTGGCGGGAAATCGACGCCGCCGCACCGGGCAAGCACTTCCAGCAGGTGGCGCACGACTTCACCCTGCAGCCTGGCGTGCCGCTGATCAAGGTCGACTCCAGTTGCAACGCTGGCACCACCGTCGTGCGCCTGGAGCAGGGCGAATACACCCTCGACCGCCCCGACAAGCAACCGCTGCGCTGGCACGTGCCGGTGGCGGTGCGCAGCGGCGAGCACGAGGAACGCGTGCTGGTGGACGGCAGCGTGCAGTTGCGACTGCCCGGCTGCGCCGCACCCGTGCTGGTCAACGCCGGGCAGAAGGGCTACTACCGCACGCTCTACGCACCCGCGCAATTCAAGGCGCTGGCCGCCGGTTTCGCCACGCTGCCGGTGGTGGACCAGCTTGGCGTGATGCTGGACACCGGCGCGCTGGCAGACGTGGGCCTGCAACCGCAGGCGGATCTGCTCGACCTGGCAGGCAAGGTGCCGGTGGGCGCAGCGTCCGACCTGTGGACTACGGTGTCCGGCGTCTACTTCGGCATCGACGCCCTGTTCAAGGCCGACCCCAAGGGCCAGGCCGCCTGGCGCCGCTACGCGGTGTCGCGGCTGGCGCCGGAATTGGCCACGCTGGGCTGGGACGAGCGCGATGGCGACTCCGCCCAGGTCAAACAACTACGCGCGCGCCTGATCGGCACGCTCGGCACCCTGGGAGATGCCGAGGTGATCGCCGAAGCGCGACGCCGCTTCGCCGCCTTCCAGGCCGATTCCAAGACGCTGTCGCCGGAACTGCGCAACACCGTGCTCAACATCGTCGCGTACAGCGCCGACGCCGCCACGTGGGACACCTTGCACCGGATGGCACAGAAGGAAACCTCCTCGATGATCCGCGATCAGGACTTCCAGCTGCTGGCCATCGCCAAGGACGCCACGCTCGCGCAGCGCGCCCTGGACATGGCGCTGACCGACGAACCCGGGGCGACCAACAGCGCCACCATGATCTCGTTGGTGTCATATGATCACCCGGACCTGGCCTTCGATTTCGCCGTGGCCCATCGCGAACGCGTGGATACCCTGGTGAGCACTGGCTCGCGCGCCCGCTACTACCCTTACCTGGGCATGCATTCGGACGACCTGAAGATGGTCGACAAGATCCAGGCGTATGCCGATCGCTACCTTGCCCCGAGCTCGCGCCGCGATGCCGACGTCGCCATCGCCGCTATCCGGACCAGCGCGAAGCTGCGTGCGCAGCGGGTGCCGCAGATCAAGGCGTGGTTGGCGGGGCGGAAGCGGTGAGGGTGAGTGGCGGTTGGTCGAGTGCAGCTGGCTTTGGTGATAAGCGTGTTTCGCCGCAGGAGGCGACGGCGATAGGGTGTGCAAATACCCAAATTGGGTAGAAGCCTACCCAATTTGGGTACGAGGGCGGGTGGCTGGTGCGCGCGGGTTGGAAGGCCCGCGCCGCTTGCCGAGGACAGCGGCAAAGTTGAAGTCACAGCACCCACCTGCCATCATGCGTTGCAATTGCAACGCATGAGGTGCCGCATGAAATCAGCATCCCTTCCTTCGCTCCGGGTCGATCCTGCGCTGCGCGAAGCCGCCGAGGCGGTGCTGCAAAAGGGCGAAACCCTGTCCAGCTTCGTCGAGCAGTCCGTGCGTGCCCAAGTGCAGCTGCGGCAACAGCAGGATGCGTTTGTTGCGCGTGGTCTGGCATCGCGCGATAGCGCCTGGCAGTCGGGCCGCTACATCGACGCGAAAGACGTGCTGGCTGGGCTGCAGTCCCAGCTGGATACGGCCCGGAAGGGCTAAGCCAGCGTGGGATTCACCGTCCGCTTCACGGAGGAAGCGCGCGAAGACCTCTCGCGCCTCTACGACTGGCTGCTGCAACGCGCAGAGAGCGACTTCACCGTGGCCGAGCATGCGCTGCAGGCCGTCCGAGATGGCATCACCGTGCTTGAACTAGCGCCATTGAGCTGCCGCAAGGCAGGCCCGGATGATCCATTTTTGCGCGAGTTGGTGATCGGCTTTAGCGCCAGCGGCTATGTGCTGCTGTTCGAGGTCGAGGACCGCCAATGCGTGACCGTACTGGCGGTACGGCATCAGCGCGAAGACGACTATCACTGATATCCCGGCTGCACCCGACTCGATTTACGGATGCGCCATTCTCCATCTGGAAACATCACTTTGAATCACGCTTCCCTTTCCGCCTTCATCTGGTCTGTTGCCGACCTGCTGCGCGGTGATTACAAACCGCACGAGTATGGCAAGGTCATCCTGCCGTTCACCGTGCTGCGCCGTCTGGACTGCGTGCTCGCGCCAACCAAGGCTGCTGTCCTGAAAGAACTGGATGCCAAGACCAAAGCTGGCCTGAATCCTGAGCCCTTCCTGCTGCGTAAGGCTGGGCAAAGCTTCTACAACACCTCGCCGCTGGACCTGGCCAAGCTGCTGGGCGACCAGGACAACATCCGCCAGAACCTCTACACCTACATGAAGGCGTTTTCGCCGGCGACGCGCGATATCTTTGAGCGGTTTGACTTTTTTACCCAGGTCGACCGATTGGCCAAGGCCAACCTGCTGTACCTGGTCACCGAGAAGTTCGCCAATATCGACCTGCACCCCGATGCGGTGGACAACGCCACCATGGGCTCGGTGTTCGAGGAACTGATCCGCAAGTTCGCGGAAATCTCCAACGAGACCGCCGGTGAGCACTTCACCCCGCGCGAGGTCATCCGCCTGATGGTCGGCCTGCTATTCATCGAGGACGACGACGTGCTGACGCCCGGCAATGCCGTGGTGCGCACCATCTACGACCCCACCGCCGGCACCGGCGGAATGCTGTCCATCGCCGGCGAATACCTGGCCGAGCACAACCCGCAGGCGCGGTTGACCATGTACGGCCAGGAACTCAACGACGAGTCCTACGCCATCTGCAAGGCCGACATGCTGATCAAGGGCCAGCCTGTGGAGAACATAGTCGCCGGCAATACCCTCAGCGACGATGGCCACGCCGGGCGCAAGTTCGACTACATGCTGTCCAACCCGCCGTTTGGCGTGGAATGGAAGAAGGTGGAGAAGGCCGTGCGTGCCGAGCACGAGACCAAGGGCTTCGACGGCCGCTTCGGCCCTGGCCTGCCGCGCGTGTCCGATGGCTCGATGCTGTTCCTGATGCACCTGCTGGCCAAGATGCGCCCGGCGCACGACGGCGGCAGCCGTTTCGGCATCGTGCTCAACGGCTCGCCGCTGTTCACCGGCGGTGCCGGCAGTGGCGAGAGCGAGATCCGTCGCTATGTGCTGGAAAACGACCTGGTGGAAGCCATCGTCGGCCTGCCCACCGACATGTTCTACAACACTGGCATCGCCACCTATGTGTGGATCCTGTCCAACAAGAAGCCGGACGACCGCAAAGGCTGGGTGCAGCTGATCGATGCCGGCAGCTTCTGGCAGAAAATGCGCAAGAGCCTGGGCTCCAAGCGCAAGGAGATGGCGCAGGCCCATATCGACACCGTCACCCGCCTGTTTGGCGACTTTGCCGAGGCCGAGCTGGTCAGCGTGCTCGACGCCGCCGGCAACGTGCTGGGCGAGCCGCAGCTGGTGACGCATACGCAGGCCGCACCGCAGGCCCCCGAGGGCGGCCGCCTCAAGCGCGTGCCCATCGCGCGCATCTTCAAGAACGAGGATTTCGGCTACACCACCATCACCGTCGAGCGCCCGTTGAAGGACGAGGCCGGCAACGTGGTGCTGGGCCTCAAGGGCAAGCAGAAGGGCAAGCCGCAGCCGGACAGCGCCCTGCGCGATACCGAGAACGTGCCGTTGGATCAAGATATCGGCGACTACTTCGCGCGCGAAGTGCTGCCGCATGCGCCGGATGCCTGGATCGACGAGGACAAGAGCAAGGTGGGCTACGAGATCCCGTTCAACCGCCATTTCTACGTGTTCGAGCCGCCGCGCAGCCTGCACGCCATCGACGAGGAACTGAAAGCGGTGACGGCCAGCATCATGAAGATGCTGGGGGAGCTGGCGGAATGAGGTTGCCGAGGTATGGGGAGTACAAGGACAGCGGAACTTGGCTGGGGCTTATTCCTTCCACATGGGCAGCCGTGCGCCTCAAGTGGGTTGCCAGCGTCAACGACGATGTTCTTCCTGAGACAACCAACACGGACTATGAGATTGAATACGTCGACATTGGAAGCGTGAGTCTTGATCGAGGCATAGAGCGGACCGAGCGAATCAACTTCGCTGACGCACCGTCTCGTGCGCGTCGCCTGGTTAGGGATGGCGACATTCTTGTCTCGACCGTTCGAACATACCTCAAGGCAATAGCGCCGGTCGTAACCCCACCAGGAAACTTGGTGGTCTCGACTGGATTTGCCGTAGTTCGACCGGCACTCCAGCTCTTGTCCCGATACGGCAAGTACGCCCTGCAGGCGACCGGATTCGTTGACGAAGTCATCAGCCGCTCGACCGGCGTTAGTTATCCAGCCATCAACGCGTCCGATTTGGTCCGCATCTGTGTGCCGGTCCCGCCAGCCGAAGAGCAATCCGCCATCGCCGCCTTTCTCGATCGCGAAACGGCCAAGATCGACGCCCTGATTGCCGAGCAGGAAAAGCTCATCGCCCTGCTCGCCGAAAAGCGCCAGACCACCATCTCCCACGCCGTCACCAAAGGCCTGAACCCCAACGCCCCGATGAAGGATTCCGGCATCGCCTGGCTCGGGGAAGTTCCGGCGCATTGGGAGGTGAAACAGCTTCGTCATTTCGCAGAAGTGCTTCGCGGCAAATTCACCCATCGACCGCGAAATGATCCTGCGTTCTATGACGGCGGCTATCCGTTTGTCCAAACAGGAGACATCACCGGAGCAAGTCGATACATCCAGAGTTTTCGACAAACCCTCAATGAGCGGGGCACCTCGGTTAGCAAGGAGTTCCCGAGTGGGACCCTCGTGATGGCCATCGCCGCCAATATCGGCGACGTAGCGATCCTCACATTCCCGGCGTACTTTCCCGACAGCATCGTCGGCCTAGTCCCGAAGCTGGGCGTCGATTTACCCTTCCTTTATTACCTGATGACGGCTATGAAGACGCCAATGATGCAAACGGCCACTGTGAGCACTCAGCTCAACTTGAATGTCGATCAGATTTCGTCTCTGGTCGCCGGATGCCCTCCAGTCAGCGAACAGGCAGCTATTGCTGCCTTCCTCGACGCCGAATTGGAACGACTGGAAGCGTTGCAGGCGGAAGCTGAGCGAGGGATCGAGCTCCTCAAAGAACGCCGCTCCGCCCTCATCGCCGCCGCCGTCACCGGCCAGATCGACGTACGCGGCCAAGTTGAGGACATCGCCATATGAACAGTCATCCACAGACCATCCAGATCTTTCTCCCCTCCGGGGATCCGCAGGGCGTGCGTGTTGCCGAGATCACCACCCGCATTGTGCGGATGATCGAAGTGCCGCGCAGCCTCATGGCCGAATTTTTGGCGATGCCGGAGTCTGAGCAGGTGGGCCTGTATTTCCTGTTTGGCGAGGATGAGGCAAGTGGACGCGAGCAGGCTTACATCGGACAGAGCGGACTGCTGAAGCAACGGTTGTCCGAGCACAACACAAAAAAGGATTTCTGGAGCCGTGCAGTAGTAGCGGTGTCGTTGACCCAGAGCCTGACTAACACGCATGCAATTT
>NZ_CAPJ01000427.1 GCF_000331775.1 Xanthomonas translucens pv. translucens DSM 18974
ACCGGCGGCCATCCAGCCGGGTGCACTGTAGGAGGGACTTCAGTCCCGACCGATCAGCGAAAGCGTCGCGGTCCAGGCTTCGCTCGTCGCGGCTGAAGCCGCTCCTATAGTGACCGGCGGCCATCCAGCCGGGTGCACTGTAGGAGGGACTTCAGTCCCGACCGATCAGCGAAAGCGTCGCGGTTCCAGGCTTCGCGCGTCGCGGCTGAAGCCGCTCCTACAGGGACCTGCGGCCATCCGGCCGGGTGCACTGTAGGAGGGACTTCAGTCCCGACTGCATCCAGCCTGGGTGAACCTTGCTGCCTCCTCGGCGGCTTCCACGGTGATGTTCGGCGACGACGATCGCAGGTCGGCCGGGGTGGGGCGAGCGGTGTGCGCCGCCGCCATACGCCCGCAAACGGCGCGCAGACATCGGCGCCCGCCCGGTCCGGCGCGCCCGCCCGCCTCCGTCCCCGGCCGCCTTGCCAGGGGCCGGCAAACGCCGGGTGCGCACTGTCGATTCCGCGCCTGCGGCGGTCGCGTCCGCGTTCTATACTCGCGCCACATTCACGGAGCGAACGTATGCACATGGATTCGAAGCGGCAGTGGCGCCTCGTGCGCGCGGGGGTGTTGAGCAGCTTCCTGCTGCTGGGCCTGGCGTTGGCGCTGGGCGGCTGCAAGCGTAACGAATCCGGGCAGTTGCCCGATGCCAGCGGCGAGCCGGTGAAGGGCCAGAAGGAAGCGATGAAGGGCTTCGGCCTGGTCCGCGCCTATCCCGACCAGAAGCGCGACGGGCTGTCGCTGGCGCTGGAGTTCTCGCGCCCGCTGGTCGGCACCCAGGACTTCGACAAGCTGCTGCGCTTCGAACAAAAAGTCGGCACCGACGCGAGCGCCTGGTCGCTGTCCGACGATGGCAAGACCCTGCGCTATCCGTACGTGGAGGCCGCCAAGGACTACACCGTGCTGATCTCCGCCGATCTGCTCGCCGCCGACGGCAGCCGCCTGGGCAAGCCGCTCAAGCAGAAGGTCTACACCGGCGAACTGGAGCCGGCAGTCGGCTTCGCTTCGCAGGGCAGCGTGCTGCCGGCGCGCGAGAGCCGCGGTCTGCCGGTGGTGTCGCTCAATGTGCCGGAAGTGGACGTGGAGTTCATGCGGGTCAAGGAAGGCGCGCTGCCGGCGTTCTTCGCCCAGTACCAGCGCGGCGGCCGCCGCGGTAGCTGGGAAATGGACAGCGACTACAGCGACCACACCCCGATTTCGCAGCTGGCCGAGTCGGTCTACGTCAACCGCTTCGTGCTCGGCGGCGACAAGAACGAGCGCGCGCTGACCTATCTGCCGATCCAGGACATCAAGGAGTTGCAGGCGCCGGGCCTGTACTTCGCGGTGATGAAGCGCCCGGGCCGGTTCGAGAACGAATACGACACCGCGTTCTTCACCGTCAGCGACATCGGCCTGCACGTGCGCGCCTACAAGGACAATCTGTTCGTGCACACCGCCTCGCTGCAGAGCGGCGAGCCGTCGAAGAAAGTGGAACTGCGCATCCTCGACGCCCAGGGCGAGCTGTTCCTGAAAGGCGAGACCGACACCAACGGCAACGCGCTGCTGAACTACACGCTCGACGCCGGCCAGGTACTGGTGGCGCGCAGCGGCACCGACCTGTCGATGCTGCCGTTCAACCAGCCGGCGCTGGACCTGAGCGAGTTCGCCGTGGCCGGGCGCGAGAACGCCTGGTTCGACGTGTTCGCCTGGTCCGGCCGCGACCTGTACCGCCCCGGCGAGACGGTGCGCGTGTCGGCGCTGCTGCGCGACAACGACGGCAAGCCGGTGGCGACCAGCGGCAAGGGCGCGCAGCCGGCCGGCGGTCAACCGGTCTTCCTGCGCTTGACACAGCCCGACGGCAAGATCTTCCGCGAGACCCGCCTGCAGCCGGGCGAGCAGGGCTATTTCAGCTTCGAGCAGCTGATTCCCGCCGATGCGCCGACCGGGCGCTGGCAGGTGGAGTTCCGCACCGACCCGTCCAGCAAGGAAGCGGTGCAGGGCATGACCCTGCGCATCGAGGAGTTCCTGCCCGAGCGCATGAAGCTGGACCTGGACAGCGCGCAGAAGACGCTCAAGCCGGGCGAGCCGTTCAAGCTGCAGGCCACCGCCGCCTATCTGTACGGCGCACCGGCCGACGGCAACCGCTTCACCGCCAAGCTGGCGGTGGCGGTCGAGCAGCATCCGGTCGAGGCGCTTCCCGGCTATTTCTTCGGCGACCCGACGCTGCAGCTGCCGCGCGAAGCCAAGGACGTGATCGATACCGCGTTCGGCGCCGACGGCAAGCTCGCCGAAGACCTGGCGCTGCCGGACGAAGCCAAGCCGACCAGCACCATCGCCGCGCTGGTCTCGGCCAGCGTTTACGAGACCGGCGGCCGCACCGTCACCCGTACGCTCAAGCGCGTGCTGTGGCCGGCGCCGGCGCTGGTCGGGGTGCGCCCGCTGTTCGACGACAAGGACGGCGCCGATGCCAACGCCAACGCGCGCTTCGAACTGATGCGGGTGGACGCGCAGGGCAAGCCGCAGCCGGCCAAGGGGTTGAAGGTGACCCTGGTGCGCGAGCTGCGCGACTACCACTGGGCGTTCACCGACAACCGCTGGGACTACGACTTCACCCGCCGCTTCGAGAACAAGCAGAGCATCACCGTCGATGCCGGCAGCGGCGCGGCCAAGTTCGATTTCCCGGTGGAGTGGGGCGAGTACCGCGTGGACGTGTTCGATCCGTCCACCGGCCTGACCACGCGCTATCCGTTCCGCGCCGGCTGGAGCTGGAACGACGAGAACCGCGGCCTGGACGCGCGCCCGGACAAGGTCAAGCTGGCGCTGGACAAGACCGGCTACAAGGCCGGCGACACGCTCAAGGTCACCCTGACCCCGCCGCATGCCGGACCCGGCGTGCTGATGGTCGAGAGCGACAAGATGCTGTACGTGCAGGACATCGACGTGAAGCCGGGCAGCCGCTTCGAGATCCCGGTGACCAAGGACTGGGAGCGCCACGACGTCTACGTCACCGCGCTGGTGTTCCGCGGCGGTTCGGCGCCGAGCAAGATCACCCCGGCGCGCGCGGTCGGCGTGGCCTTCGTGCCGATGGAGCGCAAGACCCGGCGCGTGGCGGTGGGCCTGGTCGCGCCCAAGCAGATGCGCCCCGAACAGCCGCTGCCGGTGACGGTCAGCGCGCCGGAACTGGCCGGCAAGCAGGCGCACGTGACCATCTCCGCGGTGGACGTGGGCATCCTCAACATCACCCGCTTCCCGGTGCCCGACGCCAACGCGCAGTTCTTCGCGCAGCGGCGCCTGGGCGTGGACGCCTACGACATCTACGGCCGGGTGATCGAGAGCTTCGAGGGCGGGACCGGCAAGCTGCGCTTCGGCGGCGACATGGCATTGGCGGCGTTGCCGCAGGCCAAGCGCCCGACCGCGCGGGTGCAGACCGTGGACCTGTTCTCCGGCTCGGTGAAGCTCGACGCCAAGGGCAATGCGCGGGTGCAACTGCCGGTACCGGACTTCAACGGCACGCTGCGGGTCTCGGCGCTGGTGTATGCGGACGAACGCTACGGCAACCGCGACGTGGAGACGCTGGTGCGTGCGCCGATCGTGGCCGAGGCCAGCATGCCGCGGGTGCTGGCGCCGGGCGACCGCAGCACGGTCACCCTGGACGTGCAGAACTTCACCGGGCAGGCGGGCGAGTTCAAGGTGCGGGTGGACGGCGAAGGCCCGCTGGCGATCGCCGAGCGCGCGCGCAGCGCCAAGCTCGGCAAGGACGGCAAGGCCACGCTCAGCTTCCCGCTGGTGGCGCAGGAGGGCTACAGCGTGGCCAAGGTGCGGGTGCGGGTGGACGGCAACGGCTACAGCGTGGACCGCCGCTACGACCTGCCGGTGCGCGCGGCGTGGCCGTCGGTGCTGCGCGCGCAGACTCGCGTGCTGGACACGTCCGCTACCGGCGGGCTGGCGCCGGTGACGCTGGGCATGGGCGATGCCGAAGGCCTGATGGCCGGCTCGGTCAACGCGCGCATGCTGGTCAGCGCGCTGCCGCCGGTCCCGTTCGCCAGCGCGCTGCAGGGGGCACTGGACTACCCGTACGGCTGCGCCGAGCAGACCACCAGCAAGGGCTACGCCGCGTTGTTGCTCGACGACGCCACCGCCAGGCTGCTCGGCGCCAAGGGCCTGGATGCGGCCAGCCGCCGCGCGCGCATGGAAGGCGCGTTCGGGCGGCTGGCCTCGATGCAGATCTCCAGCGGCCACTTCTCGATGTGGGGCGACGACGGCGACGTCAATCCGGGCCTGACACCGTATATCGCCGAGTTCCTGCTCGACGCCAAGGACGCCGGCTTCGCGGTGCCCGACAACGTGCTGCAGAAGGCGCTCAACCGGCTCAGCGAGGACCTGCTGTCCGGCGGCAACAACTTCTACGGCCAGGACCGCCGCGAGAACCTGAAGTTCGCCAACCAGGCGTGGTCGGGCTATGTGCTGGCGCGGGTCAACCGCGCCCCGCTGGGTACGTTGCGCGCGCTGTACGACAACGATCGCGGCAAGGCGCTGACCGGCCTGTCGCTGGTGCATCTGGGCGTGGCGCTGTCGCTGCAGGGCGACAAGAAGCGTGGCGAAGCGGCGATCGCGGCCGGCTTCGCCAAGGACAGCGCCGACCGTCCGCAGTATTTCGGCGACTACGGCAGCGTGATCCGCGACGACGCGCTGATGATCGCGCTGCTGCACGAGCGCGGCCTGGCCCAGCCCGAGTACGACGCGCGCGCGGTGGCGCTGGGCCGCGAAATCGACGCGCGCCGCCGCGGCGGCTGGCTGTGGCTGAGCACCCAGGAGCAGGTGGCGCTGGCGCGGATGGGCAAGGCGCTGCTGGCCAACCAGAGCAAGCTGGTGTCCGGCCAGCTGGCGATCGGCGACGGCAGCGAGCCGATCGCCGCGGCCAAGGCGTTCGGCCGCCAGTTCGGCGAGGCCGAGCTGGCGCGCGGAGTCAGCTTCGTGCCGCAGGGCGAGGCGCCGCTGTACGCCAGCCTGGAAATCGCCGGCATCCCGCGCAAGGCGCCGGAGGTGGACGAGAGCACGCTCAAAGTGGAACGCGAGTGGTACGGCACCGACGGAAATCCGTGGACGCCGCGGCCGCTGAAGGAAGGCGAGGCGCTGATCGTGCGCGTCACCATCACCTCCAACACGGGCATGCCCGACGCGCTGCTGACCGACCTGCTGCCGGCCGGCCTGGAGATCGAGAACTTCAACCTGGGCGATGCCAAGCAGTGGGCCGACGTGGTGGTGGACGGCATCGAGATCAGCGACCGTTCCAACGCCGCCGACGTCAAGCACGAGGAGTTCCGCGACGACCGCTACGTGGCCGCGCTGAGCCTGGCGCAGGGCGGCAAGGCGCAGGTGTTCTACCTGGTGCGTGCGGTGACCCCGGGCACCTACACGGTGCCGCCGCCGCTGGTCGAGGACATGTACCGTCCCGACCTGCGCGGGGTGGGACGCAGCAACCCTGGCACGATCAGCGTCGTGCAGCCTTAAGGCATGCCCTCGCTTCCCGGGAAGACGTAACGGGTCGGCCTGTTCGGCGAGTGAGGACAGGCCGTCGCGGATCCGGCCGCAGGCAATGCGTGGAACGATAGAGCCCTTGCGGCCCTATCGTCGTTTTGGGGCGGACGCACAGTCCGCCGTGGCGGTTCGATGACCAGACAGCAGCGGCCGTCTCGCTGTGGCGCCGACCATCGCCGCGCCTGGGCAGCGCAGCGGCGCATCGCCGTCTCGCCCCCGCTGCTGCAAACGCGGTCGCCAATGCCGGACTTGGAGTGAACGCGGCGTCGCGCATAACCCCCACGCACTGACATGGGTTTGTCATGGACCGCTGGATAAAATTAACTACTTTTAAGTTATTAATTTCATTTTTGAAGTTTTTCCAGGGATCATGAAATGACGCAATTGCCTCGCCGCCCCTCCCGCCACCAGCGCGCCTTGCTGGTCTGCATGCTCGCTGCCAGTTGCCAGGCGGCCCTTGCGCAGCAGGCGGCCAAGCCGATGCCGGCACCTGCGGACACCGGCGATACCGATGCCGACGCCGCCTCGGCTGCCGTTGCCGGCGACGCCGGCGCGCCCAAGACCCTGGACAGCGTGGTCGTCACCGGCGTGCGCAAGGCCAATGCCGCGGCGATCGAGAGCAAGCGCGCGGCGACCAACATCACCGACGTGATCAGCTCCACCGACGTGCGCGCGCTGCCGGACACCACCATCGTCGAAGCGCTGCGCCGCATCCCCGGCCTGTCGGTGCTGCCGGCGACCGACAACGAACATCCGCGCGACGAGGCCGCCACGCCGGTGCTGCGCGGCCTCGGCCCGTCCTACAACAACGTCACCATCGACGGCCTGACCGTGGCCTCGCCGGGCACGCCGAACGGCACGCTCGGCTCGATCACCCGCGGCGTGCGCCTGGACATCCTGCCGGCCTCGATGGTCAGCGAGTTGCAGGTGGTCAAGACCTTCACTCCGGATCTCGATCCCAACGCCACCGGCGGTGCGATCAACCTGCGCACGCGCAGCGCGTTCGAGAACGGCGGCAAGCCGTTCTTCACCAGCGAAGCCTCGCTGGGCCATGCCAACGACGTCGGCAAGCCGCGCGACCAGGACGACCCCGGCTACCGCCTCGGCGCCACCGGCAGCACCACTTTCGGCAGCGACCGGCAGTACGGCCTGACCCTGTCGGGCAACTACCAGACGCTGAGCAGCTACACAGAAACCCACATGACCACCGACACGGTGCACTACGGGTTCTACGACGGCAACGGCGTGCTGCAGAGCGGCAGCAACCTCGGCAACGGCTGGGCGGTGCCGCAGCAGGACAAGTACTGGTACGTGATGGACAAGCGCGACCGCTACGGCCTGACCGGCAAGTTCGAGGCGCACCCCAGCGCCGACCTGCAGGCCTACGTCACCGCGGGCTACTACTATTTCAAGGACGACATGCAGCGCAACGAACTGCTGATCGATCCGCGCAACCGCAACCGCGTCGTCAACCAGACCGCGACCTCCGGCAGTTACCCGGCCGGCGACATCGAGGTCGGCTATTCCAACCAGGTCACCACCACCCGCACCAAGCTCGGCCAGGCCGGCATGGAATGGCGGCCGGACGATCACCAAGTGCTGTCCGCGCGCGGCTCGTGGTCGGATGCGACCTACGACGAACCGATCCAGATGTTCAAGTACGTCACCGGCGCGTCGCGCCCGGCGCCGGTCCCGGTCGGCCAGACCGGCGCCGGTGTCAGCGTCAATCCCACCGCCAACTACGCCTTCAACTACGACACCTCGGCGCTGAACCAGCGCTTCCCGGTGGCGCCGCAGGCGTACTACGACTACGACAACTACAGCCTGTTGTACTGGCGCCCGGACTACAAGCGCAGCGCGCGCGACCGCATCCTCACCGGGCGCCTGGACTACGCCTTCAACCAGGGCGAGCAGGACCTCGGCCTGGGCTTCGGCGCCGGCCTGTCGTACACCACCGACAAGCCGTCGTTCAACATCTACCGCGACGAATACCAGCCCAACAGCAGCGCGCCGGCGTTGAACATCGCCGACGTGCTGGCGCCTTCGAACGCGCCGCTGCGCTATCTCGGCCTGAACCTGATCACCATCGATCCGAACAAGGCGCGGCGTGTGTTGCAGTCCACGCCGCGCAGCGCGTTCAACAGCACCGACCAGTCGGCCTTCAGCAACCAGGACAACTTCAGCCACACCGAAAATATCTTCGGCGCCTACGGCCTGGTCAGCTACCGTGCCGAGGCATTCAACGTGGAGGCCGGCCTGCACTACGACAACACCGACCAGTCCACCATCGGCCGCCAGCGCCAGCTGGATACGGCCAGCGGCAAATACGTCTATGTCGACGCGCCGACCGATTCGCACTACGCCAACCTGCTGCCATCGGCGATCATGACCTACCACCTCAGCGACCGCCTCGACCTGCGCGCCGGCGCCAGCCGCACGCTCGGCCGCCCGCCGTACGACGCCTACGCCGCGCGCACCTCGATCGGCTTCGTCAACACCACCGATATGGGCAACCCCAATGCGCAGGGCGTGACCGTGACCGTGGGCAATCCGGACATCAAGCCGCGCGTATCGACCAACCTGGACCTGTCGCTGGAATGGCGCCTGCCGGACGATTTCGACGGCATGCTGGCCGCGGCGGTGTTCAACAAGCGCATCCAGGACGAGATCTTCACCCTGTCGCGCACCGACCAGTTCAGCTACAACGGCACCACCTATTCGAATGTGCTGATCAGCACCCCGGCCAATGCCTCCAATGCGCATATCCGCGGCCTGGAACTGAGCGCGGTGCTCAATACCTTGCTGCCCGGCGTGCCGGCACTGTCCGGGCTGGGCGCCAGCGCCAATCTGGCCTTGCTGGACGGCGGTATGGACGTGCCGTATAGCGTCGGCACCGCGCCGAACGTGAGCCAGCGCGAGCGCAGCGTCGATCGCCTGGTCGGCCAGCCCGGCTACACCGCCAACGCCTCGCTGTTCTACAACATCGGCGGGCTGGAACTGCGCGCGGCCTACAACCGCCAGGGCAAGGCGCTGCGCGCCATCGTCAGCAACATCGACTGGCAGGACCTGTACTGGGCGCCGCGCTCGCAGCTGGATCTGTCGGCGACCTATGCGATCAACAAGCAGGTCAGCGTGGTCGGCCAGGTCAGCAATGTGACCCACAGCCGTATCACCAGCGTGACCGGGCCGGGCGAGAACCTGCTGAAAGACACTTACTCGGTGCCGACCACGTACTGGTTCGGCATCCGTTTCACACCTTCCCTTTGAACCTTTCGCACCTCCGGATTGCTACCGCCATGAAATCTTCCCTGTTCCCACTGCTGTTGCTGGGCAGCGCCCTCGCCGGTCCCGCCGCTGCAGCCCCCGCTGGCAGTGCCGCCAGCCAGGCACGCCTGGCCGATCCCGCCGGCGGCATCTTCGTCGTTGCCCATCGCGGCTGCCACAATCCGGCACCCGAGCATGGTTTCGCCGGCCACGCGCCGGAGAACTCGCTGTCCGGCCTGGAGCGCTGCGTGGCGCTGGGCGTGGACATGCTCGAAACCGACATCCGCCGTGCCGCCGATGGCACCCTGGTGATGTTCCACGACGCCACGGTCGATCGCACCACCGATGGCAGCGGTCAGGTCGCCGAGATGACCTGGGCGCAGCTGTCGCGGTTGCGCCTGCGCGACGACGAGGGCGGCGCCGATGCGCCGCTCACCGACCAGCATCCGCTGACCCTGGAGCAGATGCTGGCCGCGGCCAAGGGCCGGATCATGCTCAATCTCGACGTCAAGGCGCCGATCTACGCCGAGGTGGCCGACGCAGTGCGGCGCGCGGGCATGCAGCGCCAGGTGGTGCTCAAGACCGAGGTCGGCGTGCACAGCCAGCCGCTGGCGTCGCTGCCGCCATTCGACCAGGTGAACTTCACCCCGGTGCTGCTCAATCCGCCGGGCAGCGACGACCTGCTGCAGACCGTGCGCACCCAGACCGGCGGCAAGGTGCGTCCGGTGGCGATCGAACTGCCACGGATGCGCGCCGAGCAACTGCCGCCGATAGCCGCGCTGGCCAGCAAGCAGCACGTGCGGCTGCTGGTCAACACGCTGTGGGAAGGTTTCATCGCCGGCTACGGCGGCGACGCCGATGCGCTGCGCGATCCGGATGCGGTGTGGGGGCGTCTGCACCGCGCCGGCATCGGCGCGTTCCAGACCGACGAACCCGAAGCCCTGCTGCGCTACCGCGCCTCGCTCGAGAAGCGCTGAGCGCGCGGTTCGCCACGCACCTGTGCGTATCGATCGCCTTTTTCCGCTTGCGGATTCGGCGATCGCGCCAGACCGGGGCGATGCGCACGTGTTGTCGTGCAACGCCATGCGGACCGCGACGTCGCCGTGCCGTTGCTTGTGGCGTCGTCGGCGCGGCTAGCCGCTAGCCAGCAAGTGTCCTGCGGTGTTGCCGGTGCCACTTGCCGGTTTCGGCCCTCGCGTTTTCTGCTTTTTTCATGCAGCCTTGGTGGTTCGGCCCATCCGCATGGTTGCCCGCAAGCTGCCACACTGCGCTACGCATCAGGCCACGATATGCGTGAAGAACTGCACCGAATGATCTTCCAGGATGACGGCGCCTAATGGCGTGTTGTCTGTGCGTTTTTCGCAGGTTTGATCGAATTCCACCGGGATGTGTGCTTCCTGGAATAGCGTGCGCAGCTGTTTTACCGTGGCTATCGAAGCGGCGTTATCACGTTCGCCGCCATGCATGGCGACCCGCAGCGTCAAGCCTTGCTGCTGCGTCCTCTCCACATAGCGCTGCAGCGACGCCATCACCTCCGGCGCCATCTCCTGCCGTGCGAACGGAAGCAGATGAAAAACGCGCGCCTTCGCCCCTGGCAGGCAAGCGCCAGTGCGGCGGTCGATCTTTTCCGCAGCGCAGGCGACAGCGATGCACGAACCCATATCATCGGTCACAACCGGCGTGTTGCGCTTGCTTGTTCCCGTGCTGTAGAGGTGGCTGGTGCTGGCGTCGTTGCGGACCAGGTAGTTGAAGCCCGCCACTTTCACAACGGTGGAGCTGTCGATCTCGATCGTGCCAGGCTGTTCGGCATCAGCATCAGCATCAGCATCAGCATCGGCATCGCCGACCAGAATGCAGGGAAACGCCGTAGGCTCCCGGTCTTTGATCGCAGTGTGCTTACGCCGTCGCGCCGCCTGATAGGCATCGGCCGACACCATGGTCAGGCACTCGCCTTCGCGATCCAGGCGATGGTGCGACACCTTGCGTGGGGCACGGTCCAGGCCTTCCGGCGCCGCTGGCTCCATCAGCGGAGACGACGCCGACAAATGTTCTGTCGAAGGCGACGGAGACGCGTACTCCGGGTAAGGTGAGTAGCTCGCGGCGTACCTGCCGCTGTGCCTTCTGGAGGTGCCCGAATAGCAGTTTCCCATGGCCGGTCTCGTTGGCAGGTTTTTTGGCGGGCACTACGATAGTGCGTCACATGTCTCAATGTTCGGAAATTCAGAATTCCTGTGTAGTTTCGCGAAGGGCACCAGGCATCGGAAACAGCAACAAAGACCGAGCTGCGCCTGCTCGTCTTGCCGCTGATCGTCGCTGCTGCGCTTGTGTGGATCAGTGGGGCCGGCACGGCGTTCCAGCTGAGGTCCGCCGGCTGCCGGGCAGTGGTTGCTGCCATGCCCCTGCCGCGCGTGGCGATGGGGTTTGCAGCGACCAACCAAACGACTGCGCAGCGGCTAGGCGGGCAGCACCGCCGGTGAGTGTGCGCAGCGCGGATGCGCCGATGCGGTCGCAACAGGCAAAATAACCGCTTCCAACGGGAGCCCGCATGCCACAGGACGTATCCGCTGCCACGCTTCCCGCGCGGCGCACCTGGCGCTGGAAGCGCCTGCTGTCGCGGCCGCCTTGGGGCCGCCTGCCATGGCGCTTGCTGCGCTGGGGCACCGCGGCGCTGCTGGCCACGCTGTTGCTGCTGGACCTTGCATTCCCGCTGCCGCTGCCGAAATCGCGCGATACCTCCACCCTGGTGGTCGCCGCCGACGGCACCCCGCTGCGCGCCTTCGCCGACGGCAACGGCGTGTGGCGCTACCCGGCCACGCCGCAGAGCGTGTCGCCGCTGTACCTGCAGGCGCTGCTGAACTACGAGGACCGCTGGTTCTGGCACCACCCCGGGGTCAATCCGTGGGCGCTGCTGCGCGCCGGCAAGCAGTGGCTGTTTTCGCGCCGCATCGTGTCCGGCGGTTCCACCCTGACCATGCAGGTGGCGCGGATCCTGATGCCGGACGAGGTCAGCACGCGCACGCCGCTGGGCAAGCTGCAGCAGCTGCTGCGCGCACTGCAGCTGGAAGCGCACCTGAGCAAGCGCCAGATCCTGCAGCTGTACCTGGAGCGCGCGCCCTACGGCGGCACCATCGAGGGCGTGGACGCGGCGAGCTGGGCCTACCTGGGTAAACCGGCCGCGCGCCTGTCGCAGGCCGAAGCGGCGCTGCTGGCGGTGCTGCCGCAGGCACCGAGCCGGCTGCGTCCGGACCGGCATCCGCAAGCCGCGCGCGCCGCGCGCGACAAGGTGCTCGAGCGCATGGTCGAACTGCACGTGTGGCCACGCGCGCAGGTCGACGACGCGCGCATCGAGCCGGTGGTGGCGCGCTCGCTGCAGGCGCCGATGCATGCCGCGCTGCTGGCCGAACGCCTGCGCCGGCAATCGCCGCGCGCCGCGCACATCGTCTCCACCCTCGACGCCGATCTGCAGCGCACCCTGGAGGATCGGGTCAGCGCGTATTTCTCGCAGCTGCCCGAGCGCACCTCCGCGGCCTTGCTGGTGGTGGACAACCGCGACCTGCAGGCGCGCGCCTACATCGGCTCGGTGACGTTCGGCGACCGCAAGCGGCTCGGCGACGTGGACATGGTCCAGGCCTGGCGCTCGCCCGGCTCCACGCTCAAGCCGTTCCTGTACGGCATGGCCCTGGACGACGGCCTGATCCATTCCGAAAGCCTGCTGGTGGATGCGCCGCAGAGTTTCGGCGACTACCGTCCGGGCAACTTCGATGAAGCCTTCAACGGCCCGGTCGGCGCCGCCAGCGCCTTGCGCCTGTCGCTGAACGTGCCGGCGGTGGACCTGCTCGATCGGGTCGGGCCGGCGCGTTTCGCCGCACGCCTGAACAATGCCGGCATCGGCCTGAAGTTTCCGCGCGGCAGCACCCCGAATCTGGCCTTGATCCTCGGTGGCACCGGCGCGCAGCTGGAACAGCTGGTCGGCGCCTTCGCCGCGCTGAACCGCGACGGCATCGCCGGGCATGTGCGCTACACCGCCACCGATAAGATCATCGACCGGCGGCTGATGTCGCCCGGCGCGGCGTGGATCGTGCGCGAGATTCTCCAGGCCAATCCGCGCCCCGGCTACGGCATCGGCACCTTCGACGTCGGCACGCGCCCGCGGGTGGCATGGAAGACCGGCACCAGCTACGGCTACCGCGATGCCTGGGCGATCGGTAGCACCCGCCGCTACACGGTCGGCGTGTGGGTCGGGCGCCCGGACGGCACCCCGTTGCCTGGCCAGTACGGCGCGGTGACCGCGCTGCCGCTGATGTTCGAGACTATCGACAGCCTGCCGCGCGCGCGCGGCGACAACGCGCCGCGGCCGATGCCGGGCAACGTGCAACAGCTGGACGTGTGCTGGCCACTGGGCATCGCCGCCGAACAGACCCCGCCCGCGCTGTGCCAGCGGCGCTTCTCCGCCTACGCGCTGGACGGCGCGGTGCCGCCGACCTTCGCCGAGCGCGACGCGCGGCTATGGAGCGCCGGCCGCGACACGGTGCAGGTGGACGCGCGCAGCGGCCTGCGCCTGTCGCCCGATTGCGCGCGTCCGCACACGCCGGTGCAGCGCGAACTCGCGCGCTGGCCGGCGCTGCTGACCCCATGGCTGCACGCCAGCGAACGCCAGGCCGGACAACTGCCCGCACTGGCGCCGGACTGCCGCGACGATGGCCGCGGCGGCAACGACGTGCTGCGCATCGAAGGCCTCAACGACCGCGCCACGCTGGCGCGCGCGCCGGGCAGCCCCAGCGTGCGCCTGCAGGTGCGCGCGCTCGGCACCACCGCGCCGGTGGACTGGCTGCTGGATGGGCGCTGGATCGCGCGCACCGAGGGCGCGCGCAACTTCCAGCGCGATTTCGCCGATGCCGGCGACCATACCCTGACTGCGCTGGCCAGCAATGGCGCCTGGACGCAGGTGCGGTTCCGGGTGTTGCATTGAGTGCGCCCGACAGGGCATTGCTTCGGCGGTGGGGAATTTCATGATTCCTGTAGGAGCGGCTTCAGCCGCGACATGAACTTACCGAAGGTATCTGTCGCCGCTGAAGCCGCTCCTACAGGAGGGGCGGGCTTTACCGGCGAACCCCGCCGCGCTTGCCACAAAAAAAGCGCCCGGCAGGTGCCGGGCGCTGGATGTGCATGCGCGCGATCCGCAGACCTACTTCCCGATCCACCCTTCCAGCAGGTCGGAAAACTCGTCGGCATGCTCTTCTTCCTGGGCCAGGATCTGCTCCAGGATGCGCTTGGTGGTGGTGTCCTTGTCGCCGACGAAATGGATCATCTCGCGATAGCTGTCGATGGCGATGCGCTCGGCGATCAGGTTCTCCTTGACCATGTCGCGCAGGTCTTCGCCTTCCTTGTACTCGGCGTGCGAACGCGCGGTCAGGGTGTCGGGATTGAGGTCCGGCTCGCCGCCCAGCTGCACGATGCGCTCGGCCAGCTTGTGCGCATGCTCCTGCTCCTGCTGCGCGTGCTCCAGGAACTCGGCCTTGATCGCGTCGGCGAGCATGCCCGAGGCCATGAAGTAGTGGCGGTAGTAGCGCAGCACGCACACGTACTCGGTGGCGAGCGCATCGTTGAGCAGCTTGATCACCGCCTCGCGGTCGGCGCTGTAGCTCTTGGTGATCGCGCCGTCCTCGATGCTCTGGCGCGCGTTGGCGCGCAGCGTGGCGGTATCGGTGAGGCCGGCGGCGTGCTGCAGCGGCTTGGCGTCGTTGGCTGGCGTGTTGGACATGGCTGGCCGGTTCCTGTGTGATGGGTGAAAGGAGATCAGTCGGGAAGGTGTTGCAGCACGTAGTCGGCGGCGGAGACCTTGAATTCGCCCGGCGCCTCGACGAACAGCGCACGCACCACGCCGTCCTCGGCGTACAGCGCGAAGCGCCGCGCACGCACGCCCATGCCGTAGCTGCTGGCGTCCATTTCCAGGCCCAGCGCCTTGGCCAGTTCGCCGTTGCCGTCGGACAGCATCTGCAGGCCGTCGGGGACCAGCTGGCTGGTGCCCCAGGCCTGCATCACGAACGGGTCGTTGACCGCCATGCAGTACACCTCGATGCCACGCTTGCGGAATTCCTCGAAGTGCTCGACGTAGCCGGGCAGGTGCTTCTCCGAACAGGTCGGGGTGAACGCGCCGGGTACCGCGAACAGCACTGCGTTGCGGCCGTCGAACAGGCTGCGCGTGTCCACCTGTTCCACGCCCTCGCGGATGCGTTGCAGGACCACTTCGGGAATGCGTTCGCCGGGCTGGATGGGCATGTCGGGCTCCTTGGATGAATCGAGTCTAGAAATCGGAATGGGAAGGCAGCGTCAAGGCCCTTGAAAAGCGCGGGCCGGTTCCTATCTGGCAGGCATGGCGGCGGGCCTGGCCCGGCGCCGCGAACCACCCGTCAGGGTTCATCCCATTCACGTTGCAGGAGACTACGAGATGAGCATCGTCCGTTATCGCCCGTTGCCGGCCCAGGCCGCCTTCCAGAACGAGATCAAGCAGGTGTTCGACCGCTTCTTCGACCCCAATGGCGGCACCGACGAGTCGGCCGTCGTCACCGCGCAGTGGGTGCCGCGCGTGGACATCAAGGAAGAGGCCGAGCGCTTCGTGCTGTACGCCGACCTGCCTGGCATCGACCCGTCCGAGATCGAGGTGTCGATGGACAAGGGCATCCTGTCGATCCGGGGCGAGCGCAAGAACGAGTCCGCCGCCGACAGCGAGCGCTTCTCGCGCATCGAGCGCCGCTACGGCAGCTTCCACCGCCGCTTCGCGCTGCCGGACAGCGCCGATCCCGACAACATTTCCGCCACCGGCTACCATGGTGTGCTGGAAGTGCGCATCCCCAAGCGCCCGGCGAGCACGCCGCGCCGGATCCAGGTCGACACCGGGGCCACGATCGTGCAGTAAGCGCACGCACGCGCCGGCGACGCCGCGGCGTCGCCGCGCCTTCGCGGCCGGCCAGTAGAATGGCCGGGCGATGGTGCGCAGCATGCAACCGGCCCGTTGCCGCAAGGCGGCGGGCCGACTCTTTTTGAGGTGATGGATGGAATTCAAGGATTACTACGCGACCCTGGGCGTGGAGCCCAGCGCGGGCGACGCCGAGATCAAGACCGCCTACCGGCGGCTGGCGCGCAAATACCATCCCGACGTCAGCAAGGAGGCCGGCGCCGAGGACAAGTTCAAGGCCATCAACGAGGCCTACGAGGCGCTGCGCGATCCGCCCAAGCGCGCCGCCTACGACCAGCTGCGCGCGCAGGGCTACCGGCCGGGCGAAGAGTTCCAGGCCCCGCCGAACTACGGCGGCGCGCAGGGCTACGACTTCGAGGAAGTGTTCGGCAACGGCGGCGCCGGCGGCGGCTTCAGCGATTTCTTCGAG
>NZ_CAPJ01000426.1 GCF_000331775.1 Xanthomonas translucens pv. translucens DSM 18974
CGAGCTCGCATGGTTGAAGGAGCTATTGGCTCATTGAGGCTCAGTCGGAGACTACCTGATTGACGTGGAGCCGATCACGGAACCGTATTGGATTGAACTGGCGTTGGCGGTGTAGTTTTGTTGCCAAGAAATGCCCGATAAATCACTGATACAATAGGTGAAATCCGATCTTTTGAGTCATTTTTACACGTCTGTCGACTGAACCCCGACAAGGCCTACGACATGGATCGGTGCCGGGACCACCTGAAGCGACGAGGGGTGACTCCACGCATTGCCCGCAAGGGGGTGAAACGCAACGATCGCCTGGGCCGATACCGCTGGGGAGTTGAACGCACGCATGCCTGGTTTGCCGGCATGGGAAAACTGCGGACCCGCTTCGAACGCCGGATTGATATCCACCTGGCTCTGCTGTCCATGGCCTGTTGCGTCATCTGCCTACGGCAACTTCCAGAGTTTTGTTAGCCGCTCTTAATGCGTTCAAGTGACCGGACCATGCAAAGCATGTGTATTTTGTGTTAATTATGCTGCGGCGCGACATCGCTTGCCGGCGGCGCGCACCCGCTCTTGCCCATTCCACTCCGGAGTTCCCATGTCCGCCAGTTGGTCGCTGCGCACCAGCGCACTTGCCGTCGCCGTCGTTTCCGCTGTTTCGTTCTCCGCCGCCGCCCAGCAGGCGGACAGCACGGACGGGGTCGCCCGCCTGGACACGGTCAAGGTCACCGCCGAACGGCGTTCGGAAGACTCCAAGGACGTGCCGATCTCGGCCAGCGTGCTGCGCCCGGAATACCTGAATGCGATCGCCACCAGCGGCTCGGACGTGCGCGTGCTGGCCGGCAAGGCGCCCAGCCTCAATGTCGAATCCTCCAACGGCCGCGTTTTCCCGCGCTTCTACATCCGCGGCTACGGCAACACCGACTTCAACACCTACGCCTCGCAGCCGGTGTCGCTGGTGTATGACGACGTGGTCGCCGAGAACGCGTTCCTGAAGGGCTTCCCGATCTTCGATCTGGAAGGCCTGGAAGTGCTGCGCGGCCCGCAGGGCACGCTGTTCGGCCGCAACACGCCTGCCGGCGTGGTCAAGTTCAACTCGGTCAAGCCCAGCATCGGCGCCAACGATGGCTACGCCAGCCTGTCCTACGGCAGCTACGGCACCATGACCATGGAAACCGGCCTGAGCATCGCCATGGGCGACACGTGGGCCGCGCGCGTGTCGGCGCTGGGCCAGCGCCGCGACGACTGGGTCGACAACACCGTGGACGACCGCGCGTTCGAGGGCTACACCGACTCGGCGGTGCGGGTGCAGCTGCTGTTCCAGCCGGGCGAGGATTTCAGCGCGTTGTTCAACGCGCATGCGCGGCATCTCGACGGCACCGCGCGGCTGTTCCGCGCCAACATCTTCCAGCCGGGCAGCAACAAGCTGGTGGACGGCTTCGATCCGGACAAGGTCTCCATCGACGGCGCCAACACCCAGGAACTGCAGACCTACGGCGGCAGCGCCAACCTGACCTGGGACCTGGGCGACATCGTGTTGCACTCGATCACCGGTTACGAAGGCATCGGCAAGTACTACAGCCGCGGCGACATCGACGGCGGCTACGGCGCGGTGTTCGCGCCGCCGTCCGGCCCCGGGGTGATCGCGTTCCCGGTGGAAACCGCCGGCGGCATCAAGAACCTGGACCAGTACTCGCAGGAGCTGCGCGCCGAATCGCAGTACGCCGGCCCGGTGAACTGGCAGGCCGGCCTGTACTACTTCCACGATTCGGTGGAAGGCGAGAACTACACTTACAACACCTTCGGCGGCGGCACCCTGAGCAGCTACCAGCTGACCCGCCAGCGCAACACCTCGTGGGCGGCGTTCGGTTCGCTGAACTACGCCGCCACCGACCGCCTGGACCTGCGCGCCGGCATCCGCTACACCTACGACAAGAAGACCTTCGACGTGCTGGCGCTGGACCGCGTCACCCTGCTCGCGCCGTCCACCGGCAGCACCGACAATGCCAAGGTCACCGGCGACCTCAGCGCGACCTACACCATCAACGACGCCGTCAACGTCTACGCCCGCGCCGCGCGCGGCTTCCGCGGCGCCAGCTTCGGCGTGCCATCGGCGACCGCGCCGCTGACCGTGGCCGCGCCGGAGACCGTGGATGCGTACGAGATCGGCATCAAGTCCGACCTGTTCGACAAGCGCGCGCGGATCAGCTTCGACATCTACGATTTCCGGGTGAAGGACCAGCAGCTGACCGCGGTCGGCGGCACCTCCAACGACGTGCGCCTGCTCAATGCCGACAAATCCAAGGCGCGCGGCGCCGAGTTCGACTTCGAGGCGCTGCTCACCCAGAACCTGCGCGTCACCCTCGGCGGCGCCTACAACTGGACCCGCATCGAGGATCCGACCCTGTCGGTCGGCGTGTGCCGCACCTGCACCGTGACCGATCCGCTCAACGCCGCCGGCAACGCCATCATCGACGGCAACGTGCTGCCGCAGGCGGCCAGGTGGATGGGTAACGCCACGCTGCGCTACGGCATCCCGGTCGGCGACGACGCCGAGTTCTTCTTCTACACCGACTGGTCCTACCGCAGCGCGATCAACTTCTTCCTGTACGACTCGCGCGAGTTCGTCGGCCAGCCGCTGCTCGAAGGCGGCGCCAAGATCGGCTACACCTGGGGCGCCGGCGCGTACGAGGTGTCGGTGTTCTGCCGCAACTGCACCAACCAGATCCGCGCCACCGGTGCGATCGACTTCAACAACCTCACCGGCTTCATCAACGATCCGCGCATCGTCGGCGCGCAGTTCCGCGCCAATTTCTGATCGGCGCGTTTCTGATCGGCGCGTAGCACTGCGATGCACCACGGACCGCCGGCTATCATGCCGGCGGTTTCTTTTTTAGGGAGGCGCGTATGCGCAGTCTGAAACGGTGGGCGGCGCTGGCGCTGCTGGGCATGGCGCCGATTGCTGCCGCGGCAGCGGAGCGTGAGACGGCCGCTGCGCCTGCGCAACACACGCTGCTGTCCGCAGCGCCGGTGCAGAAGGTGGTGGTGTCCACCGACATCGGCGACGACATCGACGACGCGTTCGCGCTGGCGCTGCTGCTGCGCAGCCCGGAACTGGAGGTGCTCGGCATTGCCTCGGCCTGGGGCGACACCGCACTGCGTGCGCAGTTGCTGCAGCGGTTGTTGCGGCAGGCCGGACGCAGCGCGATCCCGCTGGCGATCGGCCATGCCACCATCAGCACGATTCCCTTCAGCCAGGCGCGCTGGGCGGCGCAGGGCACGCGGCCGCGCAAGGCGCCGGACGCGGAGGATTTCATCCTGGCGCAGGCGCGGCGCCATCCCGGCCAGGTCACCTTGCTGGTGCTCGGCCCGCTGACCGACGCGGCGCGCGCCTTGCAGCGCGACCCGCAGGGCTTCGCCCAGCTCAGGCAGGTGGTGTTGATGGGCGGCTCGGTGCGTGCCGGCTACGGCAAGTCGCGCTACCGGCCGGCGAACCCGCCGGCGCCCGAGTACAACATCGTCTCCGACATCGGCGCCGCGCAGCACGTGTTCGGCGCCGGCGTGCCGATCGTGATGCTGCCGCTGGACGCGACCCAGGTGACCCTGGAGGAACCGGAGCGGGTGGCGCTGTTCGCACATGGCGATCCGCTGACCGATGCGCTGGCGCAGCTCTACTACCAGTGGCGCGATACCGACCAGCCCTGGGCCAGCGCCACCCCGACCTTGTTCGACGTGGTGCCGGTGGCGCAGCTGCTCGACCCGGGCCTGTGCCCGACCGTGCCATTGCGCATCGCGGTCGACGACCAGGGGGACACGCGGGAAGTGCCGCCTGCCGGCGTTGCCGGCGACCCCGCCGCAGGTGGCCAAACAGCGGGGGGCGGCGCCAACGTCCAGGTCTGCCTGGCACTGGACCGGCCGCGGCTGATCGCGCTGTACATGCGGCGCTTGTTGCGCTGAAGCGGCGGCGGGTGCGCCGCTTCGCGCGTCGCGGCTG
>NZ_CAPJ01000425.1 GCF_000331775.1 Xanthomonas translucens pv. translucens DSM 18974
TTTTTTGATTCGATGCCTGCCTTCGGCGCTCATCATGCACAGGCGGCCACAGGCGAGTTGGATGAGGCGCAATCGGCTCTGCGTGCAGTAGATAACCCGCAGCCCTCAGCAAGTGCGGCGATCACTGCCGCGCCGCCGCGCACCAAAGCGGCGGCGCGGCGGCGTTCTGCCCAGACCTTGGACGCTTCGCCTGACGCGCATGTGGATCTAAGCACGTTCGGCTACAGCCAGCAGCAACAGGAGAAGATCAAACCGACGGTGCGTTCGACAGTGGCGCAGCACCACGCCGCATTGGTCGGCCATGGGTTTACACACGCGCACATCGTTGAGCTCAGCAAACACCCGGCAGCGTTAGGAACCATAGCGGCCAGGTATTCGGAGATGATTGCGGTATTGCCAGAGGCCACACACGAAGACATCGTTGGCGTCGGCAAACAGTGGTCGGGCGCACGGGCCCTGGAGGCCTTGCTCATGGTGGCGGAAGAGTTGAGAGCTCCACCGTTACAGTTGGTCACAGGCCAACTCCTCAAGATTGCAAAACGTGGTGGCGTGACCGCGGTGGAGGCCGTGCATGCATCGCGCAATGCGCTGACTGGCGCCCCCCTGCACCTGACCCCGGACCAGGTGGTGGCCATCGCCAGCAATGGCGGTGCCAAGCAGGCGCTGAAGACGGTGCAGCGGCTGTTGCCGGTGTTGTGCCAGCCCCCCTATGGCCTGACCCCGAACCAGGTGGTGGCCATCGCCAGCAATAATGGCGGCAAGCCGGCGCTGGAGACGGTGCAGCGGCTGTTGCCGGTGCTGTGCAAGCCCCCCTATAACCTGACCCCGAACCAGGTGGTGGCCATCGCCAGCCACGATGGCGCCAAGCAGGCGCTGGAGACGGTGCAGCGGCTGTTGCCGGTGCTGTGCCAGGAGTATGGCCTGACCCCGAACCAGGTGGTGGCCATCGCCAGCCACGATGGCGCCAAGCAGGCGCTGGAGACGGTGCAGCGGCTATTGCCGGTGCTGTGCAAGCCCCCCTATGGCCTGACCCCGGAGCAGGTGGTGGCCATCGCCAGCAATAATGGCGGCAAGCAGGCGCTGGAGACGGTGCAGCGGCTGTTGCCGGTGCTGTGCCAGGACCATGGCCTGACCCCGGAGCAGGTGGTGGCCATCGCTAGCAATATTGGCGGCAAGCAGT
>NZ_CAPJ01000424.1 GCF_000331775.1 Xanthomonas translucens pv. translucens DSM 18974
CCAGCCCCCCTATGGCCTGACCCCGAACCAGGTGGTGGCCATCGCCAGCAATAATGGCGGCAAGCAGGCGCTGGAGACGGTGCAGCGGCTGTTGCCGGTGCTGTGCCAGGACCATGGCCTGACCCCGGAGCAGGTGGTGGCCATCGCCAGCAATAATGGCGGCAAGCCGGCGCTGGAGACGGTGCAGCGGCTGTTGCCCGTGCTGTGCAAGCCCCCCTATGGCCTGACCCCGGAGCAGGTGGTGGCCATCGCCAACAATATTGGCGCCAAGCAGGCGCTGGAGACGGTGCAGCGGCTGTTGCCGGTGCTGTGCAAGCCCCCCTATGGCCTGACCCCGGAGCAGGTGGTGGCCATCGCCAGCAATCATGGCTGCAAGCCGGCGCTGGAGACGGTGCAGCGGCTGTTGCCGGTGCTGTGCCAGCCCCCCTATGGCCTGACCCCGGACCAGGTGGTGGCCATCGCCAGCCAAGATGGCGGCACGCAGGCGCTGGAAAGTATTTTTGCCCAGTTATCCAGCCCTGATCCGGCGTTGGCCGCGTTGACCAACGACCGCCTCGTCGCCTTGGCTTGCATCGGCGGACGTCCTGCGCTGGATGCGGTGAAAAAGGGATTGCCGCACGCGCCGGCATTGATCACAAGAGTCCATAACCGTGTTCCCGAAGGCACGGCCCATCTGGTTGCCGACCTCGCGCAAGTGGTTCGCGTGCTGAGTTTTTTCCAGTGCCACTCTCACCCAGCGCAAGCATTTGATGAAGCGATGATGCAATTCGGGATGAGTGAGCACGGGTTA
>NZ_CAPJ01000423.1 GCF_000331775.1 Xanthomonas translucens pv. translucens DSM 18974
GGTCGGCCATGGATTTACACACGCGCACATCGTTGAGCTCAGCAAACACCCTGCAGCGTTAGGAACCATAGCGGCCAGGTATTCGGAGATGATTGCGGCATTGCCAGAGGCCACACACGAAGACATCGTTGGCGTCGGCAAACAGTGGTCGGGCGCACGGGCCCTGGAGGCCTTGCTCATGGTGGCGGAAGAGTTGAGAGCTCCACCGTTACAGTTGGTCACAGGCCAACTCCTCAAGATTGCAAAACGTGGTGGCGTGACTGCGGTGGAGGCCGTGCATGCATCGCGCAATGCGCTGACTGGCGCCCCCCTGCACCTGACCCCGGACCAGGTGGTGGCCATTGCCAGCAATGGCGGTGCCAAGCAGGCGCTGGAGACGGTGCAGCGGCTGTTGCCGGTGTTGTGCCAGCCCCCCTATGGCCTGACCCCGAACCAGGTGGTGGCCATCGCCAGCCACGATGGCGGCAGGCAGGCGCTGGAGACGGTGCAGCGGCTGTTGCCGGTGCTGTGCCAGGAGTATGGCCTGACCCCGAACCAGGTGGTGGCCATCGCCAGCCACGATGGCGCCAAGCAGGCGCTGGAGACTGTGCAGCGGCTATTGCCGGTGTTGTGCAAGCCCCCCTATGGCCTGACCCCGAACCAGGTGGTGGCCATCGCCAGCCATAATGGCGGTAAGCAGGCGCTGGAGACGGTGCAGCGGCTGTTGCCGGTGCTGTGCAAGCCGCCCTATGGCCTGACCCCGGAGCAGGTGGTGGCTATCGCCAGCAATGGCGGTGGCAAGCAGGCCCTGGAGACGGTGCAGCGGCTGTTGCCGGTGCTGTGCAAGCCCCCTTATGGCTTGACCCCGGACCAGGTGGTGACCATCGCCAACAATATTGGCGGCAAGCAGGCGCTGGAGACGGTGCAGCGGCTGTTGCCGGTGCTGTGCCAGCCCCCCTATGGCCTGACCCCGGAGCAGGTGGTGGCCATCGCCAGCCATGGCGGTGCCAAGCAGG
>NZ_CAPJ01000422.1 GCF_000331775.1 Xanthomonas translucens pv. translucens DSM 18974
GGTGGAGGCGACCACGCGCGCGGCGAACGCCGAGACGTTGAGTTCGTGGTCGGCGCACAGCACCAGGGTGGCACGCACCAGTTCGGCGAAGTCGGCATCGCCGGGGCGCCAGTGGTCGGCGATCAGGCGATGCACCGGACGGGTGTCCGGCGCGGTGCCGACCAGCAGCGCGGCGTTCTGCCGCAGCAAGGTGGCGGCGATCTCGCGGCGTACCGTCGGCGCGGCGTTGAGCGGCTGGCGCAGCTCCAGGGCCAGCAGCGGGATGCAGGCCATGGCGCGCTCCAGCGGCGGCAGCGTGGTGTCGCCGGCCAGGGGGGCCACGCGTGGCGGCCACGGCGCGACCGCGGCCGCGGCGAACGGGTCCTCGTCCTGGCACTCCCACAGCAACCGTGCGATGTCCTCCAGGCCGGCGCCTGCGCGCACCGCGGCGACCGCCGAGCGCCCGCGGTAGTAGGGGCTGTCGGGGCGGATCAGCGAGATCCGCGTCTCCAGCACCGGCAGGCCGCGGTCCAGGCTCTGCGCTGCGCCGCGCGCCGCGCCGCGGCCGGCGCGCTTGCGCTGCGCCAGGCGCTCGACCTCCGCGCGCAGATAGGTGCGGCTGCGATGGTCGATGCCGGCGCGCGAACTGAGCAGGCCGCGGCTCACGTAGGCGTACAGCGTGGCGCTGCTGACGCCGAGCAGGGCGCAGGCCTCGGCGGCGGAGATCAGGTTGCGGTCGGCGGCACTGGGCATGGCGATCCGTTGATAGGTTGATTGATTGAATCAAGATTGATCGGCGCGACCGAGAGTGCCAGATTGGCGGGCATCGCGAAACGGTCCTGCGCGGGCCGCCGCTCTTCTCAGGAGTCCGTCATGTCGCATGTTTCCGCCGGCGCCCGTTTCCGCGCCGCGTTGGCCGCCGAATCGCCGCTGCAGGTGATCGGCGCGATCAACGCCAACCATGCGCTGCTGGCGCAGCGCGCCGGCTATCGGGCGATCTACCTGTCCGGCGGCGGGGTCGCCGCCGGGTCGCTGGGCCTGCCGGACCTGGGCATCAACACCCTGGACGACGTGCTGATCGACGTGCGCCGCATCACCGATGTCTGCGACCTGCCGCTGCTGGTGGACATCGACACCGGCTTCGGCCCGAGCGCGTTCAACATCGAGCGCACCATCAAGTCGCTGATCAAGGCCGGCGCGGCTGCCTGCCATATCGAGGACCAGGTCGGCGCCAAGCGCTGCGGCCACCGCCCCGGCAAGGAGATCGTCAGCCAGGGCGAGATGGCCGACCGGGTCAAGGCCGCGGCCGATGCCAGGACCGATGCCGATTTCTTCCTGATCGCGCGCACCGACGCGATCCAGGTGGACGGCGTGGACGCGGCGATCGCGCGCGCCATCGCCTGCGTGGAAGCCGGCGCCGACGGCATCTTCGCCGAGGCCGCCTACGACCTGGACACCTACCGCCGTTTCGTCGACGCGGTGCAGGTGCCGGTGCTGGCCAACATCACCGAATTCGGCAAGACCCCGTTATTCAGCCGCGACGAACTGGCGCAGGCCGGGGTGGCGATCCAGTTGTTCCCGCTGTCGGCGTTCCGCGCCGCCAACAAGGCCGCCGAGGCGGTGTACACGGCGATCCGCCGCGACGGCCACCAGCACAACGTGGTGGACGCGATGCAGACCCGCGAGGAGCTGTACGAACGCATCGGCTACCACGCCTTCGAGCAGCGCCTGGACGCCTTGTTCGCCGGCAAGGGCGCATGATCCACGCCGGTTCCCCTGCCCGAGCACGTCCATGAACATCCACGCCGGCACCACGCCGCCACACGGCCGCATCTGCTCGCGCGCGGCGCAGCACCGCCGCAGGCCGCGCCCGCGCACTGATCCGCATCGATGACACGACCGCGCTACCCGGGAGACAACGCATGAACGACACCAACGCCAGCCAGGCTGCACCCGCCTTCAAGCCGAAGAAATCGGTGGCCCTGTCCGGTACCGCCGCCGGCAACACCGCGCTGTGCACGGTGGGCCGCAGCGGGAACGACCTGCACTACCGCGGCTACGACATCCTGGACCTGGCGCGCAGCAGCCAGTTCGAGGAGATCGCCTATTTGCTGGTGCACGGCAAGCTGCCCAGCAACAGCGAGTTGCGCGGCTACAAGGCGAGGCTGCGTTCGCTGCGCGGGGTGCCGGCCGCGGTCAAGGCGGCGCTGGAGCAACTGCCGCCGTCGGCGCACCCGATGGACGTGATGCGCACCGGCGTGTCGGTGCTGGGTTGCGTGCAGCCGGAGAAGGACGACCACAACCATCCCGGCGCGCGCGACATCGCCGACAAGCTGATGGCCTCGCTGGGCTCGATGCTGCTGTACTGGTACCACTACAGCCACAACGGCAAGCGCATCGAGGTGGAGACCGACGACGATTCGATCGGCGGCCACTTCCTGCATCTGCTGCATGGCTTCAAGCCGCACGAGGAGTGGGTGCAGGCGATGCACACCAGCCTGATCCTGTACGCCGAGCACGAGTTCAACGCGTCCACCTTCGCCTGCCGGGTCATCGCCGGCACCGGCAGCGACATGCACAGCGCCATCGCCGGCGGCATCGGCGCGCTGCGCGGGCCCAAGCACGGCGGCGCCAACGAGGTCGCGTTCGAGGTGCAGAAGCGCTACGACACGCCCGACGCAGCGGAAGCCGACATCCGCGCGCGGGTCGCGCGCAAGGAAGTGATCATTGGCTTCGGCCATCCTGTATACACCGTGTCCGACCCGCGCAACCAGGTGATCAAGGACGTGGCGCGCGAGCTGTCCGACGCGCAGGGCAGCCGCAAGATGTACGACATCGCCGAGCGATTGGAAGCGGTGATGTGGGAGATCAAGAAGATGTTCCCGAACCTGGATTGGTTCAGCGCGGTCAGCTACCACATGATGGGCGTGCCGACCGCGATGTTCACGCCGCTGTTCGTGATCGCGCGCACTGCCGGCTGGAGCGCGCACATTATCGAGCAGCGCATCGACGGCAAGATCATCCGCCCCAGCGCGAACTACACCGGGCCGGAGGATCAGACCTTCGTGCCGATCGACCGGCGCGGTTGATGTTTCGGGGCTCGGGACTCGGGACTCGGGACTCGAAAAGCGTACCGCCGACCAAGTCGGCTGAGCGCATCCGCTGTGCTGGAAATGCTTGACGCCGCTTTTCCGAATCCCGAATCCCGAATCCCGCCAAGCATCCCCCCGCTTTATTTCCCCACTTCGTAGCCAGCCATGAACAGCCACTACCGCACCTCCCTGCCAGGCACTTCGCTGGATTACTTCGACGCGCGCGCTGCGGTCGATGCGCTCCGGCCCGGCGCCTATGCCGCGCTGCCGTACACCGCGCGGGTGTTCGCCGAGAATCTGGTGCGGCGCTGCGCTCCGGCCATGCTGGACGCTTCGCTGATGCAGCTGATCGAACGCCGCTGCGATCTGGATTTCCCGTGGTTCCCGGCGCGCGTGGTCTGTCACGACATCCTCGGCCAGACCGCGCTGGTAGATCTGGCTGGGCTGCGCGATGCGATCGCCGAGCGCGGCGGGGATCCGGCGCAGGTCAATCCGGTGGTGCCGACGCAGCTGATCGTGGACCACTCGCTGGCGGTGGAATTCGGCGGCTTCGACAAGGCCGCGTTCGCTAAGAACCGCGCGGTGGAAGACCGCCGCAACGCCGACCGCTTCCACTTCATCGACTGGACCAAGCGCGCGTTCGAGAACGTCGATGTGATTCCGCCGGGCAACGGGATCATGCACCAGATCAATCTGGAGAAGATGTCGCCGGTGGTGCAGGTGCGCGATGGCGTGGCGTTCCCGGATACCTGCGTGGGTACCGACAGCCACACCCCGCACGTGGACGCGCTGGGCGTGCTGGCGATCGGCGTCGGCGGGCTGGAAGCGGAGAGCGTGATGCTGGGGCGCGCGTCGTGGATGCGGCTGCCGGACATCGTCGGCGTGGCGCTGCGCGGGCGGCCGCAGCCGGGCATCACCGCCACCGACGTGGTGCTGGCGCTGACCGAATTCCTGCGTGCGCAGAAGGTGGTCGGCGCGTATCTGGAGTTCCACGGCGAAGGCGCGGCCGCGCTGACCCTGGGCGATCGCGCCACGATCTCCAACATGACGCCGGAGTTCGGCGCCACCGCGGCGATGTTCGCGATCGACCGGCAGACCATCGACTACCTGCGCCTAACCGGCCGCGACGACACCCAGGTCGCGCTGGTGGAAACCTATGCCAAGGCCGCCGGACTGTGGGCCGACGACCTGGCCGCGGCGCAGTACGAACGCGTGCTGCCGTTCGACCTGTCCAGCGTGACCCGCAACATGGCCGGCCCGTCCAATCCGCACAAGCGCGTGGCGACCAGCGACCTGGCCGCGCGCGGCATCGCCGACCAGGCCAAGTTGGCATCCGGCAAGGCCGAACAGGCGCAAGGCCTGATGCCCGACGGCGCGGTGATCATCGCCGCGATCACCAGCTGCACCAACACCAGCAATCCGCGCAACGTCATCGCCGCCGGTCTGCTGGCGCGCAACGCCAATGCGTGTGGGCTGGTGCGCAAGCCGTGGGTCAAGACTTCGCTGGCCCCGGGCTCCAAGGCGGTGCAGCTGTATCTGGAAGCATCCGGGCTGCTGCCGGAGCTGGAACAGTTGGGTTTCGGCATCGTCGGTTTCGCCTGCACCACCTGCAACGGCATGAGCGGCGCGCTGGATCCGGCGATCCAGCGCGAAGTGATCGAGCGCGACCTGTATGCGACCGCGGTGCTGTCGGGCAACCGCAATTTCGACGGGCGCATCCATCCCTACGCCAAGCAGGCGTTCCTGGCCTCGCCGCCGCTGGTGGTGGCGTACGCGATCGCCGGCACCATTCGCTTCGACATCGAGAAGGACGTGCTGGGCGTGGACCAGGACGGCCAGCCGGTGACGCTGAAGGACCTGTGGCCCAGCGACGCGGAGATCGATGCGATCGTCGCCGCCAGCGTCAAGCCCGAACAGTTTCGCCAGGTCTACGAGCCGATGTTCGCGCGCAGCGGACTGGCCGCCGCGCAGGTGGCGCCGCTGTACGCGTGGCGCCCGCACAGCACCTATATCCGCCGCCCGCCCTACTGGGAGGGCGCGCTGGCCGGCGAACGCATGCTGCGCGGCATGCGCGCGCTGGCCGTACTCGGCGACAACATCACCACCGACCACCTGTCGCCGTCCAACGCGATTCTGGCCGACAGCGCGGCCGGCGAATACCTGACGCGGATGGGCGTGCCGGAAGAGGACTTCAATTCCTACGCCACCCACCGCGGCGATCACCTCACCGCGCAACGCGCCACCTTCGCCAATCCGCAACTGCTCAACGAAATGGCCGTGGTCGATGGCCAGCCGCAACGCGGTTCGCTGACCCGGCTGGAGCCGGAAGGGCAGGTGCTGCGCATGTGGGAGGCGATCGAGACCTACATGGCGCGCAAGCAGCCGCTGCTGATCGTCGCCGGCGCCGACTACGGGCAGGGCTCCTCGCGCGACTGGGCGGCCAAGGGCGTACGCCTGGCCGGGGTCGAGGCGATCGTGGCCGAGGGCTTCGAGCGCATCCACCGCACCAACCTGGTCGGCATGGGCGTGCTGCCGCTGGAATTCCAGCCCGGCACCACGCGCAAGACCCTGCGCATCGACGGCAGCGAGGTGTTCGACGTGCTCGGCGCGCGCACCCCCGGCGCGATGCTGACGCTGTCCATCGCCCGCGCTGACGGCGCGCGCGTGGACGTGCCGGTGACCTGCCGCCTGGACACCGCCGAGGAACTGGCGATCTACGAGGCCGGCGGCGTGCTGCAGCGTTTTGCTCAGGATTTTCTGGAAGTGTCGAAACTGGCTTGACCCATTCGTCGGTGTCATGAGCGCGTGCCATCCTGCGCGCGCCGTCCACCAATGAGGAAACCACCATGCGCAACGGCCATCCCGGTAGCGTCCGCCTGCACCGCGTCCTGCGCGCGCCGGCCGAGCGCATCTACCGCGCGTTCCTGGAACCGACGGCGCTGGCCAAATGGCTGCCGCCGCACGGCTATACCGCTACCGTGCATGCCTTGGATGCGCGGGTGGGCGGCAGCTTCAGGATCTCTTTCGGCAACCTGGGCACCGGCACCAGCGAATCCTTCGGCGGCACCTATCTGGAACTGGTGCCCGGCCAGCTGATCCGCCATACCGATACGTTCGACAATCCTGGCCTGCCCGGCGAGATGAGGGTGACGGTCAAGCTGCGCGCGGTGGCCTGCGGCACCGAGCTGGACATCGTCCAGGACGGGATCCCCGAACAGATCCCGGTGGAGTTCTGCCATCTCGGCTGGCAGGAGTCGCTGACCCTGTTGGCGCTGCTGGTCGAGGCCGAGATTCCCGCCAACCCTTGAGCGACTCGCCGCTTACGCCTCTATCGGAAAATTCCATGTCCCACGTTCCCCAACTCCGCATTCCCGCCACCTACATGCGTGGCGGCACGTCGAAAGGCGTGTTCTTCCGCCTGCAGGATCTGCCCGCTGCCGCGCAGCTGCCGGGCGCGGCGCGCGATGCGCTGCTGCTGCGGGTGATCGGCAGTCCCGATCCCTACGCCAAGCAGATCGACGGCATGGGCGGGGCCACGTCCAGCACCAGCAAGACGGTGATCGTGGCGCCGAGCGCGCGCGCCGACCACGACGTGGACTACCTGTTCGGACAGGTGGCGATCGACCGCCCGTTCGTCGATTGGAGCGGCAACTGCGGCAACCTGTCGGCGGCGGTGGGGCCGTTCGCGATCGCTGCCGGCCTGGTCGATGCGGCGCGCATTGCGCACGACGGCATGGCCACGGTGCGGATCTGGCAGGCCAACATCGGCAAGACCATCCTGGCGCAGGTGCCGATGGCGGGTGGCGCGGTGCAGGAGAGCGGCGACTTTGAACTGGACGGGGTGACCTTTCCTGCGGCCGAGATCCAGCTCGACTTCCTCGATCCGGCCGCCGACGAGGACGGCGCCGACGGGGCGATGTTTCCCACCGGCAACCTGGTCGATACGCTGGAGGTGCCGGGCGTGGGCAGATTCGCGGCGACGCTGATCAACGCCGGCATCCCGACCATCTTCCTCGACGCGCAGGCGCTGGGCTACCGCGGCACCGAACTGCAGGACGCGATCAACGGCGATGCGCAGGCGTTGGCCGGGTTCGAGGCGATCCGCGCGTACGGCGCGCTGCGCATGGGCCTGATCGCCAGGCTGGAAGACGCGGCGACGCGCCAGCACACGCCGAAGGTGGCCTTCGTCGCGCCGCCGGCCGACTACGTGGCCTCCAGCGGCAAGCCGGTCGCCGCCGCCGACATCGACCTGCTGGTGCGGGCGATGTCGATGGGCAAGCTGCACCACGCGATGATGGGCACCGCAGCGGTGGCGATCGGCACCGCCGCGGCGATTCCGGGCACCCTGGTGAACCGCGCCGCCGGCGGCGGCGCACGCCAGGCGGTGCGCTTCGGCCATCCCTCCGGAACCCTGCGGGTCGGCGCCGAAGCGCAACAGCAGGGGGATGGCCAGTGGAGCGTTACCAAGGCGATCATGAGCCGCAGCGCGCGGGTGCTGATGGACGGCTGGGTGCGGGTGCCGGGCGATATTTGCTGAGGCGGCAGCGTCGGCGGCATGGCTGCATCGCTGGGGTGCCGCAAATCCCATCTTCTTCTTTTTTAGGCTTCAGCCGCGACATGTTCTAACCCTAGGTCCCGTCGCGGCTGAAGCTCCTACAGGGCGCGGGCGGTGCGCAGTGGCGCGCGCTGCTGTACGGCCGAGGCCGCAGTGGCCCCGGCTAACCGGAAATCTGCAGTGCGATTTTGATAGGCCGGGCCTTCTTGGCAGCGCACATGCACGGCACATGGCGCGCTTGCAGCCTTAGAGCAACTAACAAAAGCCCCTTGAACACGTCTGTTGAGCCACCGCT
>NZ_CAPJ01000421.1 GCF_000331775.1 Xanthomonas translucens pv. translucens DSM 18974
GATCGGCGCCGAGGACGCGCTGGTCGAGGAGGTCTGCGCGCAGGCCGCCGGCAGTCAGGTGGTGGTGCCGGCCAACTACAACGCGCCCGGCCAGGTGGTGATCGGCGGCGACGCGGCGGCGGTCGACCGCGCGCTGGCGCTGCTGGCCGAGCGCGGCGTGCGCAAGACGGTGAAGCTGGCGGTCAGCGTGCCCTCGCACACACCGCTGATGCGCGAGGCGGCCAACCGCCTGGCCGAGGCGATGCGCGGCCTGGCCTGGCACGCGCCGCAGCTGCCGGTGGTGCAGAACGTGGATGCGCAGGTGCACGACGGCGTCGATGCCATCCGCCAGGCGCTGGTCGAGCAGTTGTACCTGCCGGTGCGTTGGACCGGCTGCGTGCAGGCGCTGGCCGCGCGCGGCGCCACCCGCGTGGCCGAATGCGGCCCGGGCAAGGTGCTGACCGGGCTGATCAAGCGCATCGACAAGTCGCTGGACGGGCGCGCGCTCGCGACCCCGGCCGACTTCGCCAGTGCGCTCGAGGCCTGGGCCGCCTGATCGTGCCGCCACCTCCTTTCCCCCCGGCGCTTCGCGCGCCGTCCTTCCCCAAGGAACAGCAGATGAGCAAGCCATTGCAGGGCGACGTCGCCCTCGTCACCGGCGCCAGCCGCGGCATCGGCGCGGCCATCGCCGACACGCTGGCCGCGCAGGGCGCCACCGTCATCGGCACCGCCACCTCCGCCTCCGGCGCGCAGGTGATCGGCGAGCGGCTGGCCGTCCACGGCGGTCACGGCCGCGCTCTGGACGTCACCGACCCGGCCGCGGTCGAAGCGCTGATCGAGGCGATTGGCAAGGAATTCGGCGCGGTCTCGATCCTGGTCAACAACGCCGGCATCACCCGCGACAACCTGCTGATGCGGATGAAGGAAGAAGACTGGCAGGCGATCATCGACACCAACCTGACCAGCGTGTTCCGCACCTCCAAGGCGGTGCTGCGCGGCATGATGAAGGCGCGCAAGGGCCGCATCGTCAACATCGCCTCGGTGGTCGGCGTGACCGGCAATCCGGGCCAGGCCAACTACGCTGCGGCCAAGGCCGGGATCATCGCCTTCTCCAAGTCGATGGCCAAGGAAATCGGCTCGCGCGGGATCACCGTCAACGTGGTCGCGCCGGGCTTCATCGACACCGACATGACCAAGGCGCTGCCCGAGGCGCAGCGCAACGCGCTTCTGGAGCAGATCGCGCTGGGCCAGCTCGGGCAGCCGGCCGACATCGCCAACGCGGTGGCGTTTCTGGTCGGCCCCGGCGCCGGCTACATCACCGGAGAGACCCTGCATGTGAACGGCGGGATGTACATGCCGTAAGCCTGCGGCGCAAGGACGGCGCCTAAGTGGCTGATCGGCAGGTGTTTGTACAGCGATGCAAGCGCCGGGCGGTTTCCACTACACTATCCAACGCGGCCATCGCAGCCCGATGGCGTATTCGAACCACCACTACTCCATCTGGAGCGATATCCCAATGAGCACCATCGAAGAACGCGTCAAGAAAATCGTCGTCGAACAACTCGGCGTCAAGGAAGAAGAAGTCACCAACAGCGCATCGTTCGTCGATGACCTCGGTGCCGACTCGCTGGACACCGTCGAGCTGGTGATGGCGCTGGAAGAAGAGTTCGAGTGCGAGATTCCGGACGAAGAAGCCGAGAAGATCACCTCGGTGCAGCAGGCCATCGACTACGTCAAGTCGCACGTCAAGAGCTGATGCTCCGTTCTCGATCGCGATCGGCGCCTGCGTGGGTCCGGTCCGCGTGACAATCCCATGGGGCCGCGCTTGCGGCCCTGTGTTTTTACAGCGTCAACGCCGCGCGTACTGCGGCGAGGAGATTTCGCAATGAGCCGTCGCGTCGTCATAACCGGCATGGGCCTGGTGTCGCCGTTGGGCAATGACCTGGCCAGCAGTTGGGATGGAATCGTCAACGGGCGTTCCGGTATCGGCCCGACCACGCAGATCGATGCGTCGCAGTTCACCACCAGGATCGCCGGTGAGATCAAGGATTTCGATCCGACCAAGTTCATGTCCGCCAAGGACGTCAAAAAGATGGATTCGTTCATCCACTACGGCGTCGGCGCCTCGTTCATGGCGCTGGACGATTCGGGCCTGGTGATCGACGACAGCAACGCCGAACGCATCGGCGCGATCCTCGGTTCCGGCATCGGCGGCCTGTTCGGCATCGAGGAGCAGACCATCAAATTCCACGAGGGCGGCGCGCGCAAGATCTCGCCGTTCTACGTTCCCAGCACCATCATCAACATGCTGCCGGGGCAGGTGAGCCTGATCAAGGGCCTGAAGGGGCCTACCTTCTCGGCGGTGTCGGCCTGCGCCACCTCCAACCATTCGATCGGCACCGCGCTGCGCATGATCCAGCACGGCGATGCCGACGTGATGCTGGCTGGCGGCGCCGAGCGCGGTTCCGCGCCGACCTCGGTCGGCGGTTTCTGCGCGATGAAGGCCATGTCCACCCGCAACGACGATCCTGCTGCCGCCTCGCGGCCGTGGGACAAGGGCCGCGACGGCTTCGTGCTCGGCGACGGCGCCGGCGTGCTGGTGCTGGAAGAATACGAACACGCCAAGGCGCGTGGCGCGCGCATTTACGCCGAGCTGGTCGGCTTCGGCGCCAGTTCCGACGCGTTCCACATGACCGCCCCGAGCGAGGACGGCGAAGGCGCCGCGCGCAGCATGCTGGCCGCGATCAAGGACGCCAAGCTCAACCCCGAGCAGATCGATTACCTCAACGCGCACGGCACCTCCACGCCGCTGGGCGACCTGGCCGAAACCCTGGCGATGAAGCGCGCGCTCGGCGACCACGCCTACACGACCATGGTCAGCTCGACCAAGTCGATGACCGGCCATCTGCTCGGCGCGGCTGGCGGTGCCGAGGCGATCTTCTCGGTGATGGCGCTGCACACCGGCATCATCCCGCCGACGATCAACCTGGAAGAACCCGGCGAAGGCTGCGACCTGGACTACGTGCCGAACGTGGCGCGCGAGAAGAAGATCGACGTGGCGATGTCCAATGGGTTCGGCTTCGGCGGGACCAACGGGACGTTGGTGTTCAGGCGGCTTTGAGGTTTGGGGACCGGGGACCCGGTCGGGACTCGGGACTCGGGACTCGGGACTCGGGACTCGTAGAGCCTACTTGCTGATTTGAATCGCGAGCTGGTTGGCGCGCTTTTTTCTGATGCGAAAAAGCGCCCGTACCGCGGGAACCGGCGCGTCCGAGGTTGCGCCTGTGTTCGCTGCGGCGTCGCATCACCTCCCATCCTTCCGCCGGATTCCCGATGCTGCGTACCGTTCCCCTGCCGGCCGATACCGATCTGCTGGCGCTGCACCGCCTGGCGCCGCAGCGCTATCCGTTGCTGCTGGAATCGGCGGCGTCGGGGACCGCGCAGGGCCGCTGGGACCTGCTGCTGATTGCCAGCGGTGAGGGCCTGCGGCTGGACCGTGATGGGGTCGCCCGCGATCTGCACGGCGCCGTGGTCGACGGCGATTTCCTGGCGGCGCTGGACGCGCACTGGCAGGCCGAACGCTGCGCGCGCGACGAACCACGCTGGCCGTTCCGTGGCGGCTGGGCGCTGCTGCTGGATTACGAGCTGGCGGCGCAGGTGGAGCCGGTGCTGCAGTTGCCGCAGGGGCAGGCGGCGACGCCGACAGCGCTCGCGTTGCGCTGCCCGGCCGCATTGCTGCGCGACCACGCCAGCGGCGCGTGCGTGGCGCTGGCGGAAACCGCGCATGCGGCGCTGCTGGACGCGGCACTCGCCGATCTGCAGGCTTTGCCCGCCGCCGCGCCGCTGCCGGCCTGGGCCGCGCCGCTGGCGATCGACGAAGACCCGCCGCAGCGCTTCGTCGATGGCGTGCGCTGCATCCTCGACTACCTGCGCGTCGGCGACGTGTTCCAGGTCAACCTGTCGCGGCGCTGGTCGGCGCGCTTCGCCGCCGCGCTGGACCCGGCGGCGCTGTACGCGCAGCTGCGCCGCGCCAATCCGGCGCCGTTCGCCGGCCTGTTCGCCAGCCATGGCCGCGCCGTGGTCAGTTCCTCGCCGGAGCGGCTGGTGTCGGTCCGCGGCGACGTGGTCGAGACCCGGCCGATCGCCGGCACCCGCCCGCGCGCGCCCGGCGACGACGAGGCCGCGCGCATCCGCGAGCTGGTCGGGCACCCCAAGGAACGCGCCGAGCACGTGATGTTGATCGATCTGGAGCGCAACGACCTGGGCCGGGTCTGCGCGCCGGGCAGCGTCGAGGTCGACGAGCTGATGACGGTGGAGAGCTACGCCCACGTGCACCACATCGTCAGCAACGTGCGCGGGCGGCTGCGCGCCGGGGTCAGCCCCGGCGACGTGATCCGCGCCACCTTCCCCGGCGGCACCATCACCGGCTGTCCCAAGGTGCGCTGCATGCAGATCATCGCCGAGCTGGAACAGACCCCGCGCGGCGCCTACACCGGCGCGTTCGGCTGGCTCAACCGCGACGGCGACATGGACCTGAACATCCTGATCCGCACCGCCGAAGTGGACGGCGCACAGGCGCATTTCCGCACCGGCGCCGGCATCGTGGTCGATTCGCAGCCCGAGCGCGAACTCGACGAAACCCGGGCAAAGGCGCGCGGCCTGCTGCGCGCGCTGGAACCGTGAGCGGCACGCTGGCGATACCGGCCGATGCCGGCCGCGCGCTATCCTGCACCCCGTTGAATTCGCTTCGAGGTGGCCGTGGCTTGGGCTAAACGCGGGTGTCTGACCCTGCTGGCGACAGTGCTGGTGCTTGCGCTGCTGTTCGCTGCGGCCGGCGCGTGGTGGTGGCAGGGCTATCGCGCCTTCGCCGAGCAGCCGCTGCACGCGGCGCAGCCCAGCGTGGAGGTCGCGCGCGGCGATTCGTTCAGCGGCGTGCTGCGCAAGCTGCGCGCGGCCGGGGTCGAACAGGGCAGTAATCTGCAGTGGCAGTTACTTGCGCGCCAGCTCGATGCCGCCGGCAAGCTCAAGGTCGGCGAATACGCGTTGCAGCCGGCGCTGAGCCCGCGCGAGCTGCTGCTGCGCATGCGCAAGGGCCAGGTGATCCACTACCGTTTCACCATCGTCGAGGGCTGGAACATCCGCCAGCTGCGCGCGGCGCTGAACGCGGCCACGCCGCTGCGCCACGTCGCCACCGAGTTCAGCGACAGCGAACTGATGGCCAGGCTCGGCCAGCCCGGGCAGCACCCGGAAGGCCGCTTCCTGCCGGAGACCTACCTGTACCAGCGCGAGGACAGCGACCTGGACGTGCTGCAGCGCGCGCATGCGGCGATGGACAAGGCGCTGGCCGAGGCCTGGGACGCGCGTGCCGCCGAGTTGCCGTTGCAGTCGCCGGAGCAGGCGCTGAGCCTGGCCTCGATCGTGGAGAAGGAAACCGGTTTGGCCGCCGAGCGCCCGCAGATCGCCGGCGTGTTCGTGCGCCGCCTGCGGCAGGGCATGAAGCTGCAGACCGATCCGACCGTGATCTACGGCATCGGCAGCGCCTACGACGGCAACATCCGCAAGCGCGACCTGGAAACCGATACCCCGTACAACACCTACACCCGCAGCGGCCTGCCGCCGACCCCGATCGCCATGCCCGGCCGCGACGCGCTGCGCGCGGCGACCAATCCGGCGCCCGGCGACAGCCTGTACTTCGTCGCGGTCGGCGACGGCAGCGGTGCGCACGTGTTTTCCGCCAGCTATGCCGAGCACAGCGCGGCGGTGGCGCGCTATCTGCAGCGCTTGCGCCAGGCGCGCAGCGGCGCGGCGGTGACGCCATGAGCGAGGCCGTGCTGCGCCACCATCGCTTCGTCAGCCTGGAAGGCGGCGAGGGCGCCGGCAAGACCACCGCGATCAACGCGATCCGCGACTGGCTGCAGGCACAAGGCCACGAGGTGCTGCTGACCCGCGAGCCCGGCGGCACCCCGCTGGCCGAACGCATCCGCGAGCTGCTGCTCAACAACGCGCCGGCGCTGCAGCCGGCCGAGCCGCTGGCGGCGGAGACCGAACTGTTGCTGGTGTTCGCCGCGCGCGCCCAGCATGTGCGCGAGGTGATCCGCCCGGCGCTGCAGCGCGGCGCCTACGTGGTCAGCGACCGCTTCACCGATTCCAGCTACGCCTACCAAGGGGAGGGCCGTGGCCTGGACCGCGCCTGGATCGCCGACCTGGAGCGGCGCGCGGTCGGCCTGCAGCCGGGCCTGACCCTGCTGCTGGACCTGGACGTGCAGATCGGCCGCGCCCGCACCAGCGGCCGCGACCTGTGGCCGGACCGGATCGAGAGCGAGCAGGACGATTTCTTCCAGCGCGTGCGCGCCGGCTTCCGCCAGCGCGCCGCGCAGGACCCGCAGCGCTTCCGCACCATCGACGCCAGCCAGCCGCCGCAGGCGGTGGCGCAGGACGTGGCCGCCGCGCTGGCCGCCTGGGTGCAGCAGGAGCGCACGCCATGAGCGCCGCTTCGACCGGTACGCTGCCTTTCGCGCCCTGGCAGCAGCGCGCCTACGAGCAGACCGTGGCCGCGCTCGACGCCGGCCGGCTCGGCCATGGCCTGCTGATCTGCGGCCCCGACGGCCTGGGCAAGCGCGCGGTGGCGCTGCAGCTGGCCGCGCACGTGCTCGGCCAGGGCGAGCCGGCCGCGAACCTGCGCAGCGCGCAGCTGATCGCCGCCGGCACCCATCCCGACCTGCAACTGATTTCGTTCATTCCCAACCGCACCGGCGACAAGCTGCGCACCGAGATCGTCATCGAACAGGTGCGCGAGATCTCGCAGAAGCTGTCGCTGACCCCGCAATACGGCATCGCCCAGGTGGTGGTGGTGGACCCGGCCGACGCGATCAACCGCGCCGCCTGCAACGCCCTGCTCAAGACCCTGGAAGAGCCGCAGCCCGGCCGCTACCTGTGGCTGATCAGCGCGCAGCCGGCGCGGTTGCCGGCGACCATCCGCAGCCGCTGCCAGCGCCTGGAATTCAAGCTGCCGCCGGCCGACGAGGCGATCGCCTGGCTGCTGGCGCAGGAGTTCCCGGAAAAGACCGCACGCGAAGCGCTGGCCGCCGCGCGCGGCCACCCCGGCCTGGCCGCGCAGTGGCTGCGCGAGGACGGCTTGAAACTGCGCCGGCAGGTGGCTGCGGACCTGGAGCAGGTCGCCGCCGGCAAGCTGGGCACGGTCGAAGCGGCGCAGCGCTGGAGCGCCGACGGCTTCGCCGAACAGCGCCTGGGCCATGCCGCCGACCTGGCGCTGGCGCAGGCTTCGCAGGCCGGCTTGACCGACCCGGCGCGATTGCACAAGCTGGCCACCTGGTTCGACGCAGCCAATCGCACCCGCGACCTGCTGCGCACCACCGTCCGTGGCGACCTGGCCATCGCGGAACTGTTGTTGGCCTGGCGCGACGGCGATCGCCCGGTCCGGAGAGGGGCACAACGATGAGTGCGACGAGCGGACGTCAGGGCATCCTGTCGCTGGCGGTGAAGGACAAGGCGGCGCTGTACACCGCGTACATGCCGTTCGTGAAGAACGGCGGCATCTTCGTGCCCACGCCCAAGCGCTATTTTCTGGGCGACGAAGTGTTCCTGCTACTGACCCTGCCCGATTCCAGCGAGCGCCTGCCGGTGGCCGGCAAGGTGATCTGGGTGACACCGATGGGCGCGCAGGGCAACCGCACCGCCGGCATCGGCGTGCAGCTGCCGGACAACAGCGAAGGCGAGACCATCCGCAACAAGATCGAGACCCAACTGGCCGGCACCCTCAACGCCGACAAGCCGACCCAGACCATGTAGCGGCCGTGCCGGCACGGCGTCCGCGGGGACCGTTGACGCCAGCCGCAGCAGCCCTATAATGTGCGGCTCGCGGCACGGGCGGTTAGCTCAGCGGTAGAGCATTGCCTTCACACGGCAAGGGTCGCAGGTTCGAACCCTGCACCGCCCACCAGCGCAGTACGTCAAAAAAAACCGGCTAACGCCGGTTTTTTGTTGTCTGCAGCACAAGAGCCGGTGGTGTGGCTGATAAATCCTGGGGCATGGGCTTTGCATGTCCTTTTCGCACGTCCCGTGCGACCTCATGGATTAGATGACGATGAAGCTCTCTAGTTTGTTTGTTGCTGCAGCACTAGTTTCTTTCGCCGCACCAGTATTTGCCAAAGGCCCTGGTCCCATATCGGACGCTCAAATCAAGGCAGTGCTCATCAAGCAATCGATCAACGCTTATCCTGGCAACTGCCCCTGTCCATACAACGCGGCCAGAAACGGCAGTAGCTGTGGCCGACGTAGTGCTTACAGCCGTGGGGGTGGCTACGCTCCACTTTGTTACGAGCATGATGTTACCAAGCAAATGATTGTTGACTTTCGAGCAGGGTCGCGATAACCAATGGTAGTTGCCAATCGGCGACCGCGGCACCCCGAAGATCTGCGACGCTACGCGTAGTGATACCGCACCTGCGCGATCAGTAGGACGCCCGCCTCGACCTTGTAGACGATGCGGTGTTCGTCGTTGATGCGCCGCGACCAATAGCCGGCCAAGGCATGGCGTAGCCGTTCTGGCTTGCCGACGCCCTGGAAGGGATCGCGTTGAATGGCTTTGATCAGGTCGTTGATGCGCTTGAGCATCTTCTTGTCGGTCTGCTGCCAGTAGAGGTCGTCCTCCCAGGCATTGTCCGAGAACTGAAGCGTCACTCGGCCAGGTCCCGTGCCTTGCCGCGACCGGCCTCTAGCTGGGCGATGGATTCCAGCAGGCGCTGCGCGCTCTTCGGGCTGCGCAGCAGGTAGGCGGTTTCCTCCATCGCCTTGTAGTCCTCCAGCGACAGCATGACCACGGATTGCTCGCGGCTGCGGGTGATGATCACCGGCTCGTGATTGTTGACGACACGCTCCATGGTGTCCGCAAGGGCGGCGCGTGCAGCGCTATAGGTGATGGTGTCCATGTTGGGCTTCAGTTGTACAAATAATTGTACATGTGGATTGGGGCGTGTCAATTTGGTCTTCCTGGGATGACACGAAACAGTCCCAATCGGATCAATGCGCGCAAGGAGGCGACGCCGCGGCTGAGCCTGGGCTTCGCCAAGGGCGAGGAACTGAACTTCTACGCGTGTTCGGTCAAGTTCATCGAAGGCGCGCTGGACGACGCCTACGACTGGCGCGCGGACGTGATGAACCCGGACTGGGATGCGGCGCAGGCGCGGCGCAGGCGCGGCGCAAGTTGCGCCTGCGGCCGCGCACGCTGGCCGCCGATGCGTTGCTGGACCAGGACGTGTTCGCCGGGGTCGGCAACATCATCAAGAACGAGGTGTTGTTCCGCATCCGCGTACATCCGCAGAGTGAGTTGGGGGCGTTGCCGCCGCGCAAGCTGGCCGAGCTGGTGACGCAGGCGCGCGAATACAGCTTCGATTTCTACAACTGGAAGAAGGCCTTCGTGCTGAAGAAGCACTACCAGGTGCATACCAGGACCATCTGTCCGCGCGACGGCCATCTGCTGACCTATCGCAAGCAGCTCGGCAAGGCGCAGCGGCGCGCGTTCTTCTGCGAGCATTGCCAGCGCCGGTACGCGCTGGATGCTTCCCTCGCTGAAGCATCCTAGGGATCCAGCGCGAGTTCGTCGCCGGCAAGCCGGTGGATTCCCAGTTCCGTATGCAGGCCGGCCCAGCCGCTGTCGGTGACGTGGATCGCGCGCGCGCCGTCGCTGCGGCGCAGCCAGCGTTTGGCGCAAAGCAGCGCCAGCAATTCGACGCCGAGCGGACCGGCAAGGTGGTGCTTGCGTTCGGTCCAGTCCAGGCACTGCCGCGCTATGCCGCGCCTGCTCGAGGCGACACGCGCAACATCCAGGCCCATCTGCGCGAACCAGGCGGCGCCCTCGGTGGTCACCACGTATCGCTTGTCGTCGTGCCTGGCGATCAGCGCACGCTGTTCCAGCGCTTCGGCCACCGCCACGCCCAGTTGCCCGGCCAGATGGTCGTAACAGCATCGGGCCAGGCTCAGCGATTGCGGCTTGTGTCCTGCTTTCCGGCATCGCGGTGCGGCGGGTGCGGCGAGGGTCGCCAGGTTCTCCAGTGCGAACGCCACGTGCGCACCGGCCAGCCGGTAGTAGCGGTGGCGGCCCTGGACCTCGACCGCCAGCAAGCCGCCGTCCAGCAGTTTCGCCAGGTGCGAACTTGCCGTCTGCGGGGTGACGCCGCCGGCGAAGGCGAGTTCCCCGGCAGGCAGTGCACGCCCGTCGATCAGCGCCATCAACATCGCGGCGCGGGCGGGATCGGCGATGAGGAACGCGGTCGCGGCAAGCTTGGGCTGTTCGACCGGCATCGTGTGCACTCCTGGCAGGCGCGGCCATCATAGACCGCGCCTTGCCGGAACGCTTCGACACGCATCGAAGCGACAGCGCCTGCCTGTCCCTAGACTGCGATGCACTATATCGGAGTCGTGCATGAGTGAAATCCAGGCGCAGTCGAACGGATCGGAGGGCGATGCCCGCCGCATCTTCGAGCAATGGCACCACAGCGTCGTCGAACGGGATCTGGACGCGCTGATGGCGCTGTATGCGCAAGATGCGCTACTGGAAACGCCGTTGGCGTATGTGGTCTCCGCAGGGCGGCAAGATGGCAGGCTGCAGGGGTGCGAAGCGATCAGGAGGTTCTTCGCGGCGTCTTTCGCACAGCCGGAGAACGGCCTCGGCCGCTGGTATCGCAGCGACCGTTGCCATGCGTCCCAGCGCCAGGTGATCTGGGAATATCCGCGAGAAACGCCGGAGGGCGATCAGGTCGATCTGGTGGAAGTCATGGACCTCGATGCGCGCGGGCTGATCGCTTGCCATCGGGTGTACTGGGGCTGGAAAGGTGTGCAGACGTTGCTGATGGGGTTGGGTAAGTAGACGGCGGTGCGTTCTCTGCTCGCCGCACAAGGCGCTTACGCGCGATCATTGTCCGGTTGCGCAGCAAGCAGATCGTCCATGGCGTCACCCACGCCATAGCCGATGTTGTGGCAGGCTTTGCGAACGGCATTCAGGCGCGACCGCAGTGCCGGGCGCTGCGCAGGCGGCAAGCTGGCGACGGTATTCAGCGCCTGCTCGAACATTCTTGCCAGCGCGGCATAGTGGCCTTCATCGTCCAGGCCGACATCGTTGCTGAAGCCTGCGGCCTGTTCGCAATAGAACACCATCAGCTCGGCCAGGCCTTCGGCCGTCCCTGCGGCCTTTTTGTAGTCCGCGATGGCCTTCTTGGCCTTGGGCACGGAAGTATCCTGGCGTTTGCACAGGTCCGGCCACAGCCAGCGGTCGATGGTGGTCTTGTACGGCTTGAGGACATCGCCGCCCAGGCGAAAGCGGGCATGCAGGAAGGCTTGGTTGTCCTTGCTGGCAGCGTAGAGGTCCTGTAGCAGGTCGAGCAGTCCGGCGCGGTCGACGTCGATCAGTTTGGCTTTGACATCGATCCAGGAGGGGGACGTCTTCTTTTTCGTAACCATGGCGAGAAAGTTTCGCGTGATCAATTGAGGTGGCCGCAGCGTTGAAAAACCTCGATGTGGCGACGCGCTTGGTCTGCGGCGAAGCGATTTTAGGTCAAACCCTTTGGGCTTGCGAGAGACTAGCCGTAGCAGGCTGGCGACCATCAGTGCATTGACGCCAGCTGCTGCGTCATGACACGCGGCTGGTGGCAGGGTTTTGCAGGCCGCTGTTGTGTGCTTCGCGCAGGGGTATCTCGGACCTCGTTGCTTTGCACTGGTGACAGACATGGTCGGCGAACCCGATCGCAGCCCGAACATCGATGGCAGCGCCATGTCCGACATGGCCATTGTCCGTGCCTGCGCGATCGGTCGCCATTGACGGTAGGGCTGCCGCATTTCGTTCCGCCGATTCGGTTTTTCGATCCGCCACCGCCAGGTTTCGTCGCAACGCGACAGGTTGCGGCGCTTGCCGTGGCTATCTTCCATCGGTGCTGTCTGCAACGGGGTGGATGGCGATACGCGCGGCTTGATGCCGTTGTGGACTGTTTCCAGGGGCTCTCGGCGCTGCCTGTGGCGATGTTGCCGCATGGCGCGCTGTAGTGCTGCGCAGGGAGGTTCTGCAGCGCTTCAACTCTGCGTGGCCGCATGGGGACGGCGGTCTTCGTCTTCGCTTGGGAGTAGCTATGAGCAACGTATCTGCGGCGCTGGTTTTTTCGTGTTTGCTGATGGTGTGCGCGCCAGTACAGGCGGCACCGGTGGAGTGCGACAGCATGGCCGCCACGGCCAGGCTGGTGGCCCGGTATCGCCAGCTGGGCGGGCCGCTGTCGGATATCGCCAGCCACGGTTCGATCGGGTCGAGCAAGGCCAGGCGCGAGCTGGCTGCCGCCATCTACCGCGAAGGCCTGGACGAAGCCGACGGGGGGCGTGCTGCGTACTTCCCAGAGGCGATGGTCCATCTTGCGCACCAAGGGCATGCCGAGTGGCCAGCCCAGTTGCACTGTCTTCATATCGCCGCCGATGGTTCTTCTGGCCTCCGCCGAGACTTCTTCCCTGAGCCAGGGCCGCACCGGCTCAGCGCCCGATGCAGAACGATAGAAGCGCACTTCCAATGTGGTTTCCATGTGCCATGGTGTACTTGTTTATGTACATCTGCAGGCTGCCGGATTGCGTCCGCGCAGGCGCCGCGCTCAGCCCGGCGCCGCGCCATCGGGCATGACCCCGGCATAGCGCGCGCGTGGGCGGATCAGCTTGCCCAGCGCCTGCTGCTCCAGCGCATGCGCGAGCCAGCCGGACAGCCGGGCGGCCGCGAACAGGACCAGGGCGTGTGCGGCGGGCAGGTCGTGGATGAGGCACAGCGCTGCGAGCATGCCGTCGATGTTGGGCGCCTGGCCGCTGCAGTCCTGCGCCGCGGCGAGCACCGTGTCCACATGCCGCATCTGTGGATGCTGGCCGCAGCGTTCGCGCAGCAGGCGCAGCACTTCGGCTGCGCGTGGGTCGCCGTGCGGATAGAGCGCGTGGTGGAAGCCGGGCAGGTCGTCGCCGCGCTGCCAGCGTTCGGCGACGAAGGCGGCCGGGTCGGCGGCGTCCTGCGCATCGCGAAGCAGGGCGTGGGCGCGGGCGGTGGC
>NZ_CAPJ01000420.1 GCF_000331775.1 Xanthomonas translucens pv. translucens DSM 18974
TGCTGGTCGGCGACGCGCCGCAGTCGTGGCGCATCCCGTTCCTGCCGGCGCAGGCGGCGTATGCGTCGGTGGCGTCCAATTTCCCCGAATCGCCGGCCTATGCCGAGCGCGTGCGGGCGCTGCTGGCCGAGCGCGGCCAGGGCTATGCGCTGCTGCCGGCGACGGTGGACCGCAACGCCGAGCGCTTGCGGCGGCTCAATGCGCTGGCCGCGCGGCTGGGCCTGGACCGTGGGCCGGACTGCCGGCTGATGCGGCGCCTGGCGCGTCAGCCGGTACGCGCGGCGCTGGTCGAGCAGGATGGCCGCTGCCAGTGGACGATGCTGCCGGAACGGGCCATCGACATCGCTGCCGGCGACCGCGCGGCGCGGGCCTTGGCCGACCAGCAACTGGCCGGCTACGGCCTGGCCTTGCAGCCGGAGACGTGCGCTGTCTACGCATCCTGGGTCGGGCAGGCGCGCTTCCCGTACCAGTGGTGCCGGGTGAGCCGGCGCTGATCGCGGCGCGAGTTCAGGGCAGCACGTAGCCGGCTTCGCGCAGCAGCCCGGCCAGGCCGATCAGCGGCAGCCCGACCAGCGCGGTCGGATCCTGGCTATGGATCGCGCTGAACAGGCTGATGCCCAGGCCTTCGCACTTGAAGCTGCCGGCGCAATCCAGCGGCTGCTCGGCGGCGACGTAGCGGGCGATCTCCGCGGCCTGCAGCACGCGCAAGCGCACTTCGGTCAGGTCGCACAGCTGCAGCGCCCGCTCGCCGCGCAGCAGGCACACCGCGGTATGGAAACGCACGCTGCGCCCGGACATTGCCGCCAGTTGCGCCTGTGCGGCGGCGACATGGCCCGGCTTGCCCAGCGGCTGGCCGTCGAGCTCGGCAACCTGGTCCGAGCCGATCACCCAGGCATCGGCGGCGCTGGCGGCCACCGCCGCGGCCTTGGCCCGTGCCAGGCGCTGCGCCAGCGCCAACGGCGCTTCGCCCGGCAGCGGCGTCTCCTCGACCTGCGGGCGCACGCTGTCGAAGGGCAGGCGCAAGCGCTGCAGCAGTTCGCGGCGGTAGACGGAGGTGGAGGCCAGGATCAGGCGCGGCATCGGCGAGGTCGGGCAGGGCGGCGCGGGCGCCGGGGCCGGCAGTCTGCGGCGCTGCGCGCGGCCGGGCAAGCAGGATGACGGAACGGTTTGACAGCGCCCCCGGCAGTCCTTAACATTCTGCGGCTTATGTCCGCGAACGTGCCCGAACTGTTGGATGCCTGGCGGATGGTCGCAGCGCGCAGGGTCTTCGAAGACCGCCTGCCGCTCTCGGCGATGACCCGTCTGCAAGGCAGTCTGGCCGATACCGAAGGCGAATGCCGCTACACGCTGGAATTCGGCCGCGACGCTGTACTGCAAGTGTCCTACGTCGAACTGACGCTCGAAACCGCGCTGCCGCTGATCTGTCAGCGCAGCCTGCAGCGCTTCCTGCTGCCGATGGCGAGCGTGCAGCGGCTGGGGCTGATCCGCAGCGAGGCCGAAGAGGCCGCGCTGCCGCCGGAGTACGAGGCCTTGCTGGTGCCGGACGACGGTCAGCTGCGGCCGGCCGATCTGGTCGAGGACGAGTTGGTGCTGGCGGTTCCGCTGGTGCCGGTGGCGCCCGGAAGTGAGGCGGTCGAACAGGACTGGCCGGCGACCGAGGAAGAGGTGAGCAAGGCCAACCCGTTCGCGGCGTTGGCGGCGCTGAAGAAACAGTAGCGGTCGGCCCGCCGGCCCGCTGCCTTGAAGGTTGTTGCCGGACGCGCGCGTCCTGCGCGACGTAATGACGACAGATGTAAACGAACCGAGTTTGGAGCAATCCCATGGCTGTGCAGAAATCCCGTGTCACCCCGTCCCGCCGCGGCCAGCGCCGTTCGCACGACGCCCTCAGCGCCAAGCAGCTGTCGACCGACCCGACCAGCGGCGAGATCCACCTGCGCCACCACATCACCGCCGACGGCTACTACCGCGGCAAGAAGGTAATCGTCACCAAGACCTCGCAGGTCGAAGAAGATTGATTTGTGCCCGTCCCTCGCGCCGCGGCGGACGGAGTCACCCATCTTCACAGGCCGCGCCCGCGCGGGCGGCCTGCGTAACAGGCAACAGGAATCAGCATGAGCAAGCGGATCTATTCCAGGATCGCGGGCACCGGTAGCTATTTGCCTGAAAAAGTGTTGACCAACGACGATCTGTCGCACATGGTCGATACCAGCGACGAATGGATCCGCAGCCGTACCGGCATCCGCGAGCGGCACATCGCCGCACCGGGCCAGACCGCCGGCGACCTCGGCTACGAAGCCGCATTGAAGGCGATCGAGGCCGCCGGCATCGAAGTCGCCGCGCTCGACATGATCGTCGTCGGCACCACCACCCCGGATTTGATCTTCCCGTCCACCGCCTGCCTGATCCAGGCGCGGCTGGGGGCGGTCGGTTGCGCCGCGCTGGACGTCAACGCCGCCTGCTCGGGCTTCGTCTACGCGCTCAGCGTGGCCGACAAGTTCATCCGTTGCGGCGACGCCAGGACCGTGCTGGTGATCGGCACCGAAACCCTCAGCCGCATCGTCGACTGGACCGAGCGCACCACCTGCGTGCTGTTCGGTGACGGTGCCGGTGCGGTGGTCCTGCGCGCCGATGCCGACACCGGCATCCTCAGCACCCATCTGCATGCCGACGGCAGCAAGAAGGAATTGCTGTGGAATCCGGTGGGCATCGCCACCGGGCTCGGCGACGGCACCGGCGATGCCTCTGCCGGCGGCATCCAGATGAAGGGCAGCGAGGTGTTCAAGTACGCGGTCAAAGCGCTGGACGCGGTGGTCGACGAGACCCTCGACGCCAACGGCCTGAACAAGGGCGACCTGGACTGGCTGATCCCTCACCAGGCCAACCTGCGCATCATCGAAGCCACCGCCAAGCGCCTGGAGCTGTCGATGGAGCAGGTGGTGGTGACGGTGGATATGCACGGCAACACCTCGTCCGCCTCGGTGCCGATGGCGCTGGACGTGGCGGTGCGTTCCGGCCGCGTGCAGCGCGGCCAGCTGCTGCTGCTGGAAGCCTTCGGTGGCGGCTTCACCTGGGGCTCGGCGCTGCTGCGCTACTGAGTTCGGGTATTCCCCGGCATGGCGCCAGGCGCGTCATGGCCGGCGGCGGGGGCGGGCGCGCCGCGCGCCGCTCCGAATCACAGAACCTCGTTGCGACCCCTGCCCGCAGGCGCCGACCTGGCGCATGGCCGCGGCGTTGCGGCGTGCG
>NZ_CAPJ01000419.1 GCF_000331775.1 Xanthomonas translucens pv. translucens DSM 18974
GCTGGCATGGATCTGCTCCACGCTGTGCCGCAGCGTGGCCATGTCGGTGTCGCTGAGTTGCGGCCGCGCCTGTGCGATCAGGTCGCGGCGGTCGCGGCCGCTGAGCAGCGCGCGTTCGGATTCGGCGCTGGGATAGCCCAGCGCCAGGCGTAGCAGGAAGCGGTCCAGCTGCGAGTCGGGCAGCGGGAAGGTGCCCGACAGGTCCACCGGATTCTGCGTGGCGATGACGAAGAACGGTGCCGGCAGCGGATGTGTGGTGCCGTCCAGGGTGACCTGCTGTTCGGCCATCGCTTCCAGCAGCGCGCTCTGCGTGCGCGGCGGCGCGCGGTTGATCTCGTCGGCGAGCAGCACGTGGGCGAACACCGGGCCGGGATGGAACTGGAACTGGCGCGATTGCGGGTCGTACACGGATACGCCGAGCACGTCGGCCGGCAGCAGATCCGAGGTGAACTGCACGCGCTGGAAGCTCAGGCCCAGGCTCGCCGCCAGCGCATGCGCCAGCGTGGTCTTGCCCAGTCCGGGCAGATCCTCGATCAGCAGATGTCCGCCGGACAGCAGCGCGACAAACGCCATGCGCACCTGTTGCGGCTTGCCCAGGACCAGCGCATTGACCTGCTGCTGGGCCTGCACGAGCGCCTCGCGCAGCGTATCGGTTAGCATTTCCGGCAAGCGGGGCGGAGTAGGCATCGCATTCTCGCAACGGGTTTAGGGGAGTCTAAGGGCAATGCAAGGCGAACAACGTGCACGCAACACCTTCATGGTGCTGTGGACGCTGGTCACCGCAGCCAAGCTGCTGGTGGCCGCGCGTCTGCCGTTGTTCGTGGACGAAGCGTTCTACTGGCAGGAAGGCCAGCACCTGGCCGCCGCCTATTCGGATCTGCCCGGATTGACCGCCTGGCTGGCGCGGCTGGGCGTGGCGCTCGGCGGCGATCACCTGCTGGCGCTGCGCGCGCCGTTCCTGTTGCTGTCGGCGCTGATGCCGTGGCTGATCGCGCGCATCGGCACGCGCTGGTTCGGCGCGGTGGCCGGCTGGCGTGCGGGCAGTCTGACCTTGCTGATGCCGCTGTCTGGCACGCTCGGCATCCTCGCCTTGCCGGACGTGCCGATGGCGCTGGCGACGATCCTGTGCATGGACGCCAGCGCCCGGCTGCTGCGCCAGATCGATGCGATGAGCGCGGTGGAACTGGCGCTGGGCCTGACTCTGGGCGCGCTGAGCCATTACCGCTTCGCCGGGGTGATCGGGGTCGGCGCGATCGCGCTGCTGCTGATCCCGCAGGGCCGGCGCATGCTGCGCGATCCGCAGGTCTGGGTGGCGCTGGCGATGGGCATCGTCGCCTGGCTGCCGCTGCTGGCCTGGAATGCCGACAACGGCGAGGCCGGGGTCAAGTTCCAGCTGATCGATCGGCACCCCTGGAGCTTCCAGCCCGGCGGCATCGCCTTCGTACTGATCCAGGGCCTGTTGGTCACGCCGCTGCTGGCAGTGGCGATGTGGAAGGTGGCGCTGGTGGCCACGCGCGGCGGCGGCAGTGGCGGGGCGCGCGTGCAGTGGCGCTATTTCGGCCTGCTCGGCGGCGTGTCCACGCTGGGCATCTTCCTGCTCGGCTTCTTCACCGATGCCGAACGCATCAGTTTCCATTGGCCGCTGCCGGGTTATCTGGCCTTGCTGATCGCCGCGCCGGTGATCCTGCACGGCTGGCCGAAACCGCTGCGCCGCGCGACCTGGCTGCTGACCGGGATCGGCCTGATCGGCGCGTTCGGCTATTACCTGGCGGTGTCGGTGCCGTCGGTGCGCGAGCATGCCGCCGGCGACAAGGACTACCCGCGCAACTTCGCCGGCTGGAAGCCGTTGGCCACGGCGGTGCGCGGCGAGCTGGCGGCGATGCCGGCGGGCACGCAGGTGCTGGCGGACAATTTCAAGGTCGGCGCCGAACTCGGCTTCGAACTGGGCGATGCCGATATCCAGGTGCTGCCGCATCCGTTGAACGACAAGCACGGGCGCCGCGCGCAGCTGCGCCAGTGGGGCCTGCTCAGCGACGGCCGCCGCGAGGGGCCGCGGCTGCTGGTGCTGTCGCCCAGCGACATGAAGTACCGCTTGCTGCTGCAGCGCTACCACGCGCTCTGCGCGCTGGTCGGCCCGTTGCCGCCGCCGAAGGTGGTGTCCAGCGATCACGGTAGCCAGCGCTTCCTGCTGTTCGCGCTGCCGGCGCAACGCCTGCCCGGGCCATGCACGACGCCGGCGATGGCCTGGTTCAACACGCCGGACGTGGGCGGCAAGGTAGCGCCCCATTTCGAGGTCTCCGGTTGGGCGTTCAAGGACGGCGTGGGTATCGCCCGGGTCGAGGTGTTGCTCGACGGCAAGATCGTCGCGCAGGCGCGCTATGGCGAGGCCTACGACGTCACCGCGTTCTGGAAGATCTCCACCGATCCTGGCCATCCCAACGTCGGCTTCCGCGCCGAACTCGATGCCAGCGGATTGGCGCCGGGCACGCATTGGCTCGGCCTGCGCCTGCACGGCCGCGACGGCAGCGTCGAGGACTGGTGGGAACAGCCGATCGAACTGCGCCGCCGCTAGCATGGCGCGCTTTTCCACGCCCGCCGCACAGGACCGCCCGCCGCCCATGCCGCGCCTTTCCTCTGCCCACGCCGCGACGATGCCGCGGATCGCGGTACTCGTGCCCTGCCACAACGAAGCGGCCACGATTGGCCAGGTGGTCGCCGCGTTCGCCGCGCAGCTGCCGACGGCCAGCATCCACGTGTTCGACAACAATTCCAGCGACGCCACCATCGAGCGCGCACGCGCCGCCGGCGCGCAGGTGCGCGAAGTCGCATTGCAGGGCAAGGGCAACGTGGTGCGGCGCCTGTTCGCCGATGTCGATGCCGACGTGTCCGTGCTGGTCGATGGCGATGCGACCTACGACGCGGCGATGGCGCCGGCGCTGGTCGAGCGCCTGCTGCGCGACGGGCTGGACATGGTGGTCGGCGCGCGGCGCGGCGACGCGGTCGCCGCCTATCGCGCCGGCCACCGTCTCGGCAACGTGCTGCTGACCCGCTGCGTGAGCTTCCTGTTCGGACGCAGCTTCGACGACATGCTGTCCGGCTACCGGGTGTTCTCGCGGCGCTACGTGAAGTCGTTTCCCGCGCATGCCGCCGGCTTCGAGACCGAGACCGAACTGGCGGTGCACGCCCTGCAGTTGCGCATGCCGGTGGCGGAAGTGGCCACGCCCTACGGTGCGCGGCCGCAAGGCTCGCAAAGCAAGCTGCGCACCTGCCACGACGGCATGCGGATCCTGCTGACCATCCTGCGCCTGTTCAAGGCCGAGCGGCCGTTGCGGTTCTTCTCGCTGGGCTTCGGCGCCTGCGTGCTGCTGGCACTGGTGCTGGCGGTGCCGCTGGTGGTCACCTATGTGCATACCGGCCTGGTGCCGCGCTTCCCGACCGCGATCCTGTGCTCGGCGCTGGTGTTGCTCGGCTTCCTGTTGCTGGCCTGCGGCCTGATCCTGGATACGGTCACGCGCGGCCGGGTCGAGGCCAAGCGCCTGGCCTATCTGGCGATCCCGGCGCTGCCGTTGCGTTCGCCACCGCTGGGTCCCAGCGCCGAAGACGGCAACGCATGAGTGCAGCAAGCGCCGCAGCGCCGCGTCCGCCGCGCCGCCAGCGGTTGCTGCGCGCGCTGGATCGCCGCTTCGCCTTCCACCGCCGCGGCAACGTGATCGCCGCCGGCCTTGCGGTCGCGCTGCTCGGCGGCCTGCTGTCGTTGCTGCTGGGCCAGGACGCCAACTGGGACCTGCGCAATTACCACCTGTACAACGGTTATGCCGCATTGCACGGCCGCCTCGGCGTGGACCTGGCGCCGGCGCAGTTGCAGAGCTACTTCAATCCGCTGCTGGACGTGCTGCACTACGCGCTGATGAGCGGCCTGCCGGCGCCGCTGGCGGGCTTCGCGCTGGGCGCGTTGCACGCGCTGGCGTTCCTGCTGCTGGCCGGCATCGCCTGGCAGGTGCTGGATCCTCGCCTGGACCGCGCGCGGCTGGCGCCGTGGCTGGCCCTGGCCGGCATGTGCAGCGCCGCGTTCCTGTCCGAATTCGCCGGCACCATGGCCGACAACAGCAGCGCGCTGCCGGTGCTCGGCGCGCTGCTGGCCGCGCTGCACGCGCAGCGCCGGCAACAGG
>NZ_CAPJ01000418.1 GCF_000331775.1 Xanthomonas translucens pv. translucens DSM 18974
GTGGCGGCTGGCGTCGCGCAGTGCGGGCGAGCGCGACTCAGCCATGCGGCAGCAGCGCCAGCGCGCGCAGGCACAGATGTCGATGTTGCGGGCCGCGGCCCGGACCCAGTGGCGGCTGTCCCGGCAGCAGCAGGCGGTAGCGGCGGCCGTCGCGCTCGGCCTCGTTGACCCAGCGCGCCAGCCGCGCGATGCGGCGTTCGTAGGGCAGCGCCGGCAGGCTGCGCCAGTCCAGCACCACGTCCACGCCGATCGGGCGTTCGTATTCGCGCACCAGCAGGGTGTCGCGGCGCGCCGAGTGCTTCCAGGAGATCGCGCGCGGCGCATCGCCGGCACGGTACGGGCGCAACTGCTGCAGTTCTTCGCCGAGCGCGTGCAGCCGGGTCTGGGTCGGGCTGCCGTCGCCGTGCGGCAGCGGCGGCCCGTCGTGTTCGGGGTTCGGATAGACCAGCAGCGGTGCGTCCGGCCAGAACCAGGCCCAGGCGCACAGCAGGCCCAGCGGCTGGGTGGTGGAAATGCGGATGCGCTGCAGGTCGAGCCAGCCGCGGCGTTCGGTGGGCAGTTCCAGATCGACTTCGTTGCCGCCGTCGCCGTGCAGGTCGATGTAGGTGTGCCGGTCGGCATGCGCCACGCGCAGGCCGCGCCGGTGCCGGGTGTCGTCGGCGGCCAACGCCAGGCGCAGCCGCAGCGGCGTGCCGGCTGCGACCGGCTCGGCCGACAGCGCGTCCAGGCGCAGTCCCGACAGCTGCAGGTGCGCCGCGATCGCGCTGGCGATGGCGGCCGCGCCGAGCAGCAGCGCCAGCAGCAGGGCGGGGTTGTTGTTGTAGTTCAGCGCGCCGAGCAGCATCGCGCCGAGCAGCAGCGCCAGGAAGCCGCCGAACAGGGTGGGCAGGATGTAGATCCGGCGCCGGTCCAGGCGCACCGGCAGCGGCTCGGGATCGCGCGGCCGCGCCAGCCGTGCCAGCGCCTGCCGCCACTCGCGCAGTCGTGCCCGCATCGGCCTCAGTCCACCGCCACGCTGTGCAGGATCGCCTTGGCCAGCGCTGGCCCGGAGGCCGATTCCTGTTCGGCC
>NZ_CAPJ01000417.1 GCF_000331775.1 Xanthomonas translucens pv. translucens DSM 18974
GCCCCGCGCCCGAGCCCGCACCCGAGCCGGAAATGGCGATGGTGCCGCCGCTGGCCGTCGCTGAGCGCACGCCGTCCGACTACGCCGCACCGCGCGTGCTGCACGCGGCCGAGGACTGGCTGGAACTGGTCGCCGATTGCGGCCTGACCGGGCCGTCGCGGCAGCTCGCCGCCAACGCGGCCTTCGTCAGCCATGCCGACGGCGTGCTGCGGCTGTCGTTGTCGCCGGGCTTCGAATATCTGCAATCCGAGCGCTCGCTCGGCGAACTGGCCGCGGCGCTGGCCGATGCGCTGGGCAGCCGGCCGAAGATCGTGATCGAAAGCGGCATCGCGGTCGATGCCGAGACCCTGCACGAGCGCTCGCACCGGCAACGCGGCGAGCGCCAGAGCGCGGCCGAAACCGCGTTCCTGCAAGACCCGGCGGTGCAAACGCTGATCCAGCAGCAAGGCGCGCGGGTCGTGCCCGATTCCATCCGCCCTTACCAAGAGTAATCAAGTATGCGTGGGAACATCGCCCAATTGATGCAGCAGGCGCAGAAGATGCAGGAAAACCTGCAGCGCGCGCAGGAAGAACTGGCCCAGCTGGAAGTCACCGGCAGCGCCGGCGGCGGCATGGTCAGCGTGACCCTGACCGGCGCCAAAGAATGCCGCAAGGTACGCATCGATCCGAGCATCCTCTCCGACCAGGAGATGGCCGAGGATCTGATCGCCGCCGCCTTCAACGATGCGTCCAACAAGATCGACGCCGAGTCCAAGTCGCGGATGGGCGCGGCCACTGCCGGCATGCCGATTCCGCCGGGCATGAAGCTGCCGTTTTGAAGCCGGGACCCGGGACTCGGGACTCGAAAAAGCGACGCTGGGTTAGGGCCTGATCGCAGCGCCATGTCCTGAAAAGCGACGCGTGCGACGGCCCGCTTCTACGAGTCCCGAGTCCCGAGTCCCCAGTCCCGACCACCAATGAGCTCCTCCCTGCTAGAACAACTCATCGACGCATTCCGCGTGCTGCCCGGCGTCGGCCAGAAGTCGGCGCAACGCATGGCCTATCACGTGCTCGAGCGCGAGCGCGAAGGGGGGCTGCGCTTGGCGAACGTGCTTGCCGAGGCGGTGGAGAAGGTCGGCCACTGCACGCAGTGCCGCGATTTCAGCGAGACCGAGCTGTGCGCGATCTGCGCCAGCGCCAGTCGCGACCGCCAGCAGCTGTGCGCGGTGGAGTCGCCTGCCGACCGCCTGGCGATCGAGCACGCCACCGGCTACCGCGGGCTGTACTTCATCCTGCAGGGCCGGCTGTCGCCGCTGGACGGGGTCGGCCCGCGCGAGCTGGGCCTGGATGGACTCGCTGCGCGGCTGGCGCAGGGCGAGATCGCCGAGTTGATCATCGCCACCAATTCCACCGTCGAGGGCGAGGCCACCGCGCATTACCTGGCGCAGCTGGCGCGCCGGCACGGGGTGCGCCCGAGCCGGCTGGCGCAGGGCCTGCCGCTGGGCGGGGAGCTGGAGTACGTGGACCGCGGCACGCTGTCGCACGCCTTCGGTAGCCGCAACGAGGTCCCGCGCGGCGGCGCAGGCGAGTAGCGGCACATCTGGCAATGGCTGCGCGCCGTCGAATTGGGCTATAACGACTGCCCCTTTTCCGCTGTGCGAGCCGGCCCATGGACACCATCTTCGGCAAGATCATCCGCCGCGAAATTCCCGCGAGCATCGTGTACGAGAACGACGACGTGCTCGGCTTCAAGGACATCGCGCCGCAGGCGCCGGTGCACGTGCTGTTCATTCCCAAGCAAGTGGAGATCCCCACGCTCGACGACCTGGCGCCGGAACAGGCCCCCCTGGTCGGCAAGCTGGTGCTGGCCGCGGCCGCCTATGCGCGCGAGCAGGGCCTGGCCGAGGACGGCTACCGGGTGGTGATGAATTGCCGCGAACATGCTGGGCAGACCGTGTTCCATCTGCACCTGCACCTGCTGGCCGGGGCGCCGCTGGGCCGTTTCGGCACGCCCTGAGCGGCCGCAGCGGCGCGAGGTGCCGCTGCGCTGCCGGGCAAACGGAAAACGCCGCTTTTCAGCGGCGTTTTCTTCTCCATCATGACACAGCGCGTGCCAGCCGGCTTACCACCAGCCGCTGCCCCAGCCCCAGCGCGGACCCCACGGATCCCACGGGCCATACGGACCGTAGGGGTAGGCGGGGACCACGTCGACCTGGCGCACTACCGGCCACAGGTAGACCACGTCGGCGTCGATCTTCGGCAGGCGGTAGTCGTACTCGCCGATGCGGGTGTTTTCGTAGCCGGACACGTGACCGATGAAGGTCACCTCGCGGCCCGGTTCGAATACCGCCGGATCGTAGAAGCCGGCGCGGCAGGCGACGAAGCGGCCGTCGCTGGCGTCGGCCGCGTCGCTGTCCGGACGGCCACTGGCGCTCAACGGCCGCGACAGGATCTGGAAGCAGGTTTCGCCCTGGCTGGGCTTGGTCTGGATGATCTTGCCGCCCCAGCGCACCGAGGCGCCGACCTGCTGGCCGGCAACCGAGTCGCGCGGGGTGACGGTGGCGAATTGACCTTGCAGCGGCTTGGGCGCGGTCGCGCAGGCGCCCAGGGCAAGCACCGCCATGACGGGGAACAGCAATCGGATCTTCATCGAGATGCTCCGGTATGCGGACGGTGCCTGCGCAGGTCGCGCAACAATGAAGCGCTGTCCGAATCCGCGCCAGCGTAGCGCGAATCGGCGAAACGTTGGCTGAGCGAAAGCAACGCGTTTGCCTCCATCGCCTGGTGGACACGCCGCGCCCACGCCAGCGCCGGTTCGTGCGCCGCGCGGCCCAGGCCGAGCCGGGCGTAGCGCAGGCCCAGCCGGCGCCAGGCGCGCAGCAGCGGATCGCGCTCGCGTTCGCCGCGGGCCAGCAGCCAGGCCATCCAGCCCAGCAGCAGCGTGGCGAAGCCGGCGAACAAGGCGACCAGCTGCGCCGGCTCCAGCTTGGCGATGCCCAGCTCGCTCAGTAGCCGCTGCTGGCGGTTGGCGTCGAACGACAGCACCAGGTCGTTCCAGCCGCGGCGCAGCCAGTCGCCGACGTCGCGCAGCTGCCAGTCGGCGCCGCCGCCCTGGGCGCCGGCATTGGTGCCGAGGCGGTCTTCCAAGGTGTCGTAGATGCGTTCCGGAGCGACCGCGGCGGTCGGGTCCACGCGCACCCAGCCGCGCTGCGCCAGCCAGACCTCGGCCCAGGCATGGGCGTCCATGCGCCGCACCACCCAGTAGTCGCCGAACGGATTGCGGGTGCCGCCGGCATAGCCGGTGACTACGCGCGCGGGGATGCCGGCGCCGCGCATCAGCACCACGAAGGAGGAACTGAAGTGCTGGCAGAACCCGGCCTTGTGCTGGAACAGGAATTCGTCGACGCCGTTGCGGCCGGGCAGCGGCGTCTCCAGGGTGTAGGCGAAGTCGCGGCGGATCCACTGCAGCGCGCGCGCCACGATCGCGGCGTCGTCGGCGCCGGCCTGTTGCCGCCATTGCCGGGCCAGGGCCAGGGTGCGCGGGTTGTAGCCGGACGGCAGCGCCAGCGCGCGCTGGCGTTGCGCCGGCGCCAGTTCGGTCTCGAAGCGCAGCGGCGGCGCCGAGCGCAGGCGCCAGCGGGTCAGCGCGCCGAGCGGGCGCTCGCTGTGCAGCACGTAATCGGCGGAGAGGCGGGTGCCTTCCGGCACCTGCAGCGGCAGGTCCAGCGCGACCAGCTGGCGGCGGTCGGTCGGCTCCACTTCGATCTGGTAATCCCACGCGGTCGCACCGGTCTGCACCGCCGGCGCCGGCAGGAATGCGTTGGCGCGTTGCGCGCGCCAGGTGCTGCCGTCGAAATCCCACAGCACCGGTCCGCGCCAGTAGCGCTGCGCCGGCGCCGGCACGCGGCCG
>NZ_CAPJ01000416.1 GCF_000331775.1 Xanthomonas translucens pv. translucens DSM 18974
GCTGCAGACCCCGCGCGCGCCGCAGGTGCCGGCGCCATGAGCGCCGTCCTGCGCCCGCCGCTGCCGCTCGCACCCATCGCGCCGTTGGATCGGCTGGGGCGGCCGCTGCGCGAGCTGCGCCTGTCGGTGATCGAAGCCTGCAATTTCCGCTGCGGCTACTGCATGCCGGCCGACAAGGTGCCCGACGACTACGGCTTCGATGCGGCCTCGCGGTTGTCGTTCGAGCAGATCGAGACGCTGGTGCGCGGTTTCGTGCGCAACGGCGTCAGCAAGCTGCGCCTGACTGGCGGCGAGCCGCTGCTGCGCCGCGACCTGCCCGAACTGGTGCGACGCCTGGCGCGCATTCCCGGCCTCGACGACCTGGCCATGACCACCAACGGCTCGCTGCTGGCGCGGCACGCGCAGGCCCTGCGCGACGCGGGGTTGCGCCGGGTCACGGTGAGCCTGGACGCGATCGACGCGGCGACCTTCCGGCGCATGTCCGGCGACCGCGGCGAGGTGGCGCAGGTGCTGGCCGGCCTCGACGCGGCCGTGGCGGCCGGGCTGGGGCCGGTGAAGATCAATTGCGTGGTCCAGCGCGGCATCAACGACGACCAGGTGCTGCCGCTGCTGGCGCACTTCCGCGGCAGCGGCCACGTGCTGCGCTTCATCGAATACATGGACGTGGGCACCTGTAATGCCTGGCGCCGCGAACGGGTGGTGCCGTCGGCCGAATTGCACGCGCGCATCGCCGCACGCTGGCCGTTGCGCGCGCTGGACCCGCATTACGCCGGCGAAGTCGCCGCACGCCACGCCTTCGTCGATGGCGGCGGCGAGATCGGCTTCGTCAGCTCGGTCAGCGCGCCGTTCTGCGGCGATTGCCATCGCGCGCGGGTGTCGGCCGATGGCCAGCTCTACACCTGCCTGTTCGCCGCCGCCGGCACGGATCTGAAGCCGGCCCTGGCCGGCGGCGAGGACGCGCTGGCCGAGCGTGTGCAGGCGCTGTGGGGCCAACGCGGCGATCGCTACAGCGAACTGCGCGGCGATGCGCGCGCGGCGCGCGGCAAGCACGTCGAGATGTTCCTGATCGGCGGATGAGTGCAATGGACGAGCCGCTGAAGCACCGATTATTCGCGCTGGAGCTGGAATTGCTGGAGCCGGCGACGCGCGCCTCGGTGGCGCGGTTGTCGGCGCTGCTCGACGAGGCGTTCGTCGAATTCGGTGCGTCCGGGCGCTGCATCGACAGGCAGGCGCTGCTGCAGGCATTGCCGGCCGAAGCCGGCGTGGTCCGCTACCGCGCGTTCGATTTGCAGGCGTGGTTACCGGCGCCGGATCTGGCGCAGCTGCGCTATCGCAGCGAGCGCCACGATGGCGCCGGCGCGCCGGTACGGCATGCGCTGCGCAGTTCGCTGTGGCGCTGCCGCGACGGCGAATGGCGCATGCTGTTCCACCAGGGCACGCCGACTCCCGGCGCCGCCTGAGCAGGGTGCCGTGGGAGCGGCAGCGCAGCCTATGAGCGAAGAAAAGGCCAACTACGCCGTCGCGGCGAGCAAGAGGCTGACCCATCTGGACCCGCAGGGGCTGCCGACGATGGTGGACGTCTCGGCCAAAGCCGTCACCGCACGCGTCGCCGTGGCCGAGTCGCGGGTGCGCTTTCCCGTGGCGGTGGCCGCGCAATTGCGCGCCGACGCGCTGCGCAGCGCCAAGGGCGGCATCGTCGACACGGCGGTGATCGCCGGCACCATGGCGGTCAAGCGCACCCACGAACTGATCCCGTTCTGCCATCCGCTGCCGATCGACGGCTGTCGCTTCGCGATCGACTGGGCCTCGCCGCAGGTGCTGCGCATCGAATGCACGGTGCGCACCGTGCACCGCACTGGGGTGGAGATGGAGGCGCTGACCGGCGCCAGCATCGCCGCGCTGACCGTCTACGACATGTGCAAGGCGCTGACCCACGCGATGACGATCGGCCCGGTACGGCTGCTCGGCAAGCGCGGCGGCAAGCGCGACGTCGGGAGCGCGGCATGAGCGTGCGCGTGACCGTGCTGTATTTCGCCAGCCTGCGCGAGGCGGCGGGGATCGAGCGCGAGCAGGTGCAGACCACCGCGGCCGACCTGCGCGCGCTGTACGCCGAACTCGACGCGCGGCATGGCCTGCGCTGGCCGTCGCAGCGTTTGCGCGTGGCCGTGGACGGCGCCTTCGTGGGCTGGGACGACGCGCTGCGCGAGGGCAGCGAAGTGGTGTTTATTCCGCCGGTCTCGGGAGGCTGAGCGATGTCCGATACGCACCGCTTCCATCTCGCCGACCACGCCCTTGACATCGCCGCGCTGCGCGCGCCGCTGGCGCATGCGCAGGCCGGCGCCTACGCCAGTTTCGAAGGCTGGGTGCGCGACCACAACGACGGCCGCGCGGTCGATGGCCTGCGCTACGAAGCCTATGCGGCACTGGCCGAGGCCGAAGGCCGGCGCATCGCCGACGAAGCCCTGGCCCGCTTCGACATCCTCGACCTGCGCTGCGTGCATCGCATCGGCGACCTGGCGATCGGCGACCTGGCGGTCTGGGTGGGCGTGGTCGCGGCGCACCGCGACACCGCCTTCGGCGCCTGCCGCTACGTCATCGACGAGGTCAAGGCACGGGTGCCGATCTGGAAGCACGAGCGCTACCGCGAAGGCGGCGCCGGTTGGTTGCATCCGGAGGCGTAGGGCTGTGGTTGCGCCAGCAATGGTGCCGGAGCCGAGGGCAAGCGCGCGACAGGGGCATGGATCGGCCGGTGTGGCGTTCTTCAAAGAGATGAGGGTGGCGACCCCGCCGGCTGACCTCGGCGCCCGCGTCGATCGATACCGTTGCTGCCTTCCGGCCCTGGCGGAGTTTTCGACCTAGCGTCGCGAGGGGCCGACGGGGCCACCATAGAGACGAAACCGCGCCGTGGCGCGGTCTTTCCCTTTGAACGCTTTCGCCAGCGGCGAAGCAATTCTGCGAGGGAAGCGCAATTTCGAATCTGGCGGAGAGAGGGGGATACGGATGAATCCGCTCTAACCCCTTGATCTCAAACCCGGACACGAACCGGACGATTGTCCTTGTTGGTGTCCGGCCATTGTAGCTGTTGCAGGGGGCAGACCGCTAGGGGCAATGGAGAGCAATCTGAACAACGTCTGGCGTCTGACTTGAAGCCACAAGCATCGCAACCAGGTATGATGCTCCCCCGCTCAAATTTCCGACGGTCTTGCCGATAAGTTAGACGCACGTCCCAGGGCCGTGTCTTGCCAATGCGTCGAAATCTGTTTACATGGCTGTGGGATCAATTTAAATATCATTATCCAAATGCCGCCAGTTAGTCATCCAATGCAGTCCGCCATTTTGGCAGTTTTACAAGCTGCCAAAAACTCGGGCGTGCGAGGTTTGACCAAAACCGCGCTAGTGAAATATGTCTATCTTTTGGATTGCTTTTATGCTCAAGAGCATGACGGGAAGATCCAAAGCGGTTCCAACTGGTATTTGCATCACTATGGTCCGTTTGCAGTTAATCTAACGGCAGCAATTGACGAAGTTAGTGATCGAGGGCTTATTCAATCGCACTCTGGTGAGTATGGTAGTAAGGATTTTTCAATTTATTGGCTGAATGAGTATCCACTCGGGCCAGAATTTACAACGCTTGGCCTTTCATCAAGGCTTGCATCACGCTTAACTGAATTGATTAGAAAATTTCATGGTGAGTTGCCTCGTATTCTTGATTATGTATATTTCAAGACGGAACCCATGAAGGGAGCGCATCCTGGGCAAGGGCTTGATTTCAGTTCTCTGCCCGACGCCGACATCAAACAACAGTTGCAGCATACGCATATCAAAGATCCAGCTAAGATCATGCGACTGCTTCAACTTTCAGAAGCGATCAAGAATAAGCACGAGGCTCGTAAAATATCTGTCCGCGTTTTGGATGTTCATAAGCCAATTTATGACGCCCATTATTTCAAGGCAATGGCTGACGCTGACTTCGAAGATGAAGATGAAGATGGTATTGCTGATATGGCGTTCACAGCAAGAATTTGAGAGTAAACCAATGGCATTTGGAAATGGCACGGACGTCAATGATGTAATTGGTGTTTACGACAAAAGTCGTATTCCGCTGATTGATGGAGAAGCTGAAATTGGGCAGTTTGTTCTTACAGTCACGCCAGACTTCAGCCATCCCTTGAAGATTTTCGATGCTCAACGATCTGATCAGGTAAGCCATAGCTCTGTTTCTGGTGTGATCAGAGAATTAGATGCGAGCAAAGATTTTTTGCGCAGTGATCGGCTGTCCATTCTGAAATTAAGCTTGGGAGGTTTTGAAGAGATTCTAGCTATCAAAGCAAAAGCACGACGGTGCCTAGTGCTAGCTAGGACCGATGGCATTCCTGATCAGCATCTGCCCTCGACAGATCGAGGCATAGCTCGTCCAGCTTTTCAACGCCGTGGCTACTTAGTAGCCCCTGCATACTCTGTCGCTTCTCCTGGAAACGCTCGCGCGATAACCCAGACGATCGCAGCAAGAGCGGAGTGTATGGTCTATCCGAATTTGATCTTTCTACCTAAGAGTGGTGGAATTATTAAGGAGGATAGCGTGATAAGATTAGATCGAGCTTTCTGGACGACGCTCTCACCACCGAACGAGTTCTACAAACTCTTTCTTTCCAAGGAGCGGCTAGGGATGGTTCACTCCCAAATGCAAATTCTTCAAGGCCTAAATCCTGATGATGAGTATGTCGAGATGGTGAAACTACTTAGAGAAGAGCTAGCCCCAGCTCATGCTGCAGACTTACCTTAGCCACCACTAAAAGGGTTCAAATGAGTAAGCCTACTCTCGATTCCATTGCTTCTGCCAAAGCCAGACTTTCCGAAGAGCTCAAAAAGCTCGAAGAGGAAGAAGCCAAGCTTATTGAACAAGAAGCATCAAATACCTTTCAGCAGGTTTCCGATCTGTTGAGTCGCTTTGGGCAGCACTTTACCGCCAAGCAGAAAGCAGATCTTGCAGCTCAGCTCGGGGCTTCTGTTGGCCGGCCAAAGAAAGCAGCCGGCACTCGTAAGGAAGTGGCTCCCAAGTATTGGCTCCCACACACTCAGGAAACTTGGTCTGGTCGTGGTAGGACCCCACGTGCTTTTGCAGCTTACGAAGGATCAGCGGCTTATAAAGAATGGAAGGCAAAACACCCGGACGAGAAGTTCCCGAAATACCCTGGTTGACAAGAAGCCCCACATGCTGGGGCTTTTTTATTTCTTGAAATTGTTTTTTTTTGAGAAGGCTTTTGCAAATTGTCCAGGCGTGTAGGCAGGCAAGTCAATGCCTGGATTGAACTGGGAAATGGTTGCGTAGATCGCTCGAAGCTCAGGAGGGCACTCGTTCCGGTCAATGTAGGTTTGCAAGCCGGGGACAGTCACGCTGTCAGGCTTTGCCCCTTGGATGGTGTGCCCAGTGATCAATGCAATATCAGCAACGCCAATCCCATGTTTGGTCAGATTGGTGGAGAAGGTATGGCGGAAAGCATGAACTCCAACGCCTTTTTCAAATCCCATTTCTTTTAGACGTTTGCAAAAGTCTTGGATGACCTTTTCCCCATAACCGCGATAGTAAGCGTCACCTTGATAGAGGGTGTGGCCGGCTGCCAAGTGAGGAAATAGGCGCGGGTGCCCTGTGGCTTTGACTTCTTCCACATAGGTCAAAAATCCTGCGTCGATAAGTGGCTTTGCTAAGGGAATGACACGTATCGAAGATTTATTTTTGACCGTCTGACCCTTATTGGTCACGCGAATGGCAATGCAGCTAATCCCATCGACAGCTGCGATATCCGCTAGTTGAAGCTGGGCGATTTCATTGGCTCGCGCTCCTGTATATAAACAAAGCTGGGGAACCCACCAACGCTCGGGTCGCTGTTTTACCCATTTTTTAAATTCCTCTGGGTTAAAAATTGCGGCAAGTTCAGCAGGCCGTAGTGGTCTGCGATTGGATTGCTTTGTGGAGGTATTGACCCGGGTATTGACACCTTTGCACGGAGAGCTTGCGATGACTTCCATATCAGCAAGTCGGTTGAAGAACGCGCAGATACGGGCCAAGTGGTTGTTATAGGTGCTTGCAGCAATTTCGACCGGTGGACGCGTTCTGCCAATGTTTAAAATTTCAGTGGCACTCAACCCCCTGAATTCCTTTTTTGCCTTAGCGTTACTTGGCCACCATCGGAAGCTATCGAGCGTGGATCGGATGTGATCTTGATTGATCTGGGCGACGGGTATATTGCCAACCGCACTTGCCAATATTGAAAGTGTGTGTGTCACGGCAATGAGGCCGCTTAATCCTTTTCGTTCCCGCTTGATGTCTTCCCTATATTTTTCAATTGCTTCTTCTAGGAGGAGCAAAGAACTGGGAGAGGCGTCGAAGGAAGACGCTGAGTTAGATTGCTGCTGCTTGCTGGCAAGTTTGTCGAGAACTTTTAGGAAATACTTTTCCGCATTGGGTCCTTCGACAGTCAGGCCTTCAAGCACGATGTTTCCCGCTATAACGCGTTTAACGGAGTATTGGAGCTTAGGGCTGTCGTCGCTGTCGATTATTTTCATGCATCACCTTTCCCGCCCAACCTAATAGCTCATCGAGTGCTGTCAATAGTGCGCAATGAATTTAATAAAGAGGCCAAATTTAGCTCGGTTTATTTTATAACCATACTGGTCCCCTTAATAGGCTGGGTGGATGTTTGAGGCATCTTTTATGATTAATCATCATATTCTATGATTTTTCCAAGCTTAGTGGAGCGTATCGATAGTGAGGAGTTTTCTAAGATCCTCAAAGTCGATCTGGCCTGAGATGTAGAGTTGGGTCAGTTTCTCGATCCTAGGAGTTATTTCAAAGCCGTCCGATTTGAACTCTGCCTTTACTTCCAAAATAAAGCGCTGGCGCTCGGACCCATCTTTCGTAGTAATTTCTGGTGCTGTCATTTTGATTCCTCCTGCGAATCGCCTTGTTTCAATAGTTATAATGCGAAATTACGGTCGGTCAACTATAGCCTAGTGGTTGTTTTTGTTGCGCTGTTCAATTACTTTGAAATGCGGGCGTTCAAGAGCGCGCTTAACTCTTTATTGGTAATTAGGCCATCTATATAGAGCTGGGATAGGTGCTTTACCCGCTTGGGCGTGCGAACATTGTTGACTTTGAGGACTTTATAAGTTGTTTCTACCATTTCAGTCCGGAACGCTCGCTCTTCTTCATCAAGAAGAGGCTTGGTGAGATGATACTCAGTCGGTGTCGTTTTTTTGCTCATGTCAGATCTATAATGCGGAATCAACATCAGTCAAGATGATTCATGAGTCCATGCAGGAATCGCCTAAAAATGGCGCTGCCCGACTTGATTCCTCAACAAGGGAGAGGGTATCCCTTCCCAATATGCCTCGATCGGCGATTCCAACAAAAAAGCCCCTTGCGGGGCTTTGGGACGAAATTATTCGCGCTTATTTTAAAACGTGCGGCTCACTGTCCCCACCACTTTGTATTTCCCGTCGATCTTGGCAAAGGTGAAAACACCTTTAAAGTCTTGGTCAAAGTTGCCGCCCATCGCAACGATATGTGATTCAACCGGGCAGTTGTAGCCACCGTTATCAGACTTCGAACACTCCCCAAGCTTAAAGCTGGTGAGCTTGGCATCTTCGGAACCATTGGCCTTGGCATAGGCAAGCATTGCTTCCTCAGCCTTGGACTCAGAAGGTCCAGATGAGCAAGCAGCCAAAGTGCCAACCATCAGGCCAATGGTGATCAGGCGAACCTTAGACATGCGCATTCCTTGATTAAAAGAGAGAGGAGACTTGATTAAAAAAGCGAAGAGAGGAGGGCATAGACACCCATCCAAAGCAGGCCAACCCCGGTTGACCCAAGCCAGGCAGCCAGGACCAGGCGTAAGCCTCCTGAGGTGTTGCCTTTGACGATGGCCAACACGCCATGGATGAGCGCAACGATCGAAAGGATGATCAGGAAGAAGAAGCCAATGACAGGGAGGATGGGAGCGGCCCATCCCACATAGGCAATGCGCCAGCCTCGTTTGAGCAAAGGTTGCGTGAGCTGTGCTGCGGCTTGTGCTTGAACCTGCTGCCTGTGGATCTCCTCCGCTACTTCGTGCTCTGGCGTGCCCATGACTTCCCCTGCTGATGGTCGATGTCTATGATGTTACCTAAATGGAAACAGACGGCGCAAGCAGGAGACCTCATGCTCGTTCAGGACATCAGCCCTTGGTCACGTTTTGGAACTCCCCGACGCCCGTCTTCTCTTTGCCAAGCGCTTGCGCGAAGCCCGTTTGGCCGCCAATCTGACGCAGGAAGCGCTAGGCGTCGCCGCAGGCCTAAGCGTTGACGTGGCCCGAGTTCGGATCAACCGCTATGAAAAGGGCGGGAGGGAGTGCGATCTGCGCACAGCCCAACGACTTGCTGACGCCCTAGGTTTGCCCCTGCCTGCGCTCTTTACCGATGAAGATGATCTGGCAGAGATGATTATTTTTTATTCCAAACTTTCAAAAAGGCAACGGCAGTTGATGTTGGCGCATTTCAAAGGTTATTTTTCCAAAGAAAAGCATGATCAAGAAAATGGCGATTAGATTTGTCCCCAGGGCAGAAAAAAGCGCTTCGAAGGCTTGATCTCTCGGATCTGCTTCTGCCAATCGGAAATTTGAGCTTGAAGCTTTTCCACCGCATAGGTTGAACTCTCACAGGCAGCTATGGCATTGAGAAGATTGTTGCTAACGGCCATGACCATCATACCTGCCGCTTTGTGTCGTAGAGATAGAAGCTCCGACGCGATCAAATGAAGATCCTCGGCCTTGTCGGATCGAAGGATCTGCGTTCTCGGGCCATCCCCTATATAATTGATGGATCTCACCACTCGAAGGGCTTCATATTTTAAGGTATTGAACTTCGATAGTTTTGCCATCAAAAGCCCGGAATAATAGCCAGCCACTGTGCCAGGCACAAAGGCCATTACTAAGTCATATCCGAAACCTACCATATTAATTCTCCTTCTCAGACTCTGATTGAAGCACAGCATCATCAGTTGCCAGCGTTTCATTAAGTTCTAACTGTGCTCTCCACTCCCTGACGAAACTAATAGCCATTAGCAGATACCAAATACATACGACGAGCATCACCAACGATAGCGTGCGCTGCTCGTCTATCTCTTTTGAGATTTCACTGCTTAGCTTCGGATCGTTCCATATTTTACAAAGGATGGAGCGATCTGCTTGATCAAAGCCTTCTGGGGTAATCCAGGTGCGCGAATTTTCAGTGCAGTCGCTTTTCGTTATTTTTGCTCGGTCACCAAAAAACGGGCGCACCAAGACTGCTTGATCTTCGGAAAGCCAAAGATCGGTTCGGGTCTTTTTAAGGGTTGCTAAAAGGTCGTGGCTCGCAGATACCGCAAGAGAAATCATTCCTGCTGGCGCGAAAAACAAAAACATGACAACTGGAAGGGCAAACCAATATTTGCGAGGAATTCGCTTAGGGATGATTTCGAGCTTTCTTAAATCAAAAGCCCAACCGGCTTTTCCAATTAAGTCCAGTGAGATATTTTTAAAGTCAGAAAACTCGGCCAGTTTCTTGGCGTCGTGGAGTGTTCTTGATCTTACGCCGTGAGTCATCCGAAAACTGATTAACGCTGCTTGGTCGGCAATGCTTTTTTTAATGACTGGGTCTTCAACTTCATCTCGACTGATAAAGAAACGGAGCAATCGTGCGTTGATTGGGTGAAAAGATCCCGCCCGCCAGCATGTAATGCTGGCAGCAAGCAAAAACCCAACAATCGAATAAGGCGCAATTTCGCGAGTAAGTAAATCAATCCAATCCATTTATGTTTCTCCCAGTGAGGTCTGTTTGGCACATGGACACAGCCAGTATTGGTCCATGCGGGCACTTTCTTAGCAATACATGAATGCGTGTTGTTCAGTTTTTATTAATTTTCGAGGGGGCGTCATTTTTGACCATGTGTGGTCATGTCAGGAGATTCGAGAAAAGAGCAATCGTTTTAAAGATCCGAGACTTTCCTAAAATTGTGATGTAAGTGCCCACATATGGTTATTTGCTTCGCAAAAAACCGTGGGCATCGCTGTCGCGATGAAAAGCCGTCTCCGCCGAGACGAAGAAGTCGTAACTTCATGCGAAAGACGGCAAAAATGCCGTGACGTATCTCTCCAATTCGCAACGAGCCTTGTCATCTAGACGGACGCGCATTTAGCCATTTTGATACTCCCACTATCAACCAACCTCAACCGGGAATTAATGGCAATTTATCATGTCAGCATCAAATCGTTTAGTCGTGGCAAAGGTCAATCATCAGTGGCAGCGGCCGCTTATCGTGCAGGGATCAATCTGCGGGATACAACTCACAAGACGACGCACAAATATGGGAAAAGATCGGGCGTTGTTTCACAACAAATGCTTGCTCCCGATGGGGCACCGAGATGGTGTCTCGATGTTCGAAGCTTCTGGGATATTAATGAGCAGCAGGAAACGAGAGCAAATGCTCGGGTTGCGAGGGAAGTTGAAGTTTCCTTGCCAAACAGTTTAGACGCTCCACAGCGCAGAATGCTTGCGGTTGCACTTGGCCAGCTTCTCGTAGACCGCTATCAAGCTGCTGTGCTGGTGGCTGTTCACTCACCTGGTCGAAGAGGAGACCAACGCAATCATCATGTGCATCTTCTCATCTCAGCCCGGAAGGTCGATGCCAATGGACTAGGGGAGCGAGCCTGCGCAGAGTTAGATGCAAGGCAAGGGGCAGGGGCCACTGAGATGAAGATCCTTCGTGGGAAGATCGCATCCACCATCAATGCGCATCTCATCATGGCCGGCGTTGAAGCACGAGTGGACCACCGAACACTGAGAGCCCAAGCGCAAGATGCGTTCAAGCAAGGCGATTACGAGAAGGCCAGAGCACTCACCAGAGCACCTAAAAAGCGCATTTCGCGGGGAGAATTCTATCAAGCCAAGCGCCATCAGAAAGCTGTGGCCTTTGGAGAAAAGGTCTCGCCAGCGGATCGACGCTTTGCTCAAATTTTAAAAGAGTGCCAATCTTCCCGTGAAAGCCGTCTAGTCCATAATGTGCCTGCCAGCCACAGTCATGAAGCAGCGCTTCGTGATCGAGCAAGAGAGAGAGGGCAGGGGAGCTTTGCCCCGCATGAGAGTCGTCGTTTTGATGACCAACTGTATACTCATGGCCAAAGGCCAAGTCAGCAGGTTCTAAACCGCATCCATACGCGATATAGCCCATTGACTCGGCAAGCTGGCAAGGTCATGCGCTTAGCTCGGGCAACAGGCAATGGTGCAGAGATTTTAAATGAGCAAGCGGAGCTGATTGAGCAATGGTTAGAAGCGCAGCATGAAATGGCTCGGCAAGCGTTGAATATCCTCAACAGCATCCCTGGCATCCAAATTGAAGACTGCTTTAACCAAGCCTATGAAGCCCTACTGTGTCGCAGAGTAGATCATTACGCGACAAAGCCACTTCTCTTCGAGGATACGGAGCTGTTGGGTAAATCTATGATGCGTTATGCGAGGATGCTGGTGAGCCCCTACCGTGCGCAGTGTAATTACCTCGCTGCAAAGGCGAGAATCTCGGAGTTTGAGGGTGAAACGCCAACGGCTAAGTCAGCTTTGGCTGCTCGTCAGGCTCAGAAAGCAAAGCACATGGTCTCGAAGCGAGTCATGAGTTTTAGAGAGGGGCGGATTAAAAATGCACGGAGTGCCATGAATGAATCAAGGGAAAGTTTCGAGAAAAACTTTAAGGTGGATCTGCCAGTGGTGCAGAGTCCGCAGGATCATCCATCGAACGAGGTCTTAAAACCTAGCGAGTCCGGCCAGTGTCAACTTAGGTTCAAGCCGCCGAGATTATGAGGTTGCAAATAATGAAATTGGCGAAGCAGGGACGCTTCGCCAATTATTTTGCGAATATTCCAGGGACTTGACATTGAATTTAATTGCTATACAAAATTCCAATGAATAATAAAATTACTGAAGAAAATAAATCGTGCCGTCAGCGAATCGAGACGATCATTGCTCTCGGATGTATAGCAGCTTCTATTGAAACTGCTATTCTTTTTGTTATGGCAGTTCAGCCATATCTTTGAATGCAGACCAAATCATAAAAGCTGAGATAGCGAACAGGAAAAATCCTGCAACTCCGACACGGAAAAAAGGTGTGTTGTCAGAAGTATTTTCCTTGTCCTTGTGAATTAAATAAACCCCAAGTCCGCCAATCATTCCACTCAGGCCTATCCCCATGAAGATAGTCCAGAATGGAGCGGTCTCAAACATTTTGATAATAAAATTGACGAATGACATCATTTGCTCTCCTTGCTGATTGTTGGGTGAAGTATTGCCTTGATGGTTGCCAAGGCGATTTGATATTTTACAGATGTGAGCCCGGGAGCAGTGTGACCAGCGCCGCGACGTCCCCGCGCCCTGAGTAGTGGTCGGGTTTAGAGTCCGGGCTGATTGACCCACCCCCGATTCCAGGGCCATTAGCTAGTAGAGATTTCTGCGGTTACAGCAGCCTGAACTGATGTCTTTTGAAGGTGGTCAGTGGGAGCTAAAATTTAAACCCAAACCCAAACGTCCAAAGTTCTGAGACGTCTCAGGTGATGCGAGGCGACTGTGCCACTTTGACCGCATGCCATCCCTGCCATAGCTAGCTCTGCGTCCTGTGTAGTGTTATCGTCATCCAACTCTTGGGTGGTAGGAGCGACTCCTGCCACCCTTCAACGGTCTAAGTTCATGAATTTGAAGGCATCGTCCATCCAGGTCCATAGCGGCCTGTCCACACTCCAACGCTATCAGGCCTGTAAGGCGATGGCACGAGGATATGCGGAGTCAAGGAAGCCAGAAAAGAGCAGGCTTGCTCATGGCAGAGCTTTCTGTGCTGCCGTGATCGAGACTTACTGGGACTGTCTGGCACGAAAGAACGAAACCTCGATGAAGGCTCGTCCCTGCCCAGAAGATCTGCCGGTTCTTCCTGATGACGTTGCAGCAGTAGCGACTTCTATCGGTGAGTTGATCACTGAGTTCCCAGTAGAAGATGCGGGCTACCTGATCGGGTCCATCTACACTGTGACCTTGCCTCCAAGTTTGCGCTCTGAGTTGGGGGCGTTTTACACGCCTCCACCGCTCGTGGCTCGCTTGCTTGATCTTGCGGAAGAAGCGGGTTTTGATTTTAAAAAAGGGAGTGTCATCGATCCGGCTTGTGGAGGCGGCGCTTTTTTGGCGCCTGTCGCACTCCGAATGATTGCACGCTCTGATGCGTCTCCCGACTGGCTCGTGCGCAGTTTGGGTAAACGACTTCGTGGTGTTGAGATTGACCCCTTCGCTGCATGGATGACAAGAGTGCTGCTTGAAGCCGCCGTGATGCCGCTTTGTGTAGCAGCACAGCGACGGCTTGCCGATGTAGTGGATGTCGCCGATGCTCTGCGGCCCAGAGATATTGGGGAGTTCGATTTGGTGATCGGAAATCCTCCTTACGGGCGTTTGAAGTTGAGTGAACCACTTCGAAAGCACTATGCAAGGTCGCTGTATGGACATGCAAACCTATACGGCTTGTTTACTGACTTGGCGCTTCGTTTGGTCAAAAAAAAGGGGGTTATTGCTTATCTGACGCCGACATCCTTCCTCGGTGGCCAATATTTTAAATCACTGCGAGAATTGGTCACTACCGAAGCAACGCCGGTTGCGTTGAACTTTGTCTCTGACCGAAATGACGTCTTTGACGATGTTCTGCAGGAGACTTTGCTTACTACTTATGTTCGAGACGAAAAAACTGGCCCTGTGTCTGTTTCCGTTCTCGTGCCACAGGGGTTGAATGCAGCAAAAGTGGAGAAGGTTGGCGATATCCTGATTGATAAGACAGGTGAGCCATGGGTGCTTCCAAGATCGAGTGGCGATGCGAGTTTTCTCGAAAAAATTTCGTCGATGAAAACCCGTTTTGCAGATCTTGGTTATGCTGTTTCTACGGGGCCTCTGGTGTGGAACCGACATAAAGAGCAGCTCTCTAATAAAAAATCTAGAAATTCGCTGCCACTCATCTGGGCTGAGTCGATCACCAATGCTGGATTTAATTTTAGCGCTCAACGTCGTAACCATTCGCCGTTCATTGACGTTCAAGCCGATCAAAAGCACCTGATCACCAAGAAATCCTGCGTCATTCTTCAACGCACAACATCGAAGGAGCAAGATCGCAGATTGCTAGCTGCGGTTCTTCCCCAAGAATTTATTGACCGCACCAGCGGATGCGTCATCGAGAACCACCTCAATTTGATCCAGGCTCCCTCCGCGAAACTGATGCAGGTTCAACCTGCAACAATTGCGGCGCTGCTCAACAGCAAAGCTGTGGATCGAGCCTTCCGATGCATCAGTGGGAGCGTTGCTGTTTCTGCCTATGAACTCAATGCAATCCCGCTTCCTTCGATTGCTGAGCTGAAAAAAATTGAACTTTTGGTGATCAACGGAGCATCCGTTGAAGCCATTGATCGTGCTGTTAACACTTGCTACGGAGAGCCGTGACCGATGAGTTTGCCTGATGTGCCTTCGCTAGATCTGATCCGAGAGAGACTTCCTCTGATCTTTCCAGAAGGTTTTGAACAGCGCGGATATGCCACAAGAGAAGTCGCTACTCGGGTGATTTTTGTGATGTTCTATGCAGGCGCGGTAGAGGGCAAGGGTGGATGGCTTCGCCCAAGCCAAGTCACCGACATGTCTGATGATCAGGCTGCTTTGTTGGATGCCGAGAGTCGCAAGTCATGGGTCGTTTGGTCTTTATCGAACAAAAAGACAAGGGTTGCTAATCCCTGGTATGCAACCAACAGTCGGGAACAAGTCAGAGACGAGACAATCAAAGATGCCTTCATTCCTGCGGGTGCTGTCGTCGAGCGAGCAGGGGTGACAACAACCTCTTCGAAGCCTAGGTATGCATTAGGCGCCGGCTTTGCCGCGCTGTTTGCTTCCAATTTGCGGGCAGAAGATTTAGAGAGTGCAATAGCGGCTTGGCAGAAAAAGCACCTCTCCAAGGGCGCTTTGATGCGTATCCATCTTGTCAATCATGGTAGAACTTCTGCATCAGGTGTGGTGACGGTCAATTTTCCAAATGGCAAGGGTGTTCGCGATTTGGCACCGGGGCCATCCAGTGTCATTACAAAGGCAGTAGTGGAAGTGTTTGCACCCAACTTCCTCAGAGATCCTGCAGTTCTCTGGGTTAGCGAGTCGGGCAATAAGGTGGTGGTGAGTGACGATGTTTTGATGAAAGCATTAGGCTTGAACATCAACCCTGCAAAAACACTTCCTGATATTATTTTGGTTGACTTAGAGTCAAACTCCAATGATCACCAAGATGTGTTAGTCGTTTTTGTAGAGGTCGTTGCATCGGATGGTCCGATCACAAGAGAGCGCAAGGTGGCTCTAACCACGATTGCGCTTGAAGCTGGTTTTAGTGAAAAAAACCTCGCCTTTCTGACTGCATACCAGGATAGAGGGAAGGGAGTGTTCAAAAAAGGTGTTTCCAACATTGCTTGGGGTTCTTACATCTGGTTTGCTTCTGAGCCAGACAATCTGATTGAGATGCATAAGGGCAGTAATTTTAAGTTGGCTGACAACGCAAAATAAATTACCGGGGAGCTTTCGTGTCTTATCAAAAATCATGGAAGAGTTATCAAGAGCAGTTGGATCAGTTAAAATCCCGGGGCATGGGGGTGACTGATGAGCCGAAAGCACTCTTGTATTTGGAAAGGATTGGCTATTATCGGTTGAGCGGCTACTGGTATCCGTTTCGATTGCGCGCCAAATACATTGACTTGACCGAAAGCTATGAAAGGCCTGAGAAGCTAAAAGTAAAAAGTGTTGCAACTGATGATTTTTTGCGTGGCACATTGTTCAGTGAAGTCGTTGAACTTTATGTATTCGATAAGCGATTGCGGCACCTTGTGGGCGATGCGCTTGAACGAATAGAGGTGGCTCTCCGAGTCGACATTTCTCATACATTGGGAAAGCTAGATACGTTTGCTTATACGAACCCTGGCCTTTTACATCAGAAGTTTGCAACACATTACAATCCTCAAAAAGGCGGGACAGCTCATGAGATATGGCTGAGTAAAAATAATCAGCTTGTCGATAGATCGAAAGAGGATTTCGTTAAACACAATAAAGAGAAATATGGGCTACCACTTGCCATCTGGGTAGTGTGTGAGGTATGGGACTTCGGTGCCCTGTCGGTGCTTTATGGCGGCATGCGCGAAGCAGAGCAGGACGTGATTGCAAAAAAATACGGGATTGCTAACGGACGTATTTTCGCAACTTGGCTGCGGAGCTTGAATTATTTAAGAAACGTTTGCGCCCATCACAGCAGGTTGTGGAACCGTAATGTTGATGAGCAGCCCAGGTTGCCTGATGTGGCTGAAATTTCATGGGTGGCTCATTTCCACACAGACAGATTTGCCAGAGCGCGTTGCTTTATGCTGTTGAAGATGATTCGCCATCTCATGATGGTCATCAATGCAAACTCTACTTGGGCAGATCGCCTCAAAGCGCATCTGGAAAGCTTTCCAGATCTCGCTAAGCATGGGTTAGGCGTATCCCAAATGGGAGCTCCAACTAACTGGTCCAAAATATGGGATCAATGAAACGAAGAACCCCTCAGCACCATACGCAGATGTTCGTGCGTATGGCGAGAGGGGCCGTATTGAGGTAATTATAGGCAGCATTTAGGCGGGTTGTCAATACGTGTAAGACACGCGGATCAGGACTAGCTAGGGGTGTTCGGAGCTCCCAGATGCTGCCTCAAAGTAGCCAAGTGAAGCTTGAAATCTAGTGAATTCAGTCCAGGGGAGTGGTGGCCCATGCCTTGGAGCTTCTCCGCATTGGTGAACTCTCTGCTGTAAGTCGCGTGATGCTCATCATCGAGTTCATGTCCAACGATTTGAGCCCTCAGTTCAGAGGGCATGCCAGCACCCTGCATCTCTTGGATCAAGGTCTTTCGCAGAGAATGGAAGCCGCGCTTTGCCTTGGGCCAGTTCTTGCCGACTTCTGCAACATGTCTGCTGAACGCCTTACTGATCCAATTGCCGGCCCCGTTTGTCGCATTGGCTTTGGCTTGTGGGAAAAGCCGGTCGTGGCCTTTTGCCCGAAGTTCTTCCGTCCACTCCCAAAAGCCCAACGCCAACAAATCGGGATGGATCGGCACAGTTCTGAGACTCACATCCGTTTTGACCTTCTGAAATTCGCCTTCATCATTAATTTTGATGCAAACGATATCGCCATCTTTGAAGACATCGTTTAAAAGAAGTTGTCCAACTTCCGAAACTCTGGCTCCGGTGTAAAGACCAATCAATGATGCCCAACGGGCACTGGGTGACAATTTTTCAAAGTTGCTAGGATCAAACAATGCCTGGATCTGGTGCTTGTCATAGGCTTTGAAGCCATGCTTTCGCCGAGCACGTTTTTCACGGGCGGGAAAAGCGACATGGCCTGAGGCAATGTTGTCGCCTTTGGGATAAAAGCCTGAGTTCATGGCCCAATCAAAGAACCCACCCTTGCCACCAATATAAGATTGCTTGTTCACAAGGGTTGGCGTCGATGATCCACCTTCTCGCATGTGCTGATACCACCGTGCCAGATCTGGACGCTTGATGGTGGCAATCTTGGTCTTGGGTCCCAAAAATTTAACGAGGAAGTCAATCGCCGTTTTTTTAATGGTGTAAGTCTTTGGGAGCGTCGTGGCCTTCAAAGTCGCCAACCATCCGTCCCGAGCCTTTTCCATCGTAATAATTTCATCGACAGAAGCGACAGCAGGCTTTCTTTGCTCAATCAGCTCAGGTGGCAGCATGCCAATCGAGGCAACCTCAGAAGAGGCTGTCCAGCCCTGAGCCCTGCGGTAGAGCCGCACATCTTCTTCATTATCAATCTGCCATTGCTCGGTCACCGTCCCATCTGGTGCCTGAGTGCGATTGAGCGTCAGATCCTTCCGGCTCTCGTCACGGTTCAAGCGCTCAACGAGCGCATTCACATCCTTGTTGGTCATCCGGTCCATTGGCAGTCCCCGAACTGCGTTGAAGACCTGAGCATAGCTCGACGCAAGCCTGATGGCTTGGATCTGCGCTTGTCGCAGTTCGGTGGTTCGAAGCGTTCGCTTGATGACCCGTCTCCCAAGCCTGGCTTGGAGGTCAAGGGGCACTCTCTGTCGGAAAGACCATCGGCCAGAGGCGGAGCGAATCAGATGATGGGGAATTCTCATCGGGATGTGTCCCGATTTGTGCCCCGTTTAAGATCTTGTCAGATTGCAAAGACCCCTGTAAAAACAGGGGCTTGCGTAATCTGGCGGAGAGAGGGGGATTCGAACCCCCGAAGCGCGGTTTAGACGCTTACACACTTTCCAGGCGTGCTCCTTCAACCACTCGGACACCTCTCCGGGCCTGCCGGCGCGAGGTAGCCGACGGCAGGGGCGGGATTCTAGCCGTCGCGGGCGCCGTTAACAAGGAGAACGGTTTGCGCAAGGCGGGGACCTGCTGGCAGTGCCGGTTCCGGTTGCGGAAGAGGACTGACCCGGCGGTGTCCGAGCCCGTGGCAACGGGCCGTTCGCCGCCGCCGCTGAACGAGCGGCGCGGCGCGACATGGCACAATGGCGGTTCAGATGAAGACGGTTGCCTGATGTCCTATCTCGTTCTCGCCCGCAAGTGGCGCCCCAAGCGTTTTGCCGAGCTGGTGGGGCAGGAGCACGTGGTCCGCGCGCTCACCAATGCGCTGGACAGCGGGCGCGTGCACCACGCGTTCCTGTTCACCGGTACCCGCGGCGTCGGCAAGACCACCATCGCGCGCATCTTCGCTAAGTCGCTGAACTGCGAGCAGGGCACCAGCGCCGATCCGTGCGGGCAGTGTCCGGCGTGCCTGGACATCGACGCCGGCCGCTATATCGACCTGCTGGAGATCGACGCCGCGTCCAATACCGGCGTGGACGACGTGCGCGAGGTGATCGAGAATGCGCAATACATGCCCTCGCGCGGCAAGTACAAGGTCTACCTGATCGACGAGGTGCACATGCTGTCCAAGGCGGCGTTCAACGCGCTGCTGAAGACGCTGGAAGAGCCGCCGGAGCACGTCAAGTTCCTGCTGGCGACCACCGACCCGCAGAAGCTGCCGGTGACGGTGCTGTCGCGCTGCCTGCAGTTCAACCTCAAGCGCCTGGACGAGGAGCAGATCCAGGGGCAGATGACCAGGATCCTGGCCGCCGAGCAGATCGAGGTCGATGCCTCGGCGATCGTGCAACTGGCCAAGGCCGCCGACGGCAGCCTTCGCGACGGCCTGTCGCTGCTCGACCAGGCCATCGCCTACGCCGGCGGCGCGCTGCGCGACGACGTGGTGCGGGCGATGCTGGGCACGGTCGACCGCACCCAGGTCGGGGCGATGCTCGAGGCCCTGGCCGATGGCGACGGGCAGCGCCTGCTGCAGGTGGTCGCCGGGCTGGCCGAGTTCTCGCCGGACTGGGGCGGGGTGCTGGAGGCGCTGGCCGAGGCGCTGCACCGGATCCAGGTGCGGCAGCTGGTGCCGGGGGCGGCGGTGGCCGGCCTGGATGGGCTGGACCCGGCGCCGTTCGCCGAGCGCCTGCGTCCGGAAATCGTGCAGCTGTGGTACCAGATGGCCTTGAACGGTCGCCGCGATCTGTACCTGGCGCCGAGTCCGCGCGCCGGGTTCGAGATGGCGGTGCTGCGCATGCTGGCGTTCCGTCCGGCGGGCGCGGCGCCGTTGCCGGCCGCATCCGGGTCGGGGACGACGACGGAAGGCCGCACGGCTGCGGCGCCCGTGGCCGAGGCCAGCGCTGCCGCAAAC
>NZ_CAPJ01000415.1 GCF_000331775.1 Xanthomonas translucens pv. translucens DSM 18974
CCAGCACCGGCAGTGCGCGCTTTTTGTTACCTGCGCTGCCCAGCGCCGGATTCAGCCGTGCGACCTGGTTGCCCTGCAGCGCCTGCTGCCGCGCCCATTCGTCCAGCGCCACGCCGGCGGGCAGGGTGCGCGCCTGCAGGATCGGCACTTCGCGGTCCAGCGAGGCCATCCATTCGTCGTGGGTTTGCGCCTGCTCCAGGACACAGGCCAGCGCGTGCAGCTTCTCGACGTAGGCATAGGTGATCGGCGACAGCCCCGGCAACTTCTCCGGCTGCGCGTTCTGCGCGTTCATGCCGACCCGGCGCATCGACTGCAGCACGCGGTATTCGCCGGCGTTGTAGGCCATGATCGCCAGGCGCCAGTCGCCGCCGAACATGCCGTGCAAGGTCTTCAGGTAGCGCACCGCGGCGCGGGTGGAATCCACCGCGGACAGGCGCCCGTCGTAGCTGCCTTCGACCGGAACGTCGTGGTTGCGGGCGGTATCGGCGATGAACTGCCACAGCCCGGCCGGACCACCGGTGTTGCGCGCGGCGGGGCGGTAGCCGCTCTCCACGAACGGGATCAGCGCGAATTCGGTGGGCAGGTCGGCGGCACGCAGTTCGTCCACCACGTAGCCGAACAGCGGCAACACGTCCTCGTCCTCGTTGGCCAGCCGCGCCGGCGCGCGCGCGAACTGCTGCTTCCAGCGCGCCTCGATGGTGCCGCCGTCGCATTGCGCATCGGCCAGGCCGTCGCGGAAGCTGGCGAGGATGGCGTGGCCGTTACGGGTGGTGGCCGGCGGCAGCGCCGCGGCATCCGTCGGCAGCACGTTCAGGCCGGCCACGGTCTGCTCCAGCGCCGCGCCGATCGGCGCCGCCGCGCCTGCGCAAGGGGACACCGACGCGATCGCCAGCGTCAGCGCCGCCGTCAGGAACAGCGACCTCATGCGCGAAAATCGTCTTTCCAGCGCCTCAATTCGGCGAATACTTCCACTTCGTCGCATGCGCTGCGGCCGAGCCGGGCGCCGACCGCCTGCTGGATCGCCGCAGAGGCGGTGCGCAGGAACGGATTGGTCGCCACTTCGCTGGCGAGGCTGACGGGAACAGTGGGACGGGCAGCATGACGCATGGCCTGGACTTCCTGATGGCGCTGCCGCAAGGCTGCGTTGGTGGGATCGACCGTGACGGCGAATGCCGCATTGGCCAGGGTGTATTCGTGCCCGCAACACAGCAGCGTGGCGCCCGGAAGGGCGGCCAGCCGTTGCAGCGAACCCAACATCTGGGACGGCGTACCTTCGAACATGCGTCCACAGCCCAGGCTGAACAGGGTATCGCCGCTGAACAGATGGCCGTGGCCGACATAGGCCACATGCGAGCGGGTATGCCCGGGCACGGCAAGGGTCCGGAACTCCCATTGCAGCACCTGGACGCCATCGTCGTCGCCGACGCGCTGGCTGGCGAACGGGATCCGCGGCTCGTCCGCCGGGGCATACACCGGCAGATCCGGCCAGCGCTCGCGCAGGGCGGCCACGCCGCCGATGTGGTCGTCGTGATGATGGGTCAGCAGCACCGCGGCCGGGTGCAGTCCCTGCGCCGCGGCTTCGAACACTGGCTCGGCCTGGCCAGGATCGACCAGTACGGCGCGACCATCCGCGGCGGCGATCGCCCAGATGTAGTTATCCTGGAATGCGGGCAGGGCGATCAGTCGCATAGAATTGGAACCATGCCTGCCGCCTCGCTCCCCCGTCAAGCCGCCGTCTCATCCTGGTTTGATACGGCGGTGGCGCAGCAACTGCTCCAGGCCGAGCAGCCATTGATCCTGGATGCCTTGCTCGGACGCCCTGCGCAGCCCTGGTTGTGGCTGGCGCCGGTGCCGTTCGCGCCGCTGGCGCGCGAGCTGCCGGGGCGCGGCGTGCGCCTGCACCGCACCGCGCGCGGCTATGCCGGCGACCTGGTATGCACGTTGCCGCTGCCGCTGCCCTCGGAAAGCGTCAATGCGATCGTGCTGCAGCACGTGCTCGGTGCCGACGCCGCGGCGCTGCTGGAGGAATGCGAGCGGGTGCTGCTACCGGGCGGCCGGATCTGGCTGTTCGCGCTCAATGCGGTGAGCCCGTACCGGCTGCGCTGGCGTCGGCAGGGATTGCTGGCGCGGCCGCCCGGCAGCTGGCGCGGGTTGCTGCAGCAGGTCGGGCTGCCGTGCACCGAGCCGTTGCGCTACCTGGGGCCGGTCTGGCCGACCCGCGGCGGGGTCGGCCCGGCGACCTCCGGCGCGCCGCTGCGCGCGGTGTGCCTGCTGCAGGCGGAGAAACGCACCGCCGCCGGCATCGGCCCCATTCCGCTGCGCGCGCCGGTACGCTGGCGCGGTTCGACCGCTTCCATCTGATTTCTGGACGTATATGAAGACTGTTGATATCCATACCGACGGCGCCTGCCTCGGCAATCCCGGCCCCGGTGGCTGGGCCGCGCTGCTGCGCTACAAGGGCCTGGAGCGCGAAGTGGCCGGCGCCGAGGCCCACACCACCAACAACCGCATGGAGCTGATGGCGGCGATCATGGCGCTGGAGACGCTCAGCGAGCCGTGCCAAATCGTGCTGCACACCGATTCGCAGTACGTGCGCCAGGGCATCACCGAATGGATGCCGGGCTGGGTGCGGCGGCAGTGGAAGACCGCCGGCGGCGACCCGGTCAAGAACCGCGACCTGTGGGAGCGGCTGCATGCCGCCGCGCAGCGGCACACCATCGACTGGCGCTGGGTCAAGGGCCATAGCGGCGATCCGGACAACGAGCGGGTCGACGTGCTGGCGCGCAACCAGGCGCTGCGGGTACGCGCCGGCGGCACCGCGGTCGCGTCCTGATTTCTTCCACGCCTCATCCTGCAGCGAGCCACATGCGTCAGATCATCCTCGATACCGAAACCACCGGCCTGGAATGGAAGAAGGGCAACCGCGTCGTCGAAATCGGTGCGGTGGAACTGCTAAAGCGCCGCCCCAGCGGGCGCAACTTCCACCGCTACCTGCGCCCGGACTGCGACTTCGAACCCGGTGCGCAGGAGGTCACTGGCCTGACCCTGGAGTTCCTCGCCGACAAGCCGGAGTTCCGTGAGGTGGTGGACGAGTTCCTGGCGTTCATCGACGGCGCCGAGCTGATCATTCACAACGCCTCGTTCGACCTGGGCTTTCTCGACAACGAACTGTCGCTGCTGGGCGCGTCCTACGGGCGCATCCTCGACCGCGCCACGGTCATCGACACCCTGCTGATGGCGCGCGAGCGCTTCCCGGGCCAGCGCAATTCGCTGGACGCGCTGTGCAAGCGGCTGGGCGTGGACAACGCGCACCGGCAGTTGCACGGCGCGCTGCTCGATGCGCAGATCCTCAGCGAGGTGTATATCGCGCTGACCTCGGGCCAGGAGGAAATCGGTTTCGCCCTGGCCGACGAGCGCGGCAGCCATGCCCACGGACAGCGTGTCGCGTTCGACATGGCGACGCTGCTGCCGCGGCCGCGGGTGCTGCCCACGGCATCGGAGCTGGATGCGCACCAGGCGCGTCTGGAAAAGCTGCGCAAGAAGGCCGGGCGTGCAGTGTGGGACGCCGCCGAGCCGGTGGTGCTGGCCGACGCCGTGGCGGGTTGAGTGGCGCCTGGTCCAGCAGACGATCGTTCGCTGGCGCCGCTTCGGGCGTGACCGCGCTCACTCCCGGCGCCGCCAGCGTGGCGCCGCGAACTGTGCCTGCCTGCCTGCCTGCCGGCCGCGGCCCGGCAGGCGTCGGCAGGCGCAGGCGGCGGCGCATCGGCTCAGTGGCAGCGCACCAGGATCGCGGTGATGTTGTCCGAGCCGCCGCCGTCCAGCGCCGCGGCCACCAGCGTGTCCACGCATTCCTGTGCGCTGCAGTCGTCGTGGCCGAGCGTGGCGGCGATGCCGGGGTCGTCCACTTCCTCGGTCAGCCCGTCGCTGCACAGCAGCAACTGCATGCCCGGGCGCAGTTCGCCGGTCATCGTGGCTACGTTGAGATGCAGCGGGTCGGTGACGCCCAGCGCCTGGGTGACCACGTTGCGGTGCGGGTGCGCGCGCGCCTGCTCGGCGGTCAGCGCGCCCTGTGCGATCAACTCCTGCACGTAGCTGTGATCCTGGCTGAGCTGGGCCAGCTTGCCGTCGCGCCACAGGTAGGCGCGGCTGTCGCCGACCCAGGCCACTTCGAAGCGGTTGCCCTGCACGCGCGCGGCGACCACGGTGGTGCCCATCGGCAAGCTGTCGTTGCGCCGCCGCGAGGCGCGGATGATCTCTTCGTCGGCGATGCGGATCGCCTGCGTCAGCGCCGTGCCGCCGCGCACCTCGCGGACGATGGCCTCGCGCGCCAGCGCGCTGGCGACCTCGCCGCAGGCATGGCCTCCCATGCCGTCGGCGACCAGCCACAGGCCGAGCTCGTTGTCGCCGTAATAGGTGTCCTCATTGAGGTCGCGGCGCAGGCCGACGTGGGTGAGGTGTCCGAATTCGATCATTGCGTGCCCGCGGCCGGCCTGGCGTCCTGTCATTCAAACGGCATCATCGCGGCCCAGCGGACATCAGGCAATCGTCGGCCGTGCCGCGGAGCAGGCGGGGTTCATGGCGGTACGGCCGCTGCCGGGCGACGCGGCGCTTGTCCGCGCGCGGCGGGAACCGTATGATGCACTCCCCCGGTCCGCCGGGGACAACCCGGGAAGGTGGCAGAGCGGTTGAATGTACCTGACTCGAAATCAGGCAGGCGTTTATAGCGCCTCGGGGGTTCGAATCCCCCCCTTCCCGCCAGTTTTCGCAGAAGGCCCCGTCAGGGGCCTTTTTGTTTTTGACGGTCGCGGCCACGCCGCGCCGACATGGCTTTAAGGCCGGCTCGCTACACTTTCCTTCAACTCTCGCCTGGGTGTGCCCATGTCCGAAATCCTCGTCCCCGTGTCCTTCGGCGAACTGCTCGACAAGATCGCCATCCTGCAGATCAAGTCCGAGCGCATCGGCGATGCGGCCAAGCTGGCCAACGTGCGCGCGGAGCTGTCGGCGCTGGAAAGGACCTGGATGGCGCATCCGGCCGCCAGCGGCGACGTCGCCCGCCTGCGCTTGGAACTGAAGGCGGTCAACGAGCGCCTATGGGGGATCGAGGACGAAATCCGGATCAAGGAGAAGGCGCAGGCTTTCGACGAGGAATTCATCAAGCTCGCGCGCAGCGTTTACTACGAAAACGACGAACGCGCGCGGATCAAGAAGGAGATCAACCTGGCGCTGGGTTCCAGCTACGTCGAAGAGAAGTCCTACCAGGACTACCGCGGCGCGGCGTCCTGAGCGAAAAGTCCGGGAGGCTTGAGCGCCTCCCGCAGTGGCCCATGCGGGCCAGGGCAGGTCGGATCAGGCGCGGGCGACCAGGATGCCGGTCAGCTGGCGCACCAGCGGCAATGCCAGCAGTAGTGTGGGAAAGGCGATCAGCAACGACAACGCCCAGGCACCCAGTCAGAGCGAGTACACGCCCTGCGCCAGGCCGACCGTGCGCAGCGTACTGATCATCGAAACCACGCAGGTCATCAGGATCGACAACAACAGCGGCATCACCCAGCCGGCATGGCGGGAATGCAGCTTGCGCGGGAAAAACCGAGGGGAACTGGACATGGTGCGAACTCCGTAAGCCGGTCGAAGCAAAGGCGCTACCCGTGGGCGCCTGGGCGCTGACGCGAAACGGCCCCGGACGAATCCGGCGCGGTTGGCGCGTTGCTTGACGTTAAACGCTTACGGCGGCGTCCGCAGACCGAAGGTGTGGCGAGCACGCACGCAGGCCCACGGTAAGGCCACGCTCGGCCCGCGCACAAGCCGGCTTACATGCCCTGGTCGGTGCGGTAGCGCTCGAACGCAGCGATCGCGTCGTCCACGCCGATCAGCGCCATCACCGCGTCGCATTCGATCTTGCTGCCCCATTTCAGTTCTGCTGCCGGCTTGCCGAGGAACGTGCGCGCCGCCGCGTCGTACTTGTCCACGCAATAGCGGATGTCCGAATACGGGCCGCTGCGGCGCGGATTGCTGGCCGCGTGCAGGCCCAGCACCCTGCTGCCCACGGCATTGGCGATGTGCATCGGGCCCGAGTCGGGGGTCATCACCAATGCGGCGCGCTGCAGCAGTGCCGGCAGTTGCTTGAGCGTGTCGCGGCCGACCAGGTCCAGCGCCGGCGCGCGCATCGCCGCGACGATGGCGTCGGCGGTGCTGCGCTCCAGCGCGCTGCGCCCGCCGCACAGCACCACCCGCCAGCCTTGCCCGGCGGCGTGGTCGGCGACCGCGGCGTAGCGGTCGGGGTACCAGTTGCGGCGTACGTGGCTGGAGCAGGGCGAGATCAGCAGTGCCGGGCGGCCGTCGTCGGGCCATTGCGCCTGCGCCCAGGCGTGCGCGTCGTCGGGAATCGGCAGGTCCCAGCGCACCTCGCTCTGGCGCAGGCCCAGCGGTTCGCAGAAGCTGCCGATCGCGTCGAGCACGTGGATGCCGGGGCGGTCGGGGATGCGTTCGTTGACGAACAGGCCGTGCAGATCCTTGGAGCGGCTGCGGTCGTAGCCAATGCGGCGGCGCGCGCGCACGAACGCGGACAGCACGTTGGCGCGCAGCGCCACCTGCATCTGCAGCAGCGCATCGAAGCCCTGCGCCGGCAGTTCGCGGCGCAGCGCGCGCATGCCGGCCACGCCGCTGCGCTTGTCGTAGGCGTGGAAGATCACCCCGGGCAGGCCGTCGAGCAGCCTGTACCCGGGCTGGTCGATGATCCAGTGCAGCGGCGGCGCGGCCGGCCAGGCGCGCTGCAGGGTGCGCACCAGCGGCAGCACATGGGTCACGTCCCCCAGCGCCGACAGGCGCAACAGGCACAGCGAAGGGAGCGTTGCTGCCATGGTGTTGTTAGACTCGCTGAATGGTTGCATTCGACGCCACCGAAGCGCTGACGCCGTACCGCGAGGGCCGCGGCTATGGCGCCATTCTGTTCGACCGCCAACGGCTGCGGCAAGCCGAGCCGGCGCTGTTCTCCGCCGCGTACTGGGCCGAGCGCGCGTGCCCGGTGGACGAGGGCGGCCGCGGCGGCGCCTGGTTCGTCGATGCCCCGTTCGGCGCCAGCGTGCTGCGCCAGTACCGGCGCGGCGGCCTGGTCGCCAAGCTCAGCCGCGATCGCTACCTGTGGTCTGGCGCCGACCGCACCCGCAGCTTCGCCGAGTTCCGGCTGATGCGCGCGTTGATCGCGCGCAAGCTGCCGGTGCCGCGGCCGCTGGCCGCCTGCTACCTGCGCCAGGGGCTGCGCTACCGCGCCGCGATCCTGATGGAGCGGCTGGAAGGGGTGCGCTCGCTGGCCGATCGCGCGCATGTTGCCGGCCGCGGCGCGCCGTGGGAGGAGACCGGGCGGCTGGTCGCGCGCTTCCATCGCGCCGGGCTGGATCACGCCGATCTCAACGCGCACAACATCCTGTTCGACGGCAACGGCCGCGGCTGGATGATCGATTTCGACCGCGGCGTGCTGCGCATCCCGGCCACGCGCTGGCGCGAGCGCAACCTCAAACGCCTGCACCGCTCGCTGCTGAAGCTGCGCGGCGAGCGCAGCGTGGACGAGGTCAACAAGGACTATGCGCGCCTGCGCCGCGCCTACGACCTGGCCTGGAACCGGGGCTACTGATGGCCTGGGCGCTGCGCTTCCAGGGCGTGGGCAATGCGTCGGCGGTGGAGCTGGGGTCGCCGATGGCCACGATCGAGCGCGATGGCGCGCCGTGGCTGAGCATCGATTGCGGCGGCGAGGGCCTGAGCGCGTACCAGGCGCATTACCAGGCAATGCCGCAGGCGCTGTTCGTGACCCATGTGCACCTGGACCATGTGGCCGGCTTCGAACGGCTGTTCGTGGACGCCTATTTCTCGGCGCGGCGCGGCAAGGTGCGGGTGTACGTTCCGGCGCCCGTGCTGCCGCTGCTGCACCGGCGCATCGGCGATTACCCGAACGTGCTGGCCGAGGGCGGCGCCAATTTCTGGGACGCGTTCCAGCTGATCGCGGTCGGCGATGCGTTCTGGCACGAAGGCGTGCGGCTGGAGGTATTCCCGGTACGCCACCATTGGCCGGAGACCGCCTACGGGCTGCGCCTGCAGGGCGCGCTGGTGTGGAGCGGCGATACCCGGCCGATCCCGGAAATGCTGAGCCGGTATGCCGGCGACGGCGAGCTGGTCGCGCATGACTGCGGCCTTCACGGCAACCCGTCGCATACTGGGGTCGATGACCTGGAACGGGACTATCCCGCCGAGTTGCTGCAACGCATGATGCTGTACCACTACGCCAGCGCCGAGGATGCAGAGGCCTTGCGCGCGCGCGGCCACCGCGTCGCGCGGCCGGGCGAGTGTGTGGCGCTGCAG
>NZ_CAPJ01000414.1 GCF_000331775.1 Xanthomonas translucens pv. translucens DSM 18974
GCCGGGCGCCGGGCGCCGGGCGCCCAAGCGCTGAAAGGGCGGGGCGTCGCCTCGCGCCTGGCGTTTGACGGTGCGCGGGACGGCGGGCGCCCTATCCGTCGGCCACGCGAGGCGCATCTTCGCGACCAGCATGGTCAGCGTATTAATCGAAAAACCGGCCGGTGGCGCCTCCCGCGCGGCAGGGGGGGCGAGCCGCGCATCCCGGGTGGCCGAACGGACCGGGCGACATCCGCTCCGCCGGATGCCTTTTTCTTTGCCGGCAGGCCTGCAACAATGCGCAGGCGAGCGCTTCCGGCGCCGCAGCGCGAAAGTGGCGGAATTGGTAGACGCCCTGGTTTTAGGTACCAGTGCCGCAAGGCGTAGGGGTTCGAGTCCCCTCTTTCGCACCATCCCGGCGCCGCGTGTGCGGCTTGTCATCCCTTTGCAGCCCGCCCGCAGGCCCTTTGCGCCAGGCCCACCCCGGCGCCGGCCGACCGGGTGCGCTGGCAGGCACCGCGGGAATAGGCCAAACTATCCGGCTGCGGCGGCCGTCCCGTGCCCGCGTCAACCCGTATTTCTCTACATCGTGCCGAGAGCCGTGCTCCCGGTGGCAGGAGTCCACATGCAAGCTTCGATCGAAACCACCGGTACCCTGGAACGGCGTCTGACCTTCACCCTGCCGGAGGAGCGCCTGGAGACCCATATCGGCGGCCGCCTGCGCGAAGTCGCGCGCACTGCGCGGATCAAGGGCTTCCGTCCCGGCAAGATTCCGCCGAAGGTGATCGAGCAGCGCTTCGGGCCGCAGATCCGCGCCGAGGCGCTGGACGGCCTGCTGCGCGAGACCTTCGACTCTGCAGTGCGCGAGCACGAGCTGCGCCTGGCCGGCAACCCGCGCATCGACCGCGCCGGCGACAACGCACTGCAGTTCGTGGCGACCTTCGAAGTGGTGCCTGACTTCGGCGACATCGACGTGGCCAAGCTGGAAGTGATCCGCCACACCGCCGAGGTCACCGACGCCGACATCGAGCAGATGATCGAGAACCTGCGCCTGCAGCGCCGCACCTGGCAGCCCGCCGGGCGTCCGGCGCAGGACGGCGATCTGGTGACCCTGGAAACCTGGTCGCAGGCCGGCGACGAGCGCCTGCCCGCCGAGGGCGTGGAGAAGGGCAGCAGCGTGATCGGCTCCGGCGTCATGTTCCCGGCGATCGAGCAGGGCCTGGTCGGCCTGTCCAAGGACGAGGAAAAGACCCTGACCGTCGATTTCCCGGCCGACTGGCGCGTGCCGCAGTTCGCCGGCAAGCAGGTCCAGGTGCACGTGAAGGCGGTCGACGTCGCCGCGCCGGTGCTGCCGGAGGTGGACAAGGAGTTCATCAAGAGCTTCGGCGTGAAGAGCGGCGATGCCGAGCAGTTCCGCAAGGACATCCGCATCAACCTGGAGCGCGAGCTCAAGGGCGCGCTGATGAACCGGCTGCGTCGCGAGGTCGGCGAGCAGCTGATCGCCGCATACGCGTCGGTGGAAATGCCGCCGCGGCTGGTCGAGAACGAAGCGCGTTCGATGCTGGCGCAGCAGGTGGAGCAGCTGCGCCGCTCCGGCCGCGATCCGGGCCAGGTGCCGGACGACGCGCACCAGGGTTTCGTGGACGCGGCGCGCAAGCGCGTGCTGGTCGGCCTGCTGGTCGGTGAGGTCGCGCGCCGCAACGAGCTGCGCCTGGACCCCAAGCGGGTCTCGGAAACCCTGCGCCTGATCGCCTCGACCTACGAAGAGCCGGAACAGGTCATTGAGATGTACCGCAACGATCCCCAATTGATGGGGGGACTGCAGAGCCGTGTGATGGAAGAGCAGGTGATCGACTGGATCGCCGAGCGCGCCAAGCACACCGAGCAGGCAATGACGTTCCAGGAAGCGATCCGCCAGTAAGGCGACGCTTCCCGGCGGCCCGCATATTGCATGCGGGTTGAGGTGCAATCCCATGCTTCCGCAATTGCGGGGCGCGACAAGATGCGACAGCCCTGCACATCCCCGTGCAGGGACGACACAGAGCAGGAGTTCCCGCGTGGACAATGTGACCAAGGCCTTGAATCTGGTTCCGATGGTGGTCGAGCAGACCAGTCGCGGCGAACGTGCCTACGACATCTATTCGCGCCTGCTGAAGGAGCGGCTGATCTTTCTGGTCGGTCCGATCGACGACCACATGGCCAACGTGATCGTGGCGCAGATGCTGTTCCTGGAAGCGGACAACCCGGAAAAGGACATCAACATCTACATCAACTCGCCGGGCGGCGTGGTCACCGCCGGCATGGCGATCTACGACACCATGCAGTACATCAAGCCGGACGTGAGCACCATCTGCATCGGCCAGGCCGCCTCGATGGGCGCGCTGCTGCTGGCCTCGGGCGCGGCCGGCAAGCGTTACGCGCTGCCGAATTCGCGGGTGATGATCCACCAGCCGCTGGGCGGCTTCCAGGGCCAGGCCACCGATATCGACATCCACGCGCGCGAGATCCTGACCCTGCGTTCGCGGCTGAACGAAATCCTGGCCAAGCACACCGGGCAGTCGCTGGAAACCATCGCCCGCGATACCGAGCGTGACAACTTCAAGAGCGCCGTCGACGCGCAGGCCTACGGGCTGGTCGACCAGGTGCTGGAGCGCCGTCCGGAAGAGTCGATCCAGCCGGCATAAGGCTTGCATGTACTGGAAAACGCAGCGTATTCCGCAGGGTCGGGGCCGGGCTAGCGTCCTCCCGGCCCTGTGTTATTCTCGAAATCGAACCCCCGTTCATCGGGTGGGGTAACTGGGTAAGCGAAGCAATGAGCGAAGACCGGCAAGGCCGTTCCGGCGACAGCAACAAGATTCTGTACTGCTCGTTCTGCGGCAAGAGTCAACACGAGGTCCGTAAGCTGATCGCCGGGCCGAGCGTGTTCATCTGCGACGAGTGCGTCGAGCTGTGCAACGACATCATCCGCGAGGAGCTCGAGGAGAAGGCGCAGTCCGCACGCAGCAGCCTGCCCAAGCCCAAGGAAATCCTCGAGGTGCTGGACCAGTACGTGATCGGGCAGCTGCGCGCCAAGCGCACGCTCGCCGTGGCCGTGTACAACCACTACAAGCGCATCGAGAGCCGGCAGAAGAACGACGAAGTCGAGCTGGCCAAGTCCAACATCCTGCTGGTCGGTCCGACCGGTTCGGGCAAGACGCTGCTGGCCGAAACGCTGGCGCGCCTGCTCAATGTGCCGTTCACGATCGCCGATGCGACCACGCTGACCGAAGCCGGCTATGTCGGCGAGGACGTGGAAAACATCATCCAGAAGCTGCTGCAGAAGTGCGACTACGACGTGGACAAGGCGCAGCAGGGCATTGTCTACATCGACGAGATCGACAAGATCTCGCGCAAGAGCGAGAACCCGTCGATCACCCGCGACGTGTCCGGCGAAGGCGTGCAGCAGGCGTTGCTGAAGCTGATCGAAGGCACCGTGGCGTCGGTGCCGCCGCAGGGCGGGCGCAAGCATCCGCAGCAGGAATTCCTGCAGGTGGACACCAAAAACATCCTGTTCATTTGCGGCGGCGCGTTCGCCGGCCTGGACAAGGTGATCCAGCAGCGTTCCAACGACGTCGGCGGCATCGGCTTCGGCGCCAAGGTGAAGAGTTCCGAGCGCAAGCGCGAAGTCGGCAAGATCCTGGCGGAAGTGGAGCCGGAAGACCTGATCAAGTTCGGCCTGATCCCCGAGTTCGTCGGCCGCCTGCCGGTGGTTGCCACGCTTGAGGAACTCGACGAGCCGGCGCTGATCCGGATCCTGACCGAGCCGAAGAACGCGATCACCAAGCAGTTCAAGAAGCTGTTCGAGATGGAAGGCGTGGAGCTGGAATTCCGGCCCGACGCCTTGCTGGCCATTGCCAAGAAGGCGCTCAAGCGCAAGACCGGCGCGCGCGGCCTGCGCACCATCGTCGAGTCGGTGCTGCTGGACACGATGTACGAACTGCCGTCGCAGGAAAACGTCAGCAAGGTGGTGGTGGACGAGTCGGTGATCGAACACAAATCCGAGCCGTACCTGATCTATCAGACCCCGCCGCCGGCGCCGAAGGTGGCCTCGGCCGAGTGAGTGCCGGGTGAACCAAGGTGCTGTTCCGCCGCGGTCTTTGTGACTGACTAAGCGTTTGAAAGAAAAGGGGCTTTTTCGCTGCTCTTGCATCGTCCGGCCGATGGCCCCATAACGGGGCCATCGGCATTTTTATGCCTGCCTTTTCCGCATTCCCGCACCCCACATCGGAACCCTCATGGCCCAGTCCACATCCGAAGTCCTCGACCTGCCGGTCCTGCCGTTGCGCGACGTCGTGGTCTTCCCGCACATGGTCATCCCGCTGTTCGTCGGCCGCGACAAGTCGATGCGCGCGCTCGAGCACGCGATGGAAGCCGACAAGCGCATCCTGCTGGTCGCGCAGAAATCCGCCGAGACCGACGATCCGGTGGCGGCCGACCTGTACAACGTCGGCACCCTGGCGCAGGTGCTGCAATTGCTGAAGCTGCCCGACGGCACCATCAAGGTGCTGGTCGAAGGGCTGTCGCGGGTCAGCGTCGAGAACGTGGCCGAGCGCGACGGCGCGCTGCAGGGCGAGGGCAGCGAGATCGATGCGGTCGAGTCGCGCGAGGAGCGCGAGGTCGAGGCGATCGCGCGTTCGCTGATGTCGCTGTTCGAGCAGTACGTCAAGACCAACCGCAAGCTGCCGCCGGAGCTGCTGCAGACGCTGTCGGGCATCGACGAGCCCGGGCGCCTTGCCGACACCATCGCCGCGCACATCGGCGTGCGCCTGGCCGACAAGCAGCGCCTGCTTGAAACCCTGGAAGTGGGCGAGCGGCTGGAGATGCTGGTTGGCCTGGTCGATGGCGAGATCGACGTGCAGCAGCTGGAGAAGCGCATCCGCGGCCGGGTCAAGTCGCAGATGGAGAAGAGCCAGCGCGAGTACTACCTCAACGAGCAGATGAAGGCGATCCAGAAGGAACTGGGCGACCTGGACGACGCGCCCGGCGAGCTGGAAGAACTGGCGCGCAAGATCGCCGAGGCGGGCATGCCCAAGCCGGTGGAGACCAAGGCCAAGGCCGAGCTCAACAAGCTCAAGCAGATGTCGCCGATGTCGGCCGAGGCCGCGGTGGTGCGCAACTATCTCGACTGGCTGCTGGGCGTGCCGTGGAAGAAGCGCAGCAAGGTGCGCAAGGACCTGAAGGTCGCGCAGGAAACGCTGGACGCCGATCACTACGGCCTGGAGAAGGTCAAGGATCGCATCCTGGAATATCTGGCGGTGCAGTCGCGGGTGAAGCAGATGCGGGGTCCGATCCTGTGCCTGGTCGGCCCCCCCGGCGTCGGCAAGACTTCGCTCGGCCAGTCCATCGCCAAGGCGACCAACCGCAAGTTCGTGCGCATGTCGCTCGGCGGTGTGCGCGACGAGGCGGAAATCCGCGGGCATCGGCGGACCTACGTCGGCTCGATGCCGGGCCGCATCGTGCAGAACCTCAACAAGGTCAGCAGCAAGAATCCGTTGTTCGTGCTCGACGAGATCGACAAGATGTCGATGGACTTCCGCGGCGATCCGTCCTCGGCGCTGCTGGAAGTGCTCGACCCCGAGCAGAACAACGCGTTCAACGACCACTACCTGGAAGTGGACCTGGACCTGTCCGAAGTGATGTTCGTGGCGACCTCCAATTCGCTGAACATCCCCGGCCCGCTGCTCGACCGCATGGAGGTGATCCGCATCCCCGGCTACACCGAGGACGAGAAGCTGGCCATCGCCATGCGCTACCTGGTGCCCAAGCAGCTGAAGGCCAACGGCCTGAAGGGCGACGAGCTGGAGATCGCCGCCGATGCGATTCGCGACATCGTGCGCTACTACACGCGCGAGTCCGGTGTGCGCAACCTGGAGCGCGAAGTCGCCAAGATCTGCCGCAAGGTGGTCAAGGAAATCGCGCTGTCCGGTCCGCAGCCGGCGGCGGCCAAGAAGGCGCCGGCCAAGAAGGGCGCGGCGGTCCGCAAGGACAAGGCGCGGGTCAGCGTCGGTTCCAGGAATCTGGACAAGTACCTGGGCGTGCGCCGCTTCGATTTCGGCCGCGCCGAGGAGCAGAACGAAGTCGGCCTGGTCACCGGCCTGGCCTGGACCGAAGTCGGCGGCGATCTGCTGCAGATCGAATCGACCCTGGTCCCGGGCAAGGGCGCGGTGATCCTGACCGGCCAGCTCGGCGATGTGATGAAGGAATCGGCCTCGGCGGCGCTGTCGGTGGTGCGTTCGCGCGCCGAGCGGCTCGGCATCGAGGTCGACTTCCTGCAGAAGCACGACGTGCATCTGCACGTGCCTGACGGCGCCACGCCCAAGGACGGCCCCAGCGCCGGCATCGCGATGGTGACCTCGCTGGTGTCGATGCTGACCAAGGTGCCGGTCAATGCCGATGTGGCGATGACCGGCGAGATCACCTTGCGCGGCCGCGTCTCGGCGATCGGCGGGCTCAAGGAGAAGTTGCTGGCGGCGCTACGCGGCGGCATCCACACGGTGATCATCCCGGAGGAGAATCGCAAGGATCTGGCCGACATTCCGGACAACGTCACCCGCGATCTGAAGATCGTGCCGGTCAAGTGGATCGACGAAGTGCTGGATCTGGCGCTGGAGACGCCATTGAAGCCGAACGCAACGACCGCTGGCGACGCGGCGCCGGTGCGTCGCAAGCCCAAGCCGAAAGCATCCCCGAACGCGCGCGTCAAGCACTGAAGGGCGCTGAACCGCGCCCGCCCAAGTGGCTCAAACCCGCGCCGTTACTGGCTTTTCGGCTTGCGTGGGTGGGGGGGCGCTGGTATAAATGCACGACTTGCGAGCACCGCGAACGGGCGTGCTTGGTAGTGAAAAATCAATCGGGGCCTCGTCGCAGACGAGGCAGGCCAAGCCGACACCCGATCCTCAATTCCGCGGTTTTCTGCCGCACATGGAGTCATCAACCAATGAATAAAGCCGAACTGAACGAAGCTATCTCCGCCGCTGCGGATATCTCCAAGGCCGAAGCCGGTCGCGCCGTCGACGCCTTCGTGTCCGAAGTCATTAAGGCGCTCAAGAAGGGCGACAGCGTGACCCTCGTGGGCTTCGGCACCTTCCAGGTGCGCGATCGTGCCGAGCGTACCGGCCGCAACCCGAAGACCGGCGACTCGATCAAGATCGCCGCGTCGAAGAATCCGACCTTCAAGGCTGGCAAAGCGCTGAAGGATGCCGTAAACTAATTGACTCGCTAGGGTGCTTAGCTCAGCGGTAGAGCGTCTCCTTTACACGGAGAGGGTCGGGGGTTCGAAACCCTCAGCACCCACCAGACAAGCACCGAGCGGCAAGTTTCAAATGCGGAGTGGTAGTTCAGTCGGTTAGAATGCTGGCCTGTCACGCCGGAGGTCGCGGGTTCGAGTCCCGTCCACTCCGCCAGTTGCACCGAAGCCCCTGAGAAATCGGGGGTTTCGTTTCTCGAAGCATCCGCCGCGCATTGCGCTGCGCAGATTCCCAGAGATCGCGGGCCTTGTGCCTGCCTCCGTTCAAAAAGCGGAGTGGTAGTTCAGTCGGTTAGAATGCTGGCCTGTCACGCCGGAGGTCGCGGGTTCGAGTCCCGTCCACTCCGCCAGTTTTGTACGTGAAACCCCCGAGCGATCGGGGGTTTCTTTTTTTCCGGGATGCCTTGCCGGCGATCGCCGTGCGGCCTGCCGATTTCATGCCCCCCCCGTTGCACGCCATTCCGCCGCAGGCCTTGAAGCGGGTTAAACTGCGCGGCTCGCCAACAGGCCTCGGTTCCCAACCAATGCTGCAGAAACTCCGCGAAAAGACCTCGGGCTGGATCGCCACCGCGATCATCGGCCTGTTGATGATTCCGTTCCTGTTCGTCATCGACAGCAGCTACCTCGGTGGCGTCGGTGCCAACAACGTCGCCAAGGTGCAGGCGCCGCCGTCGTGGTGGTCGTCGGCGCCGTCGTGGTGGCCGGTGTCGTTCCTGTGGCGGCACCACGAGGTGAGCACCGAGCAGTTCCGTCTGCGCTTCGAGGAAGCGCGGCAGCAGGCGCGCGAACAGCAGGGCGAGAACTTCGATCCGCGCGAGTTCGAGAGCGCCGACAACAAGCGCAAGGTGCTCGACCAGTTGATCGACGAGCAGGTGGTGAAGCTGGCTGCCGAGCAGGCGCACGTGGTGGTCGGCGATGCCGCGGTCCGCGACTACATCGCCACCATTCCGGCGTTCCAGAAGGACGGCAAGTTCGACCCTGAACGCTACCGCCTGGCGCTTGCCTCGGGCACGCCGCCGCGCACGCCGGCGATGTTCGACCAATTGGTACGCGATGGTCTGCAGCAATCGTTGATCCCCTCGGCGCTGATGGAGTCGGCGTTCGCGACCAAGCAGGAAACCGAGCGCCTGCTGAAGATGCTCGGCGAGACCCGCGACGTGGACCTGGCGCTGTTGCCGGAACAGCCGGCCGATACCGCCCCGGTCAGCGACGCACAGGTGCAGCAGTGGTACGACGCGCACCAGGCCGATTTCAAGCAGCCGGAGCGGGTGTCGATCGCATACGTCGAACTGGACGCGAGCAAGCTGCCGCCGGCCAAGCCGGCCGACGAGGCGGCGCTGCGCAAGCGCTACGAGGACGAGAAGGCCCGCTTCGTCGAGCCCGACCAGCGCCTGGCTTCGCACATCCTGATCAGCGCTGGCAAGGATCCGGCATCGCAGAAGGCCGCCGAGGCCAAGGCGGCCAAGCTTGCCGCCGAGGCCAAGCAGCCCGGCGCCGATTTCGCCGCGCTGGCGCGCGCCAACTCGGAGGATCCGGGTTCCAAGAACGCCGGTGGCGATCTGGGCTGGGTCGAGAAGGGGGTGATGGTCAAGCCGTTCGAGGACGCCTTGTTCGCGATGAAGGCCGGCGACATCGTCGGCCCGGTGAAGAGCGAGTTCGGCTACCACGTGATCCAGCTGCGCGAGATCAAGGGCGGCAAGGGCAAGCGCTTCGAGCAGGTGCGCGACCAGCTCGCCGGCGAACAGCAGCAGGCCGACAATGAGAAGGTCTACAGCGATCTGAGCGGCAGGCTGGTGGACCTGGTGCTGAAGAGCCCGACCGCGCTGGCGCCGGCGGCCAAACAAGTCGGCCTGCCGGTACAGAGCCTGGGGCCGTTCTCGCGCGCTAATGCCAGCGGCATCGCCGGGCAGCCGGCGGTGCTGCGTGCGGCGTTCTCCGACACGCTGGTGCAGGACGGCACGGTCAGCGACCCGATCACCCTGGGGCCGAACCACACCGTACTCATTCGGGTCACCCAGCACCTGCCGGAGCAGACCCAGCCGCTGGCCAAGGTGCGCGAACAGGTCGCCGCGGCGGTGCATGCCGATCGCACCGCCAAGGCTGCCGCGGCGAAGGCCGACGCCTTGCTGGAGCGGTTGCGCAAGGGCGAGACCTTGCAGGCGCTGGCTGGCCCGGAGAAGCTGCAGATCAACCCGATGCCGGGGCTGCCGCGCACCGTGCCGATGCCGAGTCCGGAAGCCAATCGCGCGATCTTCAGCGCGCCGCTGCCGGCCGCGGGCAAGCCGTCGGTGGGCAAGGTCGAGCTGTCGGCCAACGGCGTCCCGGGCGGTGCCAAGCGCTACGCGCTGTTCGTGCTCAACAAGGTCAACCCGGGCGACCTGAGCAAGGTGCCGGCCGAGCAGCAGGCGACGCTGAAGCAGCAACTGGGCCAGATCGAAGGCGCCGCCGCGGCGAAGGCCTACATCGACGCGATGCGCAAGCGCTACAAGGTCAGCGTGCAGGAAGCGCAGCTGTAAGCGCTGCTTCCCTGGCGGTGTGATGCGAACAAGCCCGGTCCTGCCGGGCTTGTTCGTTTCCGGCGGCTGCGTGCTGGGCGCGCAGCCGTGGCGAGTGCGGGCGTGCGGCGCGAGCGTAGCGCGGTGCGGTCGCGAGAGCTGCTGCGGACACGCGGCATGCGCTGCCAGTTGCCGGATCGGCGAGGCGATGCGAGCGAGGCGAGGGCCATGCGCGGTCAGTGCAAGGGCGCTGGGGGCCAAACGTTGCCTAGGCTGATCGTGACGTTGTAGGAGCGACTTCAGTCGCGACAGGCGCTATCAGTAAAGCCCGTCGCGGCTG
>NZ_CAPJ01000413.1 GCF_000331775.1 Xanthomonas translucens pv. translucens DSM 18974
TTGCATCAAATCGCTTGACATCGAGATTCCCCGGGACATGATCCTGCCGTCCCGAGTCCCGAGTCCCGAGTCCCGAGTCCCGAGTCCCGAGTCCCGAGTCCCGAGTCCCGAGTCCCGAGTCCCGAGTCCCGAGTCCCGAGTCCCGAGTCCCGAGTCCCGTCAGTCAAGCCACAAACGGCCGGAAATTGATCCCCAATCCCGCCATGCCCTCGACCTCGCCGATCAGGTCGGCGCGCTGCAGCGGCCGCGCTTCGATCCACGGCTGCGACAGGATCAGGTGCAGGTCGTCGCCGCTGGCCTTCAGGTCCAGCGACGGAATCGGCTCGGATTCGTGCGCGCGGTGCAGCAGCACCGCCAGCCGCAGCAGCGCGGCCTTGCGCCTGGCGCTGAGCAGCAGGCGGTCGGGCAGGGCGTCGAACGCGGTCTTGGACACGTTGCGGCGATGGGTGCGCACCAGCGTCGCCAACACCTGCTGCTCCTGCCGCGAGAAACCGGCGATATCGGAGTGCTCGAGCACGTAGGCGCCGTGCACGTGGTACTGGCTGTGCGCGATGGCCTGGCCGAGCTCGTGCAGGCGCGCGGCCCAGCCGAGCATGCGCCCGTCGTCGGCATCCAGCGCCCAATCGGTGGCGACCTGTTCGAACAGCGCCATCGCGGTGGCTTCCACGCGCGCGGCCTGCGCCTCGTCGATGCCGTAGCGCTGGGTGAGCGCGGCGATCGCGGTCTCGCGCGGATCGTTCTCGCCGCCGCGGCCGAGCATGTCGTACAGGATGCCTTCGCGCATGGCCGCCTTGCTCACCATCAGGCGCTGCAGGCCCAGTGCCTGGAACGCGGCCTCCAGCACTAGCACGCCGCCGGCGATGATCGGCCGGCGGTCGGCGGACAGGCCGGGCAGGTCGATGTCCTCGATGCGCTTGGCCAGCAGCAGGCGTTCGCGCAGCAGCGGCAGCGCCTCGGCGGTGATCGCGCCCTTGGTCAGCTTCATCGCCGCGCAGATCTCGCCGATCGCCTTGTGCGTGCCCGACGAGCCCAGTGCCTCGTCCCAGCCCAGCGTGCGGTACAGCCCGGCGAACTGCTGGAACTCGGCGCCGATCTCGGTCAGCGCGTCCTTCCATTTCTTCTTCGACAGCTTGCCGCCGGGGAAGAAGCGCCGCGTGCTGGCGATGCAGCCGGCCTGCAGGCTTTCGCGTTCCAGGGTCTGGAACCCGCGGCCGATGATGAATTCGGTGGAGCCGCCGCCGATGTCGATCACCAGCCGGCGCTGGTCCGGCTTGGGCGGTTGCGCATGCGCCACGCCCAGGTAGATCAGGCGCGCTTCCTCGCGGCCGCTGACCACTTCGATCGGATGGCCGAGCGCGGTTTCGCCGGGGATCAGGAACGCCTGCGGCGAGCGCAGCTGGCGCACGGTGTTGGTGGCCAGCGCGCGCACGTGCAGCGACGGCACGTCGCGGATGCGCTGGCCGAAGCGCGCCAGGCATTCCAGCGCGCGTTGCCGCGCTTCGGCCGACAGCCCGCCCTTGTTGTCCAGGCCGTCGGCCATGCGCACGGTCTCGCGCAGGCGGTCCACCACCCGCAACTGTCCGAGTTGATAGCGCGCCACGACCATGTGGAAACTGTTGGAACCCAGGTCGATGGCGGCCAGTAGGTCGCCATCGCGCAACGGCGTGTACGGGGAGATGGAAGGCATGGGCGGAATGGTAGCCGATGCACGGCGGATGCCGCCCATCGGCGCGCGGGCGGCGTGGCTCAGAGTCCGTCGAGCAGGGTCAGCTGCGCCGAATGCAGCGGCTGGTCCTGGCCCGGCGCCAGCTTGCGGTAGCTGCCGCTGGCATCCAGTTCCCACGCGTTGGCATTGTCGGCCAGATAGTTCTGCAGCACCTCGCGATGGATCCGCTTGAGCAGGTCCGGATCCAGGATCGGGAAGCAGGTCTCCACGCGCCGCAGCAGGTTGCGCTCCAGCCAGTCGGCGCTGGCGCAGAACAGCTCCGGCGCGCCGTCGTTGCCGAACCAGTAGACGCGGCTGTGCTCGAGGAAGCGGCCGACGATCGAGCGTACCCGGATGTTCTCCGACACGCCCGGCACGCCGGGGCGCAGCGTGCACGCGCCGCGCACGATCAGGTCGATCTTGACCCCGGCCTGCGAGGCCGCGTACAGCGCGCGGATCACCTGCGGCTCGTTGAGCGCGTTCATCTTGGCGATGATGCGGCCCGGGCGCCCGGCCAGGGCCAGCTTGGTCTCGCGCTCGATCCGGTGCAGCAGACCCGGGTGCAGGGTGAACGGCGATTGCAGCAGGCGCTTGAGGCGGATCTTCGGGGCAAGCCCGGACAGCTGCTGGAACAGCAGGTGCACGTCGTTGCAGATGTCGGCGTCGGCGGTGATCAGGCTCAGGTCGGTGTAGGCGCGCGCGGTGCCGCTGTGGTAGTTGCCGGTACCCAGGTGCACGTAGCGGCGCAGCTTGCGGCCCTCGCGGCGCACGATCAGCAGCATCTTGGCGTGGGTCTTGTAGCCGACCACGCCGTACACCACCTGCACGCCGGCTTCCTGCAGGCGATCGGCCAGGCCCAGATTGGCTTCCTCGTCGAAGCGCGCGCGCAGCTCGACCACCACGGTCACGTCCTTGCCGTTGCGCGCGGCCAGCACCAGCGCATCGACGATGCCCGAGTCCTTGCCGGTGCGGTACAGGGTCTGCTTGATCGCCAGCACCTGCGGGTCCACCGCGGCCTGCTTGATCAGGTCCAGCACCGCGGTGAACGCATCGAACGGGTGGTGCAGCAGGATGTCGCCAGCAGCGGCGATCTCGAAGATGCCTTCGCTGTCGCGCAGCGTGCGCGGATTCATCGGCGGGTACTTCAGCTCCGGGCGCTGCACCAGATCGTAGACCTGATTGACCCGGCTCAGATTGACCGGGCCGTTGATGCGGTAGACCGCGTTCTCCGGCAATTCGAAGTTCTGCAGCAGGGTGCGCATGATCGACTTCGGGCAGTCCTCGGCGATCTCCAGCCGCACTGCCGGCCGGTAGCCGCGGTTGACCAGCTCGTCGCGCAGCGCCAGCGCCAGGTTCTCCACTTCCTCCTCGTCCACCACCAGTTCGGAATTGCGGGTCACGCGGAACTGGTAGGAGCCCATCACCTCCATGCCCGGGAACAGTTCGTCGACGAAGGTGGACAACACCGAGGACAGGAACACGAAGCTCTGTCCGCCCTCGGCCAGGCTTTCCGGCAGCTGGATGATGCGCGGCAGTGAGCGCGGCGCGCGCACGATCGCCAGGTGGCCGACGCGGCCGAACGCATCCACGCCCTTCAGCACCACCACGATGTTCAGCGACTTGTTGAGAATCTTCGGGAACGGATGCGCCGGGTCCAGGCCCAGCGGCGACAGCACCGGCATGATCTCGTTGCGGAAGTAGGCGCGCAGCCAGCGCTTCTGCCGCGCGTTCCAGCTGTTGCGGCCGAGCACGCCGATGCCGGCGTCCTTCAATGCCGGCCGCAGTACTTCGTTCCAGCAGCGGTACTGATGGTCGACCAACTGCGCGGCACGGTCGTGGATGGTGTTGAGGATCGCGCTCGAGCTCAGCCCGTCCGGCGCCGGCGGCAAGCCGAACTCCAGCGCATGGCGCACGGTGGCGGCGCGGATCTCGAAGAACTCGTCGAGGTTGGTACAGGAGATGCACAGGAAGCGCAGCCGCTCCAGCAGCGGCACGCTCGGATCCTGCGCCTGCGCCAGCACGCGGAAATTGAAGTCCAGCTGCGACAGTTCGCGATTGAGATACAGCGACGGGTCGCGCAGCGGGTCGCTGGGAACGTCCGGTGGCGGCGTGGGCGGCAAAGCGGCGGCGCGGGGCATGGCGGTACTCGTTAGGCGGAGGTCAGGGTGGCACGGTCGCGCCGCGGATGCACGCGTCCGGCGCCGAAGTGGCAGGAGAACGTACTGCCCTTGCCGACTTCGCTTTCGATGTCCAGCCGCGCCTGGTGCAGGCCCAGCACATGCTTGACGATCGACAGCCCCAGCCCGGTGCCGCCGCTTTCGCGCGAACGGCTGCTGGACACGCGGTAGAAGCGCTCGGTGATGCGCGGCAGGTGGTGCGACGGGATGCCGTAGCCGCTGTCGCGCACCGACAGCACCGCGCCGTCGCCTTCGCGGGCGAAGGTGATGCTGACCGAGCCGCCGGCAGCGGTGTAGCGCACTGCGTTGGTGACCAGGTTGGAGAATGCGCTGTGCAATTCCTTGTTGGAGCCGACCAGATCCAGATCGGCCTCGTCGTGCACCTCGATGCGGTGCCGGCCCTGGCTATGCGCCTCGGCCTCGCGGCGCAGCGTGGCCAGCATCGGCGCCATCGCGATGGTCTCTTCGTTGGCGTGTTCCTGCGATTCCAGCCGCGACAGGGTCAGCAGGTCTTCGACCAGCTGGGTCATGCGCTGCGACTGCTTGCGCATTTCGGCGATCATCGGCCCGGAATCGGGGAAATCCTCCGGGTCGAGCATGTCCAGATAGCCGTGCACCACGGTCAGCGGGGTGCGCAGTTCGTGCGAGACGTTGGCGACGAAGTCGCGGCGCACTTGCTCCAGCTGCAGCAGCTTGCTGACGTCGCGCGCGACCAGCAGCCAGTAATCGTCGGAGTAGGGAATCAGGCGCAGGTTCAGGCGCAGCCGGTCGTCGATCGGCGACGGCATGTCCAGCATCGGTTCGGCGTTGCGGCCACCGGCCAGCCAGTGCGCCAGCGGCATCGGCTGCAGGCGTTCCACCACCGGCACGTTCAGGTCGCCGGGGTGGCGCAGGCCGAGCAGGGTGCTGGCGGCTTCGTTGAACCACTGGATGCGCTGGCTGTTGCGGTCCACCACCACCACCGCGTCGGGCAGCGCGGCGGCAGCGCCGCGGTAGGCGCGCAGCATGTCCAGCAGGCGCCGCTTGCGCGTGCGCATTTCCGCCTGGCTGCGGTACAGCAGCCGGTCCAGCTCGTTCCACACGCCGGTGCTGGCCGGCGGTTCCCAGCGCTGGCGCGCGGTCAGCCGGCGCAGCACGCTGCGCAGGCGCCAGTAGTGCCAACCCATCACCGCCAGCGAGGTGAGGGTCAGCCCCATCCACACGTGACCGCCGATCCAGCCGGCCAGCACCGCCAGCAGCAGCAGCGCGGCGAGGGTGCCGAGGGTCTTGAACCAGGCGTAACGCATGTGGCGGGGCATCGGAAGCGCGCTCTGTCGCAATGGATCGTGTCCGTCGTGCGCCGGTTATGGCAGGCGCAGCCGTCATTCAGATGGACGAGGAGAAGCGGTAGCCGGAGCCACGCACCGTCTGCACCATGTTCTCCACCGCGAACGGTTCCAGGGTCTTGCGCAGCCGGCGGATGTGCACGTCGATGGTGCGCTCCTCGACATAGACGCTGCCGCCCCACACGTGGTCGAGCAGCTGTGCGCGGCTGTAGACGCGCTCGGGATGGGTCATGAAGAAATGCAGCAGGCGGTATTCGGTGGGGCCGATCGGCACCGGCGCGTCGCCGGCGAACACGCGGTGCGCGGCGCCGTCGATGCGCAGGCTGCCGACCGAGACGCTGCCGTCTTCGTCGTCGTCGCGGGTACGCCGCATCACCGCGCGGATCCGCGCCAGCAGCTCGCGTGCCGAGAACGGCTTGACCACGTAGTCGTCGACCCCGGCCTCCAGGCCGCCGACGCGGTCGTTCTCTTCGCCGCGTGCGGTGAGCATGATGATCGGCACCTCGCGGGTCATCGCGTCCTTGCGCCAGCGCCGGGCCAGTTCCAGGCCGCTGGTGCCGGGCAGCATCCAGTCCAGCAGGATCAGGTCGGGGACGCGATCGGCGATGGAGGTCTGCGCTTCCCGCGCGTCGCCGGCGTGGACCGGTTCGAAGTCGCCCTTGCGCAGGGCGAACGCCACCATGTCGCGGATGGCGGGTTCGTCGTCGACGATCAGGATGCGTTTCTGCACGACGGCACCGTGGGACTGGGAGGAGAAGCCGCCAGTAGACTACGGTTTTATTACTATTCGATGACCACCGCCACATTGCGTTTCACCGCTGTTTCACATCCGGATCCTGTACGCCCTGGCGGCGCAGTTCCAATACTGTCGGGGTGATCGCGGCGACACGCGCATCGATGCGCGCGCGCGCCACGTAGTCGAGGTCGTCGCGCTTCTTCAGATTGTTCAGCTGGATCAGCGCCTGCTCGGGGCGTCCGTTCAGGTAGGCGGCTTCGGCATAGGCTTCGCCGGCGCGGTTGCTGTCGCCGGCCAGCTCGCAGGCACGGGCGAAGGTGCGCTGGAACACCGGATCGTCGGCGGCCGCGCTCAGCAGCGGGCGCAGCACCGCCTGCGCGCGCTGCCCGGCGGCACGGCCGCCTTGCTCGTTCAGCGCCGTGGCATAGGTCAGCGCCACCGCGCGGTTGCTCGGCAGGCGCTTGAGCAGGGCGTCGAAACGCGGGTTGGCCTGCTGGCTGCGGCCGTTGCGCGATTCAGCCTCGGCCACCGCCAGACTCAGCCACCAGCTGTCTGGGTGCGCCTTCAGCAGCTCTTCCAGGGTCTGCATGCCGTCCTGCGGGCTGCCGCCGCCGCGCAGCCGGGCCAGCGCCAGGCCGTAGCGCTGGGCGTCGCTGAGGCCCTGCTTGCTGCCCTGGCGCAGGCCCTCGTACTCGCGCACCGCATCTGCCGGGGTATTGGCACTGAGCACGCGCAGGCGCTCGCGGGCCCACTCGAACTGGCCGCTGGCGCCGCGCGCATAGGTCTCGAACGGCAGTTGCAGGCGCCCGGGCAGCAACGGATTGCCGGGTGCGCCCAGCGGCTGGCTCAGCGACACGTCGTTGGGATCGACCCGCTCCTGCAAGCTGCCGCCAGGTACGCTGGTGGTCAGCGTCACCGTGTTCTTCTTCATCTGTTCGGCGCGCTGCCGCGCCTCGCTGATGCGGGTGCTGGTGACCGGGTGGGTCATCAGGTAGTCGGGGGTGCTGTAGCCGCCCTGATTGCCGCGCATCGCCAGCGACATGCGCTCGAAGAAGCCGGCCATCGCGTCCACGTCGTAACCGCTGCGCGCCAGGGTGCGGATGCCCAGGCGGTCGGCCTCCGATTCGTTGGAGCGGGTGTAGTCGATCTGGCGCTGCTGCATCAGCCCCAGGCCGCTGGCGATCGCCGCCTGGGTGGCGTCGCCGCTGGAGCGGCCGCCGGCCTGCTGCGCGGCGACCACCGCGGCGAGCATGCCGAGCAGGATCGGCACCTGGTCGCGCTGCGCCCGCTCCACCCCGCGCAGCACGTGCTGCTGGGTGATGTGCGCGATTTCGTGCGACAGCACCGCGGCCACTTCGTCCTCGCGCTCGGCGGTCAGCACCAGTCCGGCGTTGACCGCGACATAGCCGCCCAGCGTGGCGAAGGCGTTGATCTGGCGGTCGCGCAGCATGAAGAACGTGTACTTCTGCTGCGGCTGGTCGCTGTTGGCGCCGAGCCGGGTGCCCATGGTCTGCAGCCAGTCGTCGATCAGCGGGTCTTCGAGCACGTAGCCGTAGTTGCGCAGCTCGGCCAGCATCATCTTGCCGTACTCGGCCTGGCGCGCCGGGGTCAGCAGCTCGCCGGCCGAGGAGCCGATGTCCGGCAGCTTGTTCTCCTGCGCCGGCGCGATGGCGGCGGCGGTAGCCAGGGTGATCGCGAAGGCAAGCGGCAGCGGGCGCAAGTGAGGCTCCAGGGCAGGGCGGGGGCCGCGGCGGCGGCGGGTGAATCCAGGGTGATCTGCAGTGTTGCGGCAGCGGACTCGAAAATCCAGCTGGCCGCTACCATAGTGCGCTTGGACCCCTTTTCCTGCCCGGAGTTTCCTGTGGACACCCAACATACCGATGACGGCCATGCCGGCGGCCCGCCGATCACCCTGTATTCCAGCGCGATCTGCCCGTACTGCGTGGCGGCCAAGAACTTCCTGAAGAGCAAGGGCTGCAGCTGGACCGAGGTGCGCATCGACCTGGACCCGGCCGAGCGCGAGAAGATGGTGGCCCTGGCGCGCCGCACCAGCGTGCCGCAGATCTTCGTCGGCGACACCCACGTCGGCGGCTACGACGACATGATGGCGCTGCATCGCGCCGGCAAGCTGCAGCCGCTGCTCGACGGCCAGGCGCCCGAGGCGCAGGCATGAGCGCAGCGCAGACGGGCGGCGAGGGCGACGCCGATCAGGACCGGCTGCGCGCCTTCACCGAGTTCCGCCAGCGCATGAACCAGCGCATCCTGGCCGAGCCGAACCAAGTGGTACGGCGCTTCTTCGCGCTCGATACCCAGACCTACCAGGCCGGCGCGCTGGACGTGAAGACCAAGGAACTGCTCGGCCTGGTCGCCTCGCTGGTGCTGCGCTGCGACGACTGCATCAGCTACCACGTGGCGCAGTGCAAGGAGGCCGGGGTGCAGCGCGACGAATTCTTCGAGACCTTCTCGGTGGGTCTGGTGGTGGGCGGCTCGATCGTGATTCCGCATCTGCGTCGGGCGGTGGATTTCCTCGACACGCTCGAGCAGGGCGCCGCCGCGCCGACAGAGCACGCGCACGGCTGAGTGGCGCCGGATCGACCTGCGATGCGCCGCCTGCGGGCGGCGCGCTGCGTTTTGCGCCTGCCTGGTTTTGGGGGCCTTCACCGGCTTCGGGCATAATTACTGGTGAAACCTCCTTGCGCCTGCAGCCCGGGCTTCCGGTCGGCGCGTTCCCCCTCTGTACGGAACCCCCAATCCTATGACGCAGACAATCACGGTCATTCGTGGCGATGGCATCGGCCCCGAGATCATGGACGCCACGCTGTTCGTGCTCGACGCGCTGAACGCCGGCCTCACCTACGAATACGCCGACGCCGGCCTGGTCGCGCTGGAGAAGCATGGCGATCTGTTGCCCGCCGCCACCCTGGACTCGATCCGCAAGAACAAGATCGCGCTGAAGAGCCCGCTGACCACGCCGGTCGGCGAAGGCTTCAGCTCGATCAACGTGGCCATGCGCCGCCAGTTCGACCTGTACGCCAATGTGCGTCCGGCCAAGTCGTTCCCGAACACCAAGTCGCGCTTCGGCGCCGGCGTGGACCTGATCACCGTGCGCGAGAACACCGAAGGCGCCTACCTGAGCGAAGGCCAGGAAGTGTCGGCCGACGGCGAGACCGCGGTGTCGATGGCCAAGGTGACCCGCAAGGGCTCCGAGCGCATCGTCCGCTACGCCTTCGACCTGGCGCGCGCGACCGGCCGCAAGAAGGTCACCGCGGTGCACAAGGCCAACATCATCAAGTCCACCTCGGGCCTGTTCCTGAAGGTGGCGCGCGATGTGGCCGCGAACTACCCGGAGATCGAGTTCCAGGAAATGATCGTGGACAACGCCTGCATGCAGCTGGTGATGCGTCCGGAGCAGTTCGACATCATCGTCACCACCAACCTGTTCGGCGACATCCTGTCGGACCTGTGCGCCGGCCTGGTCGGCGGCCTGGGTCTGGCCCCGGGCGCCAACATCGGCGTCGACGCGGCGATCTTCGAGGCCGTGCACGGCTCGGCCCCGGACATCGCCGGGCAGGGCAAGGCCAATCCGTGCGCGCTGCTGCTGGGCGCGGCGCAGCTGCTGGACCACGTCGGCCAGCCGCAGAACGCCGAGCGCCTGCGCAGCGCCATCGTCGCCACGCTGGAAGCCAAGGACGGGCTGACCCCGGACCTGGGCGGCAGCGGCAACACCATGGGCTTCGCCAAGGCCATCGCCAGCCGCCTGTAAGCCGGCGCGCAGAAAACAAAAAAAGGGCGCTGCGAGGCGCCCTTTTTTGTTGCCGCCCAGAACCGGGGCTGCGAAGCTCTTCGAGTCCCGAGTCCCGAGTCCCGAGTCCCGAGTCCCGCTCAGTTCCGCGACTGCAACTTCGACAGCAACCGTAGGAACTCGACGTACAGCCACACCAGGGTGACCATGAGCCCGAACGCGCCGTACCACTCCATGTACTTGGGTGCGCCCTGTTCCACGCCGGTTTCGATGAAGTCGAAGTCCAGCACCAGGTTCAGCGCCGCCACCACCACCACGAACAGGCTGAAGGCGATGCCCAGGCCGCTGGATTCGTGGATGACCGGGACGGTGATGTTGAAGAAGCCGAGGACGATGGAGGCCAGGTACACCAGCGCGATGCCACCAGTGGCCGCGACCACGCCCAGCTTGAAGTTCTCGGTGGCCTTGATCAGCCCGCTGCGGTAGGCGAACAGCAGCGCGAACAGGGTGCCGAAGGTCAGCAGCACGGCCTGCAGCACGATGCCGTTGAAGCGCACTTCGTACATCGCCGAGATCGAGCCCAGGAAGAAGCCTTCCACCAGCGCGTACAGCGGCGCGGTGATCGGCGCCCAGGTCTTCTTGAAGGTGGTGATCATGGCCAGGATGAAGCCGCCGATGGCGCCGCCCAGCACGTAGCCGATGATGCCCGGTGCGATCACTTCGTTGCCGGCGCCATCGACCGAGATCGACTGGCTCCAGGCGAACGCCGCGGTCAGCACGGTCAGCAGCAACAGCGCGCCGGTCTTGTGGATGGTGCCGTTCAGGGTCATCGCCTCGCCGTCGCGCGAAACCACTGCGCCGCTGCCGAGGTCGAGGAAGGTGGATTCCTTCAAGGCGGGGTTGCCGCTGCGGATCATGCTGTTTCTCCCTGTAAATGAAGACGATTGGCCGGTATCGGCCACAAGTGGCGAGGATAGCGCAGGCGGCGTTGACGCGATGTGCCGTTGACACCGGGCCGCGAGCTTCCCACAATAGCCGACCTTTCCGGCCTCGGCCGCGAGGGATGTTCCGCCGGGGTATAGCGCAGTCTGGTAGCGCGCCTGCTTTGGGAGCAGGATGTCGGGGGTTCGAATCCCTCTACCCCGACCAATCCGATGTCCAAACGGCGGAGAGGAATGCGACAATCCGGCCCGGGCGCCCGTAGCTCAACCGGATAGAGCACCGGCCTTCTAAGCCGGCGGTTACAGGTTCGATTCCTGTCGGGCGCGCCACACCGGTGCCGGATAGGGTGTTGCAAGAGTTCAATGGTGGCTGTAGCTCAGCTGGTTAGAGTACTGGATTGTGATTCCAGATGTCGGGGGTTCGAGTCCCCTCAGCCACCCCATTGATCGCGTGACCCGCTGCTTCGCGGGGTGTTGCAACGAAGCAAAAAAGCACATAAGATGTGCTACTCAGTTTCAGGGCCGTTAGCTCAGTTGGTAGAGCAGTTGACTCTTAATCAATAGGTCCAAGGTTCGAATCCTTGACGGCCCACCAAATCAAGCAGCCACTTAGCGCAAGCCAAGTGGCTGTTTTTTTATGCGCCGAGCATGCGCGAGCGCATGCCGGCCATGGCGTCGCTTCCGCGCGACGCGGTCAGCGTTGCGCTGCCGCGATCGCCAGCGCCGCGTCCATCATCGCGTTGGGGTGCAGCGGATCGTCGTCGATGCGAATGTCCGGCGTCAGCCACAGCGGCGTGGCTGCGCCCGATGTCTGCACCAGCAGCAGGCGCGGCGCCCACAGGACCAGTCCTGTCTGCGGCAGCGCGATCTTCTGCACGTTGCCGGTCTGCGTGCTCCTGACGCTGGCGCCTTCTCCGATCAGCGTCCCGACATGGAAATCCTGCATCGCGTTGGCGAACAGCACCGCCGAGGAATTAAGTGCCGGGGCCGATCAGGACGTAGACCTTGCCGTCGAAGTGCAGCGGATCTCCAGACTGCGGAGCGCTCCACGTTTCCACGGGTGCGCTCAGCACATCGCCCGCCCGTTCGTGTTTCGCAGGGTCGTCGCGGAGCACTTTCTTTGGTGTAGCGCGATGCCCAGCGGTAGGGCCGGTCGGCGAGGTAGGGCAGTAGCCCTTGCAGCCACAGCGCATCGCCGCCGCCGCCGTTGTGTCGCACGTCGATGACGAGCGTGCGCGTGCCGCTCGCTTTCATCTGCTGGAACGCGCGATGCGCGAACGCGACGAATGCGGCTGGCTCGGGCCAGGAGAAGGTCCGGATGGTCATGACCGTAGCGGCGCCTGGGCTGTGCGACCTGTTGAGCCACCCGCGCGATCCATCGCGCGATCGGCCGATGTCGCTGGCGTTCGTGCT
>NZ_CAPJ01000412.1 GCF_000331775.1 Xanthomonas translucens pv. translucens DSM 18974
GAGTCCCGCGCCTAGCCGAGCAAAACCGGCATCGGCAACAGCCACAACGACACCCCGGCGAGCACGGCGCCGATCGCGGTGGCGGCGAGCACGTCGCTGGGATAGTGCAGGCCCAGCACCACCCGCGACAGCGCTACGCAGGCGATGAACGGGATCAGCAGCGGCGCCAGCCACAGGTAGTAGGCCAGCGCGACGATGCCGAACGACACCGCGTGCAAGGTGTGCCCGGACGGGAAACTGAACTCGTCCAGCGGCGCCACCCAGGCGCGGATGCGCAGGTCGGCCGCGTATGGGCGCGGGCGCCGGGTCCAGCGCTTGAGGCCCTTGTACAGGCTCAGCGCGACCACGCCGGTGGCGGCCATGTGCGCCGATGCGAACACGCCGTCCATGCCGTCGCAGACCACCAGCAAGGTCATCAGCGCATACCAGAACACGCCGTCGCCGAGCCGGCTGATCAGCGCGAAGAAGCGCCGCATCGAACGCCGCCGGCACCAGTGGTTGGCTTGCCTGCACCAGCGCGTTTCGTGCCCGCGCAGAACCTCAAGCCGCGTTGACATGGGACCTCCTGCTGTACGCCAGTTCGCCGAGAATCGCCTCGAAATCGGCCACGACCTGTTCCGGGCGCAGTTGTCGCATGGACGCGCAGGCGGCATCGCCCAGCTGCCTGCGCAGGGCGGCGTCGCCAGCCAGGCGTACCGCGGCGGCGACGAAGCCGTCGTCGTCGGCTACCGCCGCACCGTTGACGCCGTCGCGCAGGTATTCGCGCGCCGCGCCGTAATCGAAGGCGACCGTGGCCAGGCCGCTGGCCATCGCTTCCAGGGTCACGTTGCCAAAGGTCTCGCTGCGGCTGGGGAACAGGAACAGGTCGCCGCTGGCGAAGTGCCGCGCCAGCGCGTCGCCGCGTTGCACGCCGCAGAAGATGAAGTCGGGGTTTTCCTGCGCCAGGCGCTCGCGCATCGGGCCGTCGCCGACCCAGACGAAGCGCGCCTCCGGCCGCACCCGCTGCAGTTCGCGGAACGCGCGCACCGCCAGCGGCAGGTTCTTTTCCGACGCGATGCGGCCGACGTACAGGGCCGCGCACCCGTCCGCCTCCAGGCCCCACTCGCGGCGCAGCTGCGCATCGCGGCGCTGCGGTTCGAACTGGCGGTTGTCCACCGCGCGCGGCAGCAGGCGCACGCGCTCGAAGCCCTGTCCGGTGAGAAAGCCGAGCAGTTCGCGGGTCGGCACCAGGGTCGCGGCGGCCTGGTTGTGGAAGCGCCGCATCCAGCGTAGCGCGGTCGACTGCAGCCAGGCGGCACCGTACTGCGGCAGGTATTCGTCGAAGCGGGTGTGGAAGCCGGTGGCGATCGGGATGCCCAGGCGCCGCGCGGTGCGCAGCCCGGACCAGCCGAGCGGGCCTTCTGTGGCGATGTAGACCGCGTCCGGAGGCGTGGCCTGCCACAGCCGGGCCAGGCGCCGCGGCGCGGGCAGGCCGAACTTCAGGCCGGGGTAGCGCGGCAGCGCCGCGCCGCGCACCAAGTGCGCATCGTCGTCGTGGTCGCCGACCTGGCGTGGCCGCACCACATCGACCTGATGACCGAGCGCACGCAATCCAGATTCCAGCCCCTGCACCGTCAGCGCGACACCGTTGACCTCAGGGGGGTACGTTTCGGTGACGATCTCGTAGCGCATGCTTCAGGCTCCGGTTTGCCAAAGCTTGGCGCGAGGCGGTGAAGCGAGCATGTCCGGGGCATGTAGGAATGATGACGCTGGCCCGGGGCGAATTCCTGGCGGTTCGGGCTTTATGCGGGACTCGGGACTCGGGACTCGGGACTCGGGACTCGGGATTTTCGCAAGTTCGCAGCTTCTGCGCTTTTCTGTAGGAGGGGCTTCAGCCCCGG
>NZ_CAPJ01000411.1 GCF_000331775.1 Xanthomonas translucens pv. translucens DSM 18974
GTGCATCCGCGCGAACTGCCGCGGCGCGGCCTGGGCAGCGCCGAAGGCCGCGCCGCCTTCATCCATGCGATCGCCCACATCGAACTGAACGCGATCGATCTGGCCTGGGACGCGGTGTACCGCTTCCGCGGGCTGCCCGACGCGTTCTACGCCGATTGGGTGGCGGTGGCCGCCGACGAAGCGCGCCACTTCGCGCTGCTGCGCGACCGGCTGCGCGCGCTGGGCCACGATTACGGCGATTTCGCCGCGCACAACGGGCTGTGGGAGATGTGCGAGAAGACCGCGCACGACGGCCTGGCGCGCATGGCCCTGGTGCCGCGCGTGCTGGAGGCGCGCGGGCTGGACGTGACCCCGGGCATGATCGTGAAGTTGCGCGCGCTCGGCGACGCCGCCACGGTCGAGATCCTGGAACTGATCCTGCGCGAGGAAGTGGCGCATGTCGCCGCCGGCTCGCGCTGGTACCGCTGGTATTGCGCACGCGCCGGGATCGAGCCGCGCGCGCGGTTCGCCGAGCTGCTGCGCGACTACGCCGGCGGCTACCTGCACGGCCCGTTCAACCTACCGGCGCGGCTGCTGGCCGGCTTCGACGAGGACGAACTGCTCGCCTTGCAGCGCCAGGCCGGCTCAGGCTGAGCGGCGTGCTGGCGCGCGGCGAAGCGGACGGCTGCACCCGCAGGCGGGCGCGGACGGTCCCGAAGGATCGCCGCTTGGCGTGCGCCGCTATCGGGTTCGCCGCGATGTACTGGGATCGCGCCACCGGCGACTACAGCTGCGCCCGCGAGATCTGCCATCTGCAGGGCGCGCGCCACGACATCGCCACCGACTCCGGCACCCCGCCATACGCCTAAGGCCATGGCTATCGCTACGGCACCGCTGGCGCACGCGCCTGGCCTACGACGGCTCCGTCAACTGCCCGCGCCTGAACTCCTGGTGCAACCCGAACATCTCTTAAGGCGGTGTGCCGATGGGCAATGCCCTCAGCGCGGACAACCAGCGCGTGCTGGTCATACGACCGAGGCGGCGGTCGCGCGTTCCGCTGAGGTGGCCGTTTCAGGGGCGCTCCGGTGCAGGCCGCGCCAGGCCTGCGCCGCGGCGCTTCACTTGCCGATCCTGCAGACTGCCGGACGCCGTGGCGTCCGGCTTGGGCTATGCTGCGCCAGGACCTGTCCGGCAGCGCCGGGCGTGCACCGCTCATTACTCCTGGAATCGGCGATGGTGTTGAAGAGCATGGGCCTGCCAGCGGCCTTGGCGCTGGCGATGTTGAGCATGGGCTGCGGCCCGGCGGCCGATCCACCGGCTGCACCGGCGCCGGCGCCGGCCGCACCCGCGATCGCACCCGCTGCGGGCGATGCGGGCGATGCGCCG
>NZ_CAPJ01000410.1 GCF_000331775.1 Xanthomonas translucens pv. translucens DSM 18974
CGCGTCCGGCACCGGCTTCGCCGTGCAGCTGGGTGCGTTCGGCAAGGCCGAGGACGCCAACGCCTTGCGCGACAAGGTTCGCGCCGCCGGCTTCAGCGCCTTTGTCGAACAGGTGCGCACCGACAAGGGCGCCTTGCACCGGGTGCGGGTCGGCCCGGTCGCCAATCGCGCCGAAGCCGAACAACTGCGCGGGCAGGTTGCATCGAAGGTCGGTATCAGCGGTATGGTACGTCCACACCCTTGAATCGGGCTTCGGCCCTCGGAGTCGCAAACATGGACCAGGGAAGGGAATTGCGGCACGCTGCCGCCGCCATGGCGCGGTGCGGCCGCGGGAGGTGCGCATGATCGATATGGTGCTGCTGGCGGTGATCCTGGTCTCGGCGCTGCTCGGCGCGCTGCGCGGCTTCGTCGGCATCGTGGTCGGCACGCTGTCGTGGCTGTTGTCCGGCTGGGCCACCTTCCAGTTCGGCGGCGATGCAGGGCGCTGGCTGGCCGACGGCGCGCATCCGAGCATGACCTATTACTTTGGCGGCTACGCGCTGACCTTCGTGGTGACGATGGCGGTGGTCGGCATCACCGGCATGTTGATCCGCAGCGGGGTCCGCGCCACCGCGCTGTCTGGCACCGACCGCGCGCTCGGCTTCGGCCTGGGCACGCTGCGCGGCGGATTCTTCGCCGCGGTGCTGGTGCTGCTGATGAGCTTCACCCCGCTGACCCGCGAGCCTGCCTGGCGCCAGTCGGTGGTGCTGCCGATGCTCAGCCCCGGCGTGCGCTGGATGCGCGCGCAGCTGCCGGACTGGCACATGCCGCAGATCCCGCAACTGAATATGTCGCAGATGAACCTGCAGCAGATGAACATGCCTCAGATGGATTTGGGCAAGTTGCCCGCGGCAGGCGATAATGCCGCCTTGGGCAATGCCCTGTCCGGCAGCGGCCTGCAGGATGTGATGTCCAAGGTCCTGGGCCGTCCGGCGACCCGATCGACCCAGCCTGGCGGCGATCCGACTCAGGTCCTGCCTGCGAACATCGATCCGGCGCAGGCGCGTCCGGCAGCAAACGACCCGGCACGGGTCGAATCCAACGGCCAGGCACGGCCACCTTCCCAATAGCGGCGCAGTCGCCGCGGAGAGCGTTCAAATGTGTGGCATCGTCGGAATCGTCGGCAACCAGAATGTCGCGGCGCAACTGTATGACGGCCTGGCCGTGCTGCAGCACCGCGGCCAGGATGCCGCAGGCATCGCTACCGCCGATGGCACCCGCCTGCGCGTGCAGAAGGCCAACGGCCTGGTCCGCGACGTCTTCGACGAGAAGCGCATGGCGGTGCTGGAAGGCCGGGTCGGCATCGCCCATTGCCGCTATCCTACCGCCGGCTCGGAAGGCATGGACGAGGCGCAGCCGTTCTACGTCAACTCGCCCTACGGCATCGCGCTGGCGCACAACGGCAACCTGATCAACACCGAGGCGCTGCGCCAGCAGGTATTCGAGGCCGACCGGCGCAACATCAACACCGATTCGGATAGCGAAGTGCTGCTGAACGTGTTCGCCTACGAGCTGGACGCGCAGCGCATGCTGACCCCGGAAGCGGCGATCCGCGCGGTGGCTGGCGTGCACCGCCGCTGCAAGGGCGGCTATGCGGTGGTCAGCGTGGTGCTGGGCCTGGGCCTGGTGGCGTTCCGCGACCCGCACGGCATCCGTCCGCTGGTGTTGGGCAAGCGCGAGAGCGTGGAAGGCGACGAGTACATCGTCGCCTCCGAGTCCTCGGCGCTGGACATCCTCGGCTTCACCCGCCTGCGCGACGTGCGCCCCGGCGAAGCGCTGGTGATCACCGGCCGCGGCGAGCTGTTCTCCGAAGTCTGCGCCTCGCCCACCGACCACACCCCGTGCATCTTCGAGTACGTGTACTTCGCGCGCCCGGACTCGATGATCGACAACGTCTCGGTGCACAAGGCGCGCATGCGCATGGGCATGAAACTGGGCGAGAAGATCCTGCGCCTGCGCCCGGACCACGACATCGACACCATCATCCCGATCCCGGACACCTCGCGCGATGCCGCGCTGGAGATGTCTAACGTGCTCGGGGTGAAGTACCGCGAGGGCTTCGTCAAGAACCGCTACGTCGGCCGCACCTTCATCATGCCGGGGCAGGTCGAGCGGGTGAAGTCGGTGCGCCGCAAGCTCAACCCGATCCACCTGGAATTCCGCAACCGGGTGGTGCTGCTGGTCGACGATTCGATCGTGCGCGGCACCACCAGCCGGCAGATCGTGCAGATGGCGCGCGAGGCCGGCGCGCGCAAGGTGTACCTGGCCAGCGCCGCGCCGCCGGTGCGCTACCCGAACATCTACGGCATCGACATGCCCGCCGCCGAGGAATTGATCGCGCATGGCCGCAGCGAGCAGGAGATCCAGGAATTCCTCGGCTGCGACTGGCTGATCTACCAGGACCTGGAAGACCTGGAGACCGCGGTGCGCGAGGGCAACCCGGAGCTGAAGACATTCGATTCCTCGTGCTTCAACGGCGAGTACACCACCGGCATCGAGCCGGGCTACTTCGAGCGCATCATGCAGCTGCGTTCGGAAGAAGCGAAGAAGAAGCGCCGCGCCTGACGCGGCCCTGCGCGGCGCACGCATGCACGACGACGCGTACGCCGGCGGGGACCTGCTGCACGCGGCGCGGCTGTGCCTGGCCACCTGCGCGCCCGAGGACAAGGTCGCACTGACCCAGCGCTATGCCGCCGCGTTCGCCGCCGGCGC
>NZ_CAPJ01000409.1 GCF_000331775.1 Xanthomonas translucens pv. translucens DSM 18974
GGGGGCGGCAAAAAGCTCTTTGCCAAGCTGAACTTTTTCAGCCTTCCCAATTATTTAGCGCATGCAGTGCCGGTATTGGTTGAAACTGTGCCTGGCCCTGCCTACACTCGCGGCGTCGTCTCGCCTGAATGGAAAAAAACCGATGCTGCGTATCGTTATGGCCGGCTTGCTTGGTCTTGCCTTGATTCCTGCCGCCCATGCCGCACCGGATTGCTCCGGCGATGTGCTGCCCAAGCCGCTGCCGCTGCCGGCCACGGTCGGTGCGCCGATCGCCTCGGAGCTGTCTACGCGCAACCTGCAACTGGGCATGCCCAGCGGCGTGCTGGCGCAGTCCTACAGCAGCGACCAGTCGCTGGACCGGGTGCTGTTGCGGCTGCGCGCCGAGGGTTGCCAGAGCCTGGCCAACGCGATGCCGGGCGGTGCTGCGGTGAAGCCGAACGATCCGGCCGCCTACAAGCCGACCACCGCATTCGACAACACCCCGTGGCGCTTCGACATGAGCCAGAACGGCAAGCGCATGACCGCCGAAGAGTTCGACGCGTGGATGAAGGCGCGCGGCGTGCGTGTGGTCAAGGCGCGTCCGCTGCCTGCCGCAGTGCCTGCCGCGGCAACGGCGCCCGACGCGGCCGCGCCGGTCGACAAGCAGTAAACGCTGCGCGCGGTCGCAACAGCGACCGCGCCTGCGTAGCAAAGCGCGAGCGGTGAAACCTCCTTCGCGTTCCTGCCGCCGCGCATCGCGCACCTCGGTGCCAGCGGCCAATGCTGGGCGATCGCCGCGCGCCACGGCGTCCGGCGAAGCCCGCCACGGCCTGGCGCGTACCCTGTCCAAGCTCGGCCTGTGTTCGCGCACCGAGGCCACGCGCTGGATCGCCGCCGGCCGCGTCGCGGTCGATGGACGCACTGTCACCGATCCCGAATTCCCGATCCTGCGCGGCCGCCACCGGCTGGCGCTCGATGGCGTGGCGCTGGCAGCGACGCAGCGCCTGTACCTGATGCTCAACAAGCCGCGCGGCCTGGTCACCACCGCGCAGGACGAGCGTGGCCGCGACACCGTCTACCGTTGTTTCGATGGCGCCGGCTTGCCCTGGCTGGCCCCGGTCGGGCGCCTGGACAAGGCCAGCGAAGGCTTGCTGCTGTTCTGCAACGACCCGCAATGGGCAGCGCGGATCGCCGACCCGGCCAGCGGCCCGGACAAGACCTATCACGTGCAGGTCGATGCGCTGCCCGACGCGGCGCTGCTGGCGCGTATGTGCGCCGGCGTGATCGCCGACGGCGAGCCGCTGCGCGCCAAGCAAGCGCGGCTGCTGCGCCAGGGCGACAAGCACGCCTGGCTGGAAGTGGTACTGGACGAGGGCCGCAACCGGCAGATCCGGCGCCTGCTGGCCGAACTCGATCTGGGCGTGCTGCGCCTGGTGCGGGTGGCGATCGGCGGCCTGGCGCTGGGCGAACTGGGCAAGGGCGCGTGGCGTGAGTTGAGTTTGGCGGAGGTGGAGGGATTAGTTGGTCGGGACTCGGGACCGGGGACTCGGGACTCGTAAAGGCGCTGGCTCGGCCCTGTACGCGTGGCGCACTGTTCATGCCGATCCCGCACGAGAATTCAAAAACACTTGACACGGAAGCGGCGCCAAAGATCCTGCCCTGGAGTCCCGAGTCCCGAGTCCTTACCTAATCACTCCCAACTCGCGCCCGATCCGCACGAACGCGTCGATCGCCCGGTCCAGCTGTTCGCGGGTATGCGCGGCGCTGATCTGGGTGCGGATCCGCGCTTGCCCATTGGGTACCACCGGGAAGAAGAAGCCGATCGCGTAGATGCCTTCCTCCAGCAGCCGCTCGGCGAAGCGCTGCGCCAGCGGCGCGTCGTACAGCATCACCGGGCAGATCGGGTGGTTGCCGGGCTTGATGTCGAAGCCGGTCGCGCCCATGCGCTCGCGGAAGTGGCAGGTGTTCTCGACCAGTTGCGCGCGCAGCTCGTCGGCTGCGTCCAGCATCGCGAAGGCCTTGATCCCGGCGGCGACCACATGTGGCGGCAGCGAGTTGGAGAACAGGTAGGGGCGTGAGCGCTGGCGCAACAGTTCGATCACCTCGCGCCGGCCGGTGGTGAAGCCGCCCAGCGCGCCGCCCATGGCCTTGCCCAGGGTGCCGGTGAAGATGTCGATCCGGTCCATCACGCCCTTGACCTCGGCCGAGCCGCGCCCGCTGGCGCCGAGGAAGCCGGTGGCGTGGCACTCGTCGATATGCACCAGCGCGTTGTACCTGCGCGCCAGCGCGGTGATCTGGTCGAGCGGGGCGATGAAGCCGTCCATCGAGAACACGCCGTCGCTGGTGATCAGCTTGGTCTTGCAGCCGGCCGCGTCGGCGGCCTGCAACTGCGCTTCCAGGTCGGCCATATCGCAGTTGGCGTAGCGGAAGCGCTTGGCCTTGCACAGGCGCACGCCGTCGATGATCGAGGCATGGTTGAGCGCGTCGGAGATGACCGCATCGGCTTCGCCGAGCAGTGGCTCGAACAGGCCGCCGTTGGCGTCGAAGCAGGCGGCGTAAAGGATGGTGTCCTCGGTGCCGAAGAACTCGGCGATGCGCGCTTCCAGCTGCTTGTGCAGGTCCTGGGTGCCGCAGATGAAGCGTACCGAGGCCATGCCGAAGCCATGGGTGTCCAGCGCGTCCTTGGCCGCGGCGATCAGCGCCGGGTGGTCGGCCAGGCCCAGGTAGTTGTTGGCGCAGAAGTTGAGCACGCGGCGGCCGTCGGCCAGCACGATCTCCGCCGCCTGCGGGCCGACGATGATGCGCTCGGACTTGAACAGGCCCTGCGCGCGGATCGCATCCAGTGCGTCGGCGTAGTGCTGGGTGAGGCGGGAATCGGTCATGACGGGCACGCGCAGGCGAAAGAAGCAAAGATTTTAACGCGGCATGTGCGAAGGTCAGCGGGCGTCATGCACAAATGGCATCAGTATCGGCGGCGAAGTCATTTCACCGCACGAATGCGGCTGCGCAGCATGGCGCACTGGCCGTGGTCGCATGGCCGGACCGCCCGTGCCTCGACCCATCTTCCGGAGATCCGTCCATGCCCAGCCTCCTGCCGCGCCGATTCAGCCCGCTGCTCGCGCTCGTACTGTGCGCGTTCGCCGGCGGCGCTGCCGCGCGCGACGTGCAGCTGCTCAATGTGTCCTACGATCCCACGCGCGAGCTGTACCGTGACTACAACGCCGCCTTCGTCAAGCACTGGGAGCAGACCCACAGCGGCGACAAGGTCAGTGTGGAGACCTCGCACGGCGGTTCCGGCAAGCAGGCGCGCTCGGTCATCGACGGGGTCGAAGCCGATGTGGTGACGCTGGCGCTGGCCTACGACGTGGATGCGATCGCCGACAAGGGCAAGCTGATCGATCCGGGCTGGGCCAAGCACCTGCCCGACAACAGCGCGCCGTATACCTCCACCATCGTGTTCCTGGTGCGCAAGGGCAACCCGAAACAGATCAAGGACTGGCCGGACCTGCTGCGCACCGGCGTGTCGGTGATCACTCCGAACCCGAAGACCTCCGGCGGCGCACGCTGGAACTACCTGGCTGCCTGGGCCTACGCCGACCATATTTTTAAGGGCGACCGCGAGCGCATCCTCGGCTACATGCGCGCGCTGTTCCGCAACGTGCCGGTGCTGGACACCGGCGCGCGCGGCGCCACCACCACCTTCGTCCAGCGCGGCATCGGCGACGTACTGCTGGCCTGGGAGAACGAGGCGTTCCTGGCGCAGGAGGAACTGGGCAAGGACAAGTTCGAGATCGTGGTGCCGAAGCTGTCGATCCTGGCCGAGCCGTCGGTGGCGGTGGTCGACAGGAACGTGGACAAGCACGGCACCCGCGACGTCGCCGAGGACTACCTGAAGTACCTGTATTCGCCGGAAGGGCAGAAGATCGCGGCCAGGCACTACTACCGCCCGCGCCATCCCGAATACGCCGACCGCGCCGACATCGCGCGCCTGCCGAAGGTGCAACTGGTGACCATCGACCAGCAGTTCGGCTCCTGGGCCAAGGCCCAGGCCGAGCACTTCAACGACGGCGGCCTGTTCGACCAGATCCAGGCGAGCAAGTGACGCGATGGGAGTGAACGCCGTTGCCGCCACGCGCGCTCCATCGCGGCGCAGGGTGATCCCAGGGCTCGGCCTGAGCCTGGGCATCACTTTGACCTGGCTGGGGCTGGTGGTGCTGATCCCGCTGCTGGGCGTGGTGCTCAAGACCAGCGGCCTGGGCTGGCATGGCGTGTGGCAGGTGTGGAGCGAACCGCGGGTGCTGTCGGCGCTGCGGGTCAGCTTCGGCACCGCCTTCGTCGCTGCCGCGTTCAACGCGCTGATGGGCACCTGGGTGGCCTGGGTGTTCGTGCGTTACCGCTTCCCCGGCAAGCGCCTGTTCGACGCGATGATCGACCTGCCGTTCGCGCTGCCGACCGCGGTGGCCGGCATCGCGCTGACCGCGCTGTACGGCGGCAACGGCTGGGTCGGCCGCTGGCTGGAACCGCTGGGGCTGAAGATCGCCTACACCCAGCTCGGCATCGTGGTGGCGCTGGTGTTCGTCGGGCTGCCGTTCGTGGTGCGGATCGTGCAGCCGGTGCTGGCCGAGGCCGAGCGCGACGTGGAGGAGGCCGCCGCCACGCTCGGCGCCGGCCGCTGGCAGACCATCCGCCGCGTGGTGCTGCCGGCGCTGTGGCCGGCGGTGCTGACCGGATTCGCGCTGGCCTTCGCGCGCGGCATCGGCGAGTACGGCTCGGTGATCTTCATCGCCGGCAACCTGCCCAATGCGACCGAGATCGCGCCGCTGCTGATCACCATCCGCCTGGAGGAATTCGACTATGCCGGCGCCACCGCGATCGCCGCGGCGATGCTGCTGCTGTCCTTGCTGATGCTGCTGGTGGTCAATGGCGTGCAGGCGCGCTTCGCGCGGCGCGGCCTGGCGGCGCATTGAGATGAACGATACCGTGTCCAGCTTGCCCCTCCCCTTTTCGGAGACTGCGTTGAGCGCATCGCCGCCCGCTGCCTGCCGCCGCGCCGCCTCGGTCACCACCGAGCCGTGGTGGGTGCAGGTGTTGCTGATCCTCGGCGCGCTGGGCTTCCTGCTGTCGTTCCTGTTCTTGCCGCTGCTGCTGGTGTTCGTCGAAGCGCTGCGCGGCGGCGTCGGCGTGTTCTGGCGCGCCGTCTCCGATCCGGATGCGCTGGCGGCGATCCGCCTGACCCTGCTGGTGACCGCGATCGTGGTGCCGTTGAACCTGGTGTTCGGCGTGGCCGCGGCGTGGGCGGTGAGCAAGCACCGCTTTCCCGGCAAGCGCCTGCTGGTGAGCCTGATCGACCTGCCGTTCTCGGTGTCGCCGGTGGTCGCCGGCCTGGTCTTCATCCTGATCTTCGGCCGCAGCGGCTGGGCCTGGCCGCTGATCGACGAAGGCTGGCGGCTGCACCTGCCGGTGTTCGGCGAGGTGCTGCTGCAACTGCCTCGGATCGTGTTCGCGCTGCCCGGCATCGTGCTGGCGACGACCTTCGTCACCTTCCCGTTCATCGCCCGCGAGCTGATGCCGCTGATGGAGCAGCAGGGCAGCGACGAGGAACTGGCGGCGCTGAGCCTGGGCGCCAACGGCTGGCAGATGTTCTGGCGGGTGACCCTGCCCAACATCCGCTGGGGCCTGCTGTACGGCGTGCTGCTGTGCAGTGCGCGGGCGATGGGCGAGTTCGGCGCGGTGTCGGTGGTGTCCGGGCATATCCGCGGGCGCACCAATACGCTGCCGCTGCACGTGGAGATCCTCTACAACGAGTACGCCTACAGCGCCGCGTTCGCCTGCGCCAGCCTGCTGGCGCTGACCGCGCTGCTGACTCTGGCGCTGAAGTCCTATCTGGAATGGCGCCACGGCGAATCGCTGGCCGCCAATCACCGACACTGAGGTTGCGATGACCATCCGCGTACAGCACCTGGGCAAGCGTTTCGACGCGTTCGTCGCGCTCGACGACGTCAGCCTGGACATCCGCCAGGGCGAATTGCTGGCGCTGCTGGGGCCGTCCGGCTCGGGCAAGACCACCTTGTTGCGGGTGATCGCCGGGCTGGAGCATGCCGACGCCGGGCGCGTGCTGATCGACGGCGCGGACGCGACCGGGCTGCCGGTGCAGTCGCGCCGGGTCGGTTTTGTGTTCCAGCACTACGCGCTGTTCCGGCATATGACCGTGCGCGACAACATCGCCTTCGGCCTGCGCGTGCGCCGCGGCGCCGAGCGCCTGACCGAGTCGGCGATCCGTGCGCGGGTGAGCGAACTGCTCGCGCTGGTGCAGTTGGACGGACTGGAGGCGCGCTATCCGACCCAGCTGTCCGGCGGCCAGCGCCAGCGCGTGGCCTTGGCGCGCGCGCTGGCGATCGAGCCGCGCGTGCTGCTGCTGGACGAACCGTTCGGCGCGCTCGACGCGCAGGTGCGGCGCGACCTGCGGCGTTGGCTGCGCGAGCTGCACGACCGCACCGGGCTGACCACGGTATTCGTCACCCACGACCAGGAAGAGGCGCTGGAACTGGCCGACCGCGTGGCGATCCTCAACCGCGGGCGCATCGAGCAGCTCGGCAGTCCGGCCGACGTCTACGACCGCCCGGTGTCGCCGTTCGTGTACGGCTTCGTCGGCGCGGTCAACCGGTTGCCGGCGCACTTGCACGACGGCCAGCTGCAGGTCGCCGGACTGGCGCTGCCGGCGCCGGACACGCCGCTATCCAGTGGCCCGGTCGATCTGTACGTGCGCCCGGAAGACCTGGCGCCCAGCGACAGCGGCTGGGCGGCGACGGTGCTGTCCTCGCAGCGCAGCGGTTCGCGCCTGCGCCTGCGCGCGCAACTGGCGCATGGCCAGGACGAAGTGGAAGTGGAGCTGCCGGCGGGCGAGGGCGCCACCCGTTACGCGCCGGGCCAGGTGCTGCAGCTGCGCGCACGCCGCTTCGGCCTGTTCGCGCAGCAGCGCAGCTAGCGGATCCGGATCGGCGCGCCGGCTTGGCGTAGGAGCGACTTCAGTCGCGACGGGCTGTATCGGTAACGCCGGTCGCGGCTGAAGCTCCTACACGTTCCTGTCCGCAAGCAAATAAAAGCCCGCCAGGCCCTGGACGCAGGCTTGGCCGCTGGCGCATGGCGTAGACAAACATTGACCCGAAGCCCGCAGCGGCAAGGCCTGCGCTGACTTGGTTTGTCTTGAAAGTGTTGCACTGCAAGAAAAAACCGGTTAAAAAAGTGTGAAGCCAGCATTGCAATGCGCGCTGGAACCACCCCCTCGTCAACCCGTAGGAGAATGACCGGTGAACAAGATCAAGCTTGGTGTCGCCCTGGCCGTGGCGCTGGCCGCCGCCCCACTGAGTGCGTTGGCCCAGGACGAGGCCGCTGCCTCGCCGATTACCGGCTCCTATGGCGTGGTCAGCGACTACGTGTTCCGTGGCGTGTCGCAGACCAACGAACGCCCCGCGTTCCAGGCCGGCGTCACTTACACCTCGCCGTTCGGCCTGTACGTCGGCACCTGGGGCTCCAACGTCGATGTCGGCGCCGGCGATCCGGATTGGGAAGTGGACGGCTTCATCGGCTACAACGTCGATTTCTCCGAGAACTGGAACTTCGACGTGATGGTCAACCGCTACGGCTATCCCGGCGCCGGCGGTTCCAACTACAACGAACTGATCACCAAGACCAAGTTCCTCAAGACCTACGCGCTGACCGTCGCCTACACCGACGACGTCTACGGCCTGGACGAGGACAGCTTCTACTACGCGCTGGACGGAAACTGGGCGCTGCCGAACGAGTTCAGCATCGGCGCGCACGTCGGCCGCACCACCTATGCCAGCGCGTTGACTCAGTACCGGGACTACACCGACTACAACGTCAGCGTCGGCAAGATGGTCGGTCCGCTGGCGCTGAGCGTGGGCTACTACGACACCGACGAGAAGGGCAACCAGAACTTCAGCAAGAAGCTGGCCGACCACCGCTTCGTGGTCTCGGCGACGATCGCGTTCTGATACGCGCAATACCGTCGCGAACGAAGAAGGGCGCCTTGTTTGGCGCCCTTCTTTTTTGTGCGATCGCCAGGCCGATGATGCAGCCCTGGCGGCGCAGCGTGCGGCAGCAGCGCCGCCGCGCCGGAACTCACCAGCTCAACACCACCTTGCCGGCCTTGCCTTCTTCCATCAGGTCGAAGCCCTTCTGGAACTCGTCGATGGTCAGCTGGTGGGTCAGCACCTTGCCGAGCGGGAAGCCGGACAGCACCAGCTGGGTCATCTTGTACCAAGTCTCGTACATCTTGCGGCCGTAGATGCCCTGCACGGTCAGACCCTTGAAGATGATCTTGTCCCAGTCGCAGCCGGCGCCGCGCGGCATGATGCCGAGCATGGCGATCTTGCCGCCGTGGTACATGCAGTCGAGCATGTCGTTGAACGCGCGCGGGTTGCCGCTCATCTCCAGGCCCACGTCGAAGCCTTCCATGTGCAGGTCGGCCATCACCTCTTTCAGCGAAGTGCTGGCGACGTTGACCACGCGCGTGGCGCCCATGTCGGCGGCGAGCTTGAGGCGAAAGTCGTTGACGTCGGTGACCACCACGTTGCGCGCGCCGATGTGCTTGCAGATGCCGGCGGCGATGATGCCGATCGGGCCGGCGCCGGTAATCAGCACGTCCTCGCCGATCACGTCGAACTCCAGCGCGCAGTGCGCGGCGTTGCCGTACGGATCGAAGAACGCGGCCAGCTCGGACGGGATCTGGTCCGGGATCGGCCACAGGTTGGAGGCCGGCATCACCATGTATTCTGCGAAGGCGCCGTTGACGTTGACGCCGATGCCGACCGTGTTCGGGCACAGGTGCGGGCGCCCGCCGCGGCAGTTGCGGCAATGTCCGCAGACGATGTGGCCTTCGGCCGAGACGCGCTGGCCGACCTGGTAGCCGCTGACTGCCGAGCCGAGTTCGGCGATGCGGCCAACGAACTCGTGGCCGATGGTCAGGCCGGGCTTGATCGTGCGCTGGCTCCACTCGTCCCACAGATAGATGTGCAGGTCGGTGCCGCAGATCGCGGTCTTCTCGAGCTTGATCAGCACCTCGTTGGGGCCAGGCGCCGGCACCGGCACCCGCTCCAGCCAGATGCCCTTGGCTGCGTCGCGCTTGACCAGCGCCTTCATTGTTTGCGCCATGGCGGTGCGAGACTCGGGGTTGAGAGGGCGCGAAGTATAAGCCGCTCGTTGATGCGGCCATGTTGCGGCGCGTTCGGGGTGCCGTTGGTCATGGTCGCGGCATCGGTTGCATTCGTTACACTCTAACGTCTATTTCATGCCTGTCGCGAAGGAATCCATTCGATGCGCTCGACTCTGCTGGCTGTCGCCGTCGCCACCACCCTGACCTGTGTCCCGGCCGCCCATGCCGGCGAAGGCATGTGGGTCCCGCAGCAATTGCCGGATATCGCCGGCCCGCTGCAGCAGGCCGGGTTGAAGCTGTCGCCGCAGCAACTGGCCGACCTGACCGGCGATCCGATGGGCGCGGTGGTGTCGTTGGGCGGTTGCACCGCCAGCTTCGTCTCCCCGCAAGGCCTGGTGGTGACCAACCATCATTGCGCCTACGGCGCGATCCAGCTCAATTCCACGCCGCAGAAGAACCTGATCCGCGACGGTTTCAGCGCGGCCAGCAACGGCGCCGAACTCAGCGCCGGGCCGAACGCGCGCATCTACGTGCTCGATCGCATCAGCGACGTCACCGAGCAGGCCAAGACCGCGATGGCCGCTGCCGGCAGCGACGCGCTCAAGCGCACCCAGGCGCTGGAGGCGTTCGACAAGGCGCAGGTCGCGGCCTGCGAAGCCGAGGCCGGCTACCGCTGCGAGCTGTACAGCTTCGCCGGCGGCAATACCTACCGGCTGTTCCGCACCCTGGAGATCCTCGACGTGCGTCTGGTCTACGCGCCGCCGTCGGGCATCGGCAAGTTCGGCGGCGACGTCGACAACTGGATGTGGCCGCGCCACACCGGCGATTTCTCGTTCTACCGCGCCTATGTCGGCAAGGACGGCAAGCCGGCGGCCTACGCCAAGGACAACGTGCCGTACCAGCCCAGGCATTTCCTGAAGTTCGCCGACCAGCCGCTGGGCGCTGGCGACTTCGTGATGGTGGCCGGCTATCCGGGCCGCACCAACCGCTATGCGCTGGCCTCGGAATTCGACGCCACCGCCAGCTGGGCCTATCCCACCGCCGCGCGCCAGTACCGCGACCTGATCGCGCTGGTGGAGCAGGCCGGCAAGCAGGACCCGGACATCCAGGTGAAGTACGCCGCGACGATGGCCAGCTGGAACAACGTCGCCAAGAACTACGAAGGGCAGCTGGAAGGCTTCAAGCGCATCGACGCGGCCGCGCAGAAGCAGGCCGAGGAACGCGCGGTGCTGGCCTGGCTCAAGCGCCAAGGCCGCGACGGCCGCGCCGCGCTGCAGGCGCATGCGCAGCTGCTGGCGCTGGACGAGCAGGCCAAGGCCACCCGCGACCGCGACCTGATCCTGCGCCAGATGCGCCGCACCGGCGTGCTCGGCAGCGCGCTGTCGCTGTACCGCGTGTCGATCGAGCGGGCCAAGCCCGACGCCGAGCGCGAGCCCGGCTACCAGGAGCGCGACCTGCCGGAGATCGAGGGCGCGCAGAAGCAGATGGAGCGCCGTTACGTCGCCGCCATGGACAGCCAATTGCAGCGCTACTGGTTCGACCAGTATCTGAAGCTGCCGAAGGCGCAGCGGCTGCCGGCGCTGGACCAGTGGCTGGCCGGCGCCGATGCGCAGGCCGCCGCCGCGCGGCTGGCCGGCACCAAGCTGGGCAGCACCGACGAACGCCTGCAGTGGTTGCATGCCGATCGCGCCGCGTTCGAGTCCAGCGACGACCCGGCGCTGCGCTATGCGGTGGCGCTGATGCCGGCGCTGCTGCAGATCGAACGCGAGGAAAAGCGCCGCCAAGGCGAGGAACTGCTGGCGCGTCCGCGTTACCTGCAGGCCTTGGCCGACTACAAGAAGAGCCAGGGCGAGTCGGTCTATCCGGACGCCAACTCCTCGTTGCGCATCACCTTCGGCAACGTCAAGGGCTACACCCCCAAGGACGGTGTGGCCTACACCCCGTTCACCACGCTGCAAGGCGTGCTGGCCAAGGACACCGGTGCCGACCCGTTCGATTCGCCCAAGGCCCTGCTCGACGCGGCCAGGGCCAAGCGCTACGGCGGGCTGGAGGACAAGCGACTGGGCTCGGTGCCGGTCGATTTCCTGTCCGACCTGGACATCACCGGCGGCAACTCCGGCTCGCCGGTGCTCGATGCGCAGGGCAAGCTGGTCGGGCTGGCGTTCGATGGCAACTGGGAGTCGGTGAGTTCCAACTGGGTGTTCGACCCGGCCATGACCCGGATGATCGCGGTCGATACGCGCTACCTGCACTGGATCATGCAGGAAGTGGCGCCGGCGCCGCGGCTGCTGAAGGAGCTGAACCTGGCGCGGTAACCGCGCCTGGCATGGTGGCGGCCTGCGCCGCCACCGCGCGGCCTGCCCGTCGCTAAACGCGGAGTGAGGCGGCGGCGGAGCGGGATGCGGTTCGGGGGTTTCCGGCGACGGAGCAGGTATCATGCCGCTCCGTTTTCGCTCGCGAGACGGAAACCTCTCCCCCAACGGAATTCCAGCGCATGCGCATCCTGCTCGCTCGTCACGGCGAAACCCCGTGGAACGCCGAAGGCCGCTACCAGGGCCAGATCGACATCGCCTTGTCGCCGGTCGGCGAAGCGCAGGCGCAGGCACTCGGTGCACGCCTGCGCGAAGTGCCGCTGACCCGCGCGGTGGCCTCGCCGCTGTCGCGCGCGCAGAGCACCGCCCGCTACGCGCTGGGTGCGGAGCGCGAGGCGATGCTGCTGACCGATCCCGACTTGCAGGAGATCGCCCATGGCGAATGGGAAGGGCTGCTCGCCAGCGAGATCAACGACAAGGATCCGGCGCGGTTGCGCGCCTGGCGCGAGGAGCCGGACACGGTGCTGATGCCGGGTGGCGAATCGCTGCGCCAGGTGCTGGACCGTTCCTGGCGCGGCCTGACCCGCGCCGCCGAGGGTCTGGGCGAGTACGACACCTTACTGGTGGTGGCGCACGATGCGGTCAACCGGGTGATCCTGTGCCGGGTGCTGGGCCTGCCGATCGCCAAGCTGTGGAGCTTCCGCCAGGCGCCGACCACGCTGAACCTGTTGGAAGGCCCGGACGTGGAGCATCTGGAAGTGGTGCGGCTGAACGACTGCGCGCACCACACCCCGTTCTTCGGCGAGGCCAAGCACCGGGCGCTGTAGTCGGCGAAATCCGCGAGTTTGGAGTAGAGGCTCCGAGTCCTGGCTAGTGCACGTTTTTGCTTTTGCTTCGCTTTTCGGGTCCCGTGAGACGCGGCACGTGGTCTGGGCGAAAACCCCGAAGGGGCGGCGCGCACGATGCGCGCCGTTTTTCGCAGGCACATGGATGTGCCTTCGAAAAATGCCCAGGCCACGTGCGCACCCGGAGCGCGAAGCGCGGAGGGCGCGTCGCCCGTGTGTGCTTTCTTTTGGTTACTTTTCTTTGCACAAGCAAAGAAAAGTGACTCGCGCCTAGCGCGAAAGCTGTTGCTTCTACGAGGCGAGCGGATGATCCAATGCGCCTCATCGAAAGGCTGAAAATAGGCAGATGAAAACCCTTCCCGAATGGCTGGCCTACATCGAGCAACAGCATCCGCAGGACATCGCGATGGGCCTGGAGCGCGTACGCGCCGTTGCCGCGCGCATGCGCCTGGCGCGGCCGGCGAAGAAGGTCATCACCATCGGCGGCACCAACGGCAAGGGCTCGACCGTGGCCTTCGTCGAGGCGATCGCGCGCGCCGGCGGCTGGACCGTAGGCAGCTACACCTCGCCGCACCTGCTGCGCTACAACGAGCGCGTGCGCATCGGCGGCGAAGAGGCCAGCGACGCGCAACTGGTGGCCGGCTTCGCCGCGGTGGAGGTCGCGCGCGGCGGCACCCCGCTGACCTATTTCGAGTACGCCACGCTGGCCGCGTTGTGGCTGTTCCAGCAGGCCGAGCTGGACCTGGCGGTGCTGGAAGTGGGCCTGGGCGGGCGCCTGGATGCGGTCAATCTGGTCGATGCCGACGTGGCGGTGATCACCACCGTCGATATCGACCATACCGACTGGCTGGGCAGCGACCGCGAAGCGATCGGCGCGGAGAAGGCCGGCATCGCGCGACCGTGGAAGCCGCTGGTGCTGGGCGAGATCGACCCGCCGTCGAGCGTGCTGCGCCGCGCCTATGCGATCGGCGCCAACGCGATCCGCGCCGGCAGCGATTTCTTCCATGAACCGATCGATGCCGACCACTGGCGCTGGCGCGACGTCGGCACCGAGCTAGAGCTGCCGTTGCCGCAGCTGCGCGCGCCGGTGCAGCGCGCCAACGCCGCCACCGCCATCGCCGCTTTGCGCGCGCTGCGCAAGACCTTGCCGCGCACCGCCTATGCCGAGGGCATCGCCGCGGCGCAGATGCGCGGACGGCTGCAGCCGTTCGCGCGCGACGGGGTGGAGGTGCTGGTCGATGTCGGCCACAACCCGCAGGCCGCGCGCGAACTGGCCGCGACCCTGCAGGCGCAGCCCTGCGCCGGCGCGACGCACGCGGTGTTCGCCGCGTTGGCCGACAAGGACGCCGCCGGCGTGGTGCAGGCGCTGGCCGGGCAGGTCGAATCCTGGTATCTGGCCGGGCTGTCCGGCGCGCGCGGCCAGAGCGGCGCGCAGTTGCAGGCGCGCCTGGCCGGC
>NZ_CAPJ01000408.1 GCF_000331775.1 Xanthomonas translucens pv. translucens DSM 18974
AGGCGACAACGCCGGCCTGCTGCTGCGCGGCACCAAGCGTGACGACGTGGAGCGCGGCCAGGTGCTGTGCAAGCCGGGTTCGATCAAGCCGCACACCGAGTTCGAAGCCGAAGTCTACGTGCTGTCGAAGGACGAGGGCGGCCGTCACACCCCGTTCTTCAAGGGCTACCGTCCGCAGTTCTACTTCCGCACCACCGACATCACCGGCGCTTGCGAGCTGCCGGAAGGCGTGGAGATGGTGATGCCGGGCGACAACGTGAAGATGGTGGTCACTCTGATCAACCCGGTGGCGATGGACGAAGGCCTGCGTTTCGCGATCCGCGAAGGCGGCCGCACCGTCGGCGCCGGCGTGGTGGCCAAGATCATCAAGTAATGCCCGCTGCGGCGATTTCGGTCGCCGCGGTTCGAGAAGGGTCGGCGCAAGCCGGCCCTTTTTCGTTGCGGGGAGGGGTGGGGCGGTGATTCGCAAAATTGTTGCCGCGCGATGTTGCGGGCGGGTGAAACAGTCGCTATAATGTGCGGCTCGGCATTCCTGGGTAGGGTGCCGGATACACCGCGAAAAGAGAGGCAGGATGCCCCTCGTGTTCGCCAGACCGGGAAGGTCGCGCTGCATGAAGCATTCAACGGCCTTGCGCTGTTGACGTTGTTTTATATGCGCATTATACTTTTCCGTCTGGGCAGGCCGGTTAGCTGGTCTGCCTCAGTTTTTGGGCGGAAGAATGGCCCATCGCCAGCAGGATGCTCGGCGGTATACGACGTCAGGAAATAATCGGGGCAGGTATCCCAGAGGCCTTGCCCGTCGCTCTTTTAATGAAGGAACCCACCGCCATGGCGGAGCAAAAGACCGGTCAGAAAGCGGATCAGAAGATCCGGATTCGGCTGAAGGCGTTCGATCATCGTCTGATCGACCGTTCGGCCAGCGAGATCGTTGAGACGGCCAAGCGGACCGGCGCGCAAGTGCGCGGCCCGATCCCGTTGCCGACCAAGATCGAACGCTACACCATTCTCGTTTCTCCGCACGTCGACAAGGACGCGCGCGACCAGTACGAGACCCGCACGCACAAGCGCGTGCTCGACATCATCGGCCCTAACGACAAGACCGTGGACGCGCTGATGAAGCTCGAGCTCGCGGCGGGCGTCGATGTCCAGATCAAGTTGACCTGAGGGCTACGACCATGACGAAGAAATATTCGTTGGGCTTCGTGGGCCGCAAGGCCGGCATGAGCCGCGTCTTCACCGAAGACGGCCGCTCCATTCCGGTGACCCTGATCGAAGCGACCCCGAACCGCATCACCCAGCTCAAGACCATCGAAAGTGATGGCTACAGCGCCGTGCAGATCACCGTGGGCGCCCGTCGCGCCGCGCTGGTCAACAAGCCTGCCTCCGGTCACTACGCCAAGGCGAAGGTCGAAGCCGGCCGCGGCCTGTGGGAGTTCCGCGTTGCAGATGCGCAGCTGGGCGATTACGCCATCGGCGGCGAGATCAAGGCGGACATCTTCGAGGTCGGCCAGAAGGTCGACGTCCAGGGCGTCACCAAGGGCAAGGGTTTCCAGGGCACGATCAAGCGGTATAACTTCCGCATGGGCGATGCGACCCACGGTAACTCGCTGTCGCATCGCGCGCCGGGTTCGCTGGGTCAGCGCCAGACCCCGGGTCGCGTTTTCCCGGGCAAGAAGATGTCCGGCCACATGGGCGCGGTGCAGCAGAGCACGCAGAATCTGGAAGTGGTCAAGGTTGACGTCGAGCGTGGCCTCATCGCCATTCGCGGCGCTGTGCCTGGCGCTGCCGGTGGCGACGTGATCGTGCGTCCGGCTAGCAAGGCATAAGGAGAGATGACGATGGAACTCGTTATCACGGGTAGCAATAACAAGGTCTCGGTCTCCGATGCCGTGTTCGGTCGCGATTTCAGCGAAGATCTGGTCCACCAGGTCGTCGTCGCCTATCGCAACGCCGGCCGCGCCGGCACCAAGGCGCAGAAGACGCGTTCGGAAGTCAGCGGCACCACCAAGAAGTCGAAGAAGCAGAAGGGCGGTGGCGCACGCCACGGCGCGCTGACCGCTCCGATCTTCGTCGGCGGCGGCGTGACCTTCGCGGCCAAGCCGCGCAGCTTCGAGCAGAAGGTGAACCGCAAGATGTATCGCGCCGCGATCTGCGCGATTCTTTCGGAGCTCAACCGCCAGGGTCGCCTGATGGTCGTCGAGGCGTTCGACGTGCAGGCCAGCAAGACCAAGGATCTGATCGAGAAGCTGAAGGGTCTGGACGTGGGCAAGCGCCCGCTGATCGTGACCGAAGAGGCGTCCGAGCATCTGTACCTGTCCGCCCGCAACCTTCCCTACGTGGAAGTGCGCGACGTGCAGGGCCTGGATCCGGTGTCGCTGGTCGGGGCCGATACGGTCGTGATCACCGCCGATGCGGTCAAGAAGGTCGAGGAGTGGCTGGCATGAGCAGCAACGAAAAAATCTTCAGCGTGCTGCGTGCCCCGCGTGTCTCCGAAAAGACCGCGCGCCTGCAGGAGCTCTCCAATCAGTACGTCTTCGAGATTTCGAGCGAAGCCACCAAGGCCGATGTCAAGGCCGCGGTCGAGCAGCTGTTCGACGTCAAGGTCGAGTCGGTCAACGTGTTGAACGTCAAGGGCAAGAACAAGTCCTTCCGTTCGCGCAGCGGTCGTCGCGGCGATTGGCGCAAGGCGTACGTGCGTCTGGCCGAAGGCCAGTCCATCGACGTAACGGCCAAGGCCTGAGGTCCATCCCATGCCATTGATGAAATTCAAACCCACCTCTCCCGGCCGTCGTTCGGCCGTGCGCGTGGTCACGCCCGATCTGCACAAGGGCGCGCCGCATGCAGCGCTGCTGGAGCCGCAGAGCAAGTCCGGTGGTCGTAACCACCACGGCCGCATCACCACCCGTCACGTCGGCGGTGGTCACAAGCAGCACTACCGCATCATCGACTTCAAGCGCAACAAGGAAGGCATTCCGGCGCGTGTGGAGCGGATCGAATACGATCCGAACCGCACTGCCCATATCGCCCTGCTGTGCTATGCCGACGGCGAGCGCCGCTATATCATCGCGCCGAAGGGCCTGAAGGCCGGCGACCAGGTGATCGCCGGTTCGGACGCGCCGATCAAGACTGGCAACACGCTGCCGCTGCGCAACATCCCGGTCGGTACGACGGTGCACGGCATCGAACTGAAGCCGGGCAAGGGCGCGCAGATCGCGCGCGCTGCCGGCGCCGCGGTGCAGCTGGTCGCGCGTGAAGGCATCTACGCCACGCTGCGTCTTCGCTCCGGCGAAATGCGCAAGGTGCCGGTCGAGTGCCGCGCCACCATCGGCGAAGTCGGCAACGACGAGCACAACCTCGAGAAGCTCGGCAAGGCTGGCGCCAAGCGCTGGCTCGGCGTGCGTTCGACCGTTCGCGGTGCGGCCATGAACCCCGTCGACCACCCGCACGGTGGTGGCGAGGCGAAGGCCGGTCAGGGTAATCCGCATCCGGTCACCCCGTGGGGTGTGCCGACCAAGGGTTACAAGACGCGCCATAACAAGCGCACCGAACAATTCATCGTCCGCGATCGTAGGGGCTAATCGACCATGCCACGTTCACTCAAGAAAGGCCCGTTCGTCGATCACCACCTCGTCAAGAAGGTGGAGGCCGCGGCCGGCAGCAAGCGTCCGATCAAGACCTGGTCGCGTCGCTCGATGATCCTGCCGGAGATGGTGGGTTTCACCATCGCCGTGCACAACGGCAAGAACCACGTTCCGGTGCTGGTCAACGAGAACATGGTCGGCCACAAGCTCGGCGAATTTGCCGTCACCCGGACCTTCAAGGGTCACGGTGGCGACAAGAAGTCGAGCCGGTAAGGAGAGATGACGATGGAAGCGAAAGCAATCCTGCGCACTGCGCGCATCTCCCCGCAGAAGGCCCGCCTGGTCGCCGACCAGGTGCGTGGTCTTTCCGCCGAGCGGGCGGTCAACCTGCTGAAGTTCTCGGATAAGAAGGCTGCCCACCTGATCAAGAAGGTGGTGGAGTCGGCGATCGCCAATGCCGAGAACAACCAGGGCGCGGATGTCGACGAGCTGAAGGTCAAGACCATCATGGTTGATGAAGGTCCGACCCTGAAGCGTTTCATGGCGCGGGCGAAAGGCCGCGGTACCCGCATCCTCAAGCGCACCAGCCACATTACTGTGGTTGTGGGCGCCGCCAAGTAAGCGGAAAGGAAAAGACGATGGGTCATAAAGTTCATCCGATTGGATTCCGCCTGGGTGTCTCCAAGGACTGGAATTCCAAGTGGTACGCCAACAAGGGCGAGTTCGCCGGTTACCTGGCGGCCGACCTCAAGGTTCGTGAAATGCTGCGTAAGAAGTTGGCGCAGGCGGGCATCAGCAAGATCCTGATCGAGCGTCCGGCCAAGACCGCGCGCGTGACGATCCACACCGCCCGTCCGGGCGTGGTGATCGGCAAGCGCGGTGAGGACATCGAGAAGCTGCGCAAGGAAGTGAGCGAGATGATGGGCGTCCCCGCCCACATCAACGTTACCGAAGTGCGCAAGCCGGAGCTGGATGCGCAGCTGGTCGCCGAGTCGATCGCGCAGCAGCTGGAGCGTCGCATCATGTTCCGCCGCGCGATGAAGCGCGCGGTCGGCAATGCGATGCGCCTGGGTGCCCTGGGCATCAAGGTCAACGTCGCTGGCCGCTTGAACGGTGCGGAAATCGCCCGTTCCGAGTGGTACCGCGAGGGCCGCGTGCCGCTGCATACGCTGCGTGCCGACATTGACTATGGCTTCGCTGAAGCCAAGACGACCTACGGCATCATCGGCATCACGGTGTGGATCTACAAGGGCGAGATCTTCGATTTCTCCCAGGTTGGCCAGGAAAAGCAGGACGATTCCCCGCGCAACGATCGTAACGATCGCGGCGACCGTGGTGACCGTCCGTCGCGTCCGGCTCGTGAAGTGAGGTAACGGCAATGTTGCAACCCAAGCGAACCAAATACCGCAAGATGCACAAGGGCCGTAACGACGGTCTGGCGTGGAGCGGCAACGCCGTCAGCTTCGGCGAGTACGGGCTGAAAGCCACCGCGCACGGTCAGTTGACCGCGCGCCAGATCGAAGCGGCGCGCCGCTCGATCAGTCGCTACGTCAAGCGTGGCGGCAAGATGTGGATCCGCGTGTTCCCGGATAAGTCGATCACCAAGAAGCCGATCGAAGTGCGAATGGGCTCCGGTAAGGGCAACGTCGAATACTGGGTCGCTCAGATCCAGCCCGGTCGCATGATCTATGAAATCGAAGGCGTCGGCGAAGATGTCGCGCGCGAGGCGTTCCGCCTGGCCGCTGCCAAGCTTTCGGTGACCACCACCTTCGTGACCCGGACGGTACGCTGATGGACATCAAACAACTCCGCGAGAAGTCGGCTGACGATTTGAAGGCCCATCTGACCGATCTGCGCAAGGAGCAGTTCGCCCTGCGCATGCAGCAGGTCACCGGGCAGCTGCCGAAGACCCACGAAACCCGCCGGGTGCGCCGCGAGATTGCTCGCGTGAAGCACCTGATCGGCAGCACGAAGTAAGGATGGCCGCCATGAGCGACACTAACGAAAGCAAGACGCTGCGCACGGTCGAAGGCCGCGTCGTCAGCAACAAGATGGACAAGACCGTCACCGTGCTGGTGGAGCGTCAGGTCAAGCATGCGTTGTACGGCAAGTACATCAAGCGCTCAACCAAGCTCCACGCCCACGACGCCGACAACGCCTGTAACGAAGGCGATCTCGTGCGCGTGACCGAGATTGCGCCGATGTCCAAGACCAAGAACTGGCGGGTGGTTGAAATCGTCACCCGTTCGGTCGACTAAGGGAGATCTGAATCATGATCCAGATGCAGAGCTACCTCGACGTCGCCGACAACTCCGGTGCCAAGGAAGTGATGTGCATCAAGGTGCTCGGCGGCTCCAAGCGCCGCTACGCGCACATTGGCGACATCATCAAGGTCACCGTCAAGGACGCGATCCCGCGCGGCAAGGTCAAGAAGGGCGAAGTCTACGATGCCGTCGTGGTGCGTACCCGCAAGGGTGTGCGTCGTGCCGACGGTTCGCTGATCCGTTTCGACGGCAACGCTGCGGTATTGCTCAACAACAAGCAGGAGCCGATCGGCACGCGTATCTTCGGGCCTGTTACCCGCGAGCTGCGTTCCGAGAAGTTCATGAAGATCGTCTCGCTCGCTCCTGAAGTGCTGTGAGCGGAGGACATACACATGGCTAACCGTATCAAGAAGGGCGACCAGGTCGTCGTCACTACCGGCAAGGACAAGGGCAAGCAGGGCGAAATCGTCCGTGTCGACGGCGATCGGGTGATCGTTTCCAACGCGAACATCGTCAAGCGCCATACCAAGCCGAACCCGCAGGCAGGCGTTGCCGGCGGCGTGGTCGAGCGTGAAGCGTCGATCCATATCTCCAACGTGGCGATCGTCAACCCGGCATCGGGCAAGGGCGAGCGCGTTGGCTTCAAGGTGCTGGAGGATGGACGCAAACTGCGTGTGTTCCGCTCCAGCGGTGAGGCGCTCGACGCCTGAGGAATGACACAATGAATTCCCGTCTCGAAAAGATTTACAAGGAAGAAGTGGTACCGGCTCTGATGAAGAAGTTCGGTTACACCAATCCGATGCAAGTGCCGAAGCTGGTCAAGGTCACCCTCAACATGGGCGTGGGCGAGGCCGCGACGAACAAGAAGATCCTGGAAAACGCCGTGGCCGACATGGCCAAGGTTTCCGGCCAGAAGCCGGTGGTCACCAAGTCGCGTATCTCGGTGGCGTCATTCAAGATCCGCGATGGTTGGCCGATCGGCTGCAAGACCACGCTGCGTCGCGGCAAGATGTACGAGTTCCTGGACCGCCTGATCAACATCTCGCTGCCGCGCGTGCGCGACTTCCGTGGTGTGTCCGGTCGTTCGTTCGACGGTCGCGGCAACTTCAACATGGGCGTGAAGGAACAGATCATTTTCCCGGAAATCGACTTCGACGCCGTCGATGCGATCCGCGGTATGGATATCGCCATCACCACCACCGCCAAGACCGACGCCGAAGCGAAGGCGCTGCTCGAAGCGTTCAAGTTTCCGTTCCGTAATTAAGGGTTAGACAATGGCAAAGACCTCCATGGTCAACCGCGACCTCAAGCGGAAGAAGCTGGCGAAGAAGTTCGCCGACAAGCGCGACGCGCTGAAGAAGATCATCTCCGCCGACAGCTCGTCCTACGACGAGAAGGCCGAGGCGGTGGTCAAGCTGCAGAAGCTGCCGCGCGATTCCTCGCCGTGCCGTTATCGCACCCGTTGCGAGCTGTCCGGTCGTCCGCGCGCCGTGTATCGCAAGTTCGGCCTCGGCCGCAACATGCTGCGCAAGGCGACGATGAACGGCGACGTGCCGGGCCTGCGCAAGGCCAGCTGGTAACAACCGGCGGTCCCGGCTCCGTTCGCGGAGCCCGGGACAGGGCAGTCGCCCGTCCGCGTGCTGTTCAGTAAACGAGTCCGACGCAAGTCGGACTTTTTGTCGTATAATCCCGCTCCTTGCCTGCGCCTAGCGGGGCGGGTTGCGTTAGGCCCTGGCCTTCTCCAGGACGCTCCACGCTTCACATCACCGCGTCATTCCACAGTTACATATCACAAGATTTTCGCGAAAGCGGATATCGGTGCACTCAAAGGTAGACACCATGAGCATGACTGATCCCATCGCCGACTTGCTGGTCCGCATCAAAAATGCGGCCGCGGTTGGCAAGCCGACGGTGAAAATGCCGTCCTCCAAGATCAAGGTTGCAATCGCAGAAGTGCTGAAGGCCGAAGGCTACATCGGCGACCTGCGCGTCAACTCGATCGAGAACAACAAGTCCGAACTGGAAATCGTGCTGAAGTATTTCGAGGGCCGTCCGGTCATCGATACGCTCAAGCGCGTGTCCCGTTCGGGTCTGCGTCAGTATCGCGGTAAGGCCGAGTTGCCGAAGGTTCTCGGCGGCCTGGGCGTTGCCATCATTTCCACGTCCAAGGGCATCATGACCGATGCGCAGGCCCGTCAGGCCGGCGTCGGTGGCGAAGTCCTGTGCTTCGTGGCCTAAGGGAAGGAGCAAGTAAATGTCCCGCGTAGCCAAGAAGCCGATTTCCCTCCCGAAGGGCGTCGAACTGAATGTCCAGCCCGAGCTGGTGAGCGTCAAGGGCCCGAAGGGTACCCTGTCGCTGATCAAGCCGGCTGGCGTCGAAATCAAGCAGGAAGACGGTGTCGCCACGCTGTCGCCCAACGACCCGTCGCAGATCGCCATCACCGGCACCGTCCGCGCGATCCTGGCGAACATGGTGCACGGCGTGTCCGAAGGCTTCGAGCGCAAGCTTGAGCTGGTCGGCGTCGGTTACCGTGCCACGATGCAGGGCAAGGACCTGAGCCTGGCGCTCGGTTTCTCGCATCCGGTTCTGTTCACGGCGCCGGAAGGCATCACCCTGGCCACCCCGACTCAGACCGAGATCGTGGTGCAGGGCGCCGACAAGCAGCGCGTCGGCGAAGTCGCCGCCAAGATCCGCGGTTTCCGTCCGCCGGAGCCCTACAAGGGTAAGGGTGTGAAGTACGCCGGTGAAGCCATCATTCGCAAGGAAGCCAAGAAGGCCTAAGCAGGCCCATCCGCTGGGGGTCCGGCCTTGCATCGCCGGGCTCCCAAACGAAAAGCCCTGCTTCCTTCAGCTTCCGTAGGACACAGACATGACCATCAACAAGAACATCGCCCGCCTGCGCCGCGCCAAGTCGACCCGTGCGCACATCCGCGAACTCGGCGTCGCGCGCCTGTCGGTGCTGCGCACCGGCCAGCACCTGTACGCGCAGGTCTTCACTGCCGACGGCTCCAAGGTGATCGCTGCGGCGAACACCCTGCAGGCCGACGTCAAGGACGGCCTGAAGAGCGGCAAGAACAGCGAGGCGGCCGTCAAGGTTGGCAAGCTGATCGCCGAGCGCGCTAAGGCCGCGGGCATCGAGAAGGTCGCCTTCGACCGCTCGGGCTACCGTTACCACGGCCGCATCAAGGCGCTGGCCGACGCTGCGCGCGAAGGCGGCCTGCAGTTCTGATCCTTGCGGGTGCGGCGTCCACGCCGCGCCCGACCTGCCGATGCGGGCCGCATCGGACCTTGGCGCGCCTTGTGTGCGCGTCCGGGGAACACGGTTCCAGTCAACAACTACAAGCGGCATGCAAGCCGTAAATCTTTCAACTACCAAGGAATACACAATGGCTGAAGAACAGCGTGCACCGCGGGGTCGTGATCGCGACCGCAACCGCGAAGAGAAAGTCGACGACGGCATGATCGAGAAGCTGGTCGCGGTCAATCGCGTCAGCAAGACGGTCAAGGGCGGTCGCCAGTTCACCTTCACCGCGCTGACCGTGGTCGGCGACGGCAACGGCAAGATCGGCTTCGGTTACGGCAAGGCGCGCGAAGTGCCGGTCGCGATCCAGAAGTCGATGGAATATGCGCGCAAGGGCATGCTCAACATCGATCTGAACAACGGCACCCTGTGGCACGCGGTGAAGTCCGGCCACGGCGCGGCGCGCGTGTTCATGATGCCGGCGTCGGAAGGTACCGGCGTCATCGCCGGCGGCGCGATGCGCGCCGTGCTGGAAGCGGTCGGGGTCAAGAACGTGCTGGCCAAGGCCGTCGGTTCGCGCAACCCGATCAACCTGGTGCGCGCCACGCTGCGCGGCCTGGAAGACATGCAGTCGCCGTCGCGCATTGCGGCCAAGCGCGGTAAGAAGGTGGAGGAACTCAACCATGGCTAATGCGTCCAACAAGACGGTGAAGGTGCGCCTGGTGCGCGGCCTTCGTGGTACCCAGTCGCGTCACCGCCTGTCGGTGCGTGCGCTGGGCCTGAACAAGCTCAACGATGTGCGTGAACTGAAGGACAGCCCGCAGGTGCGCGGCCTGATCAACAAGGTTCACTACCTCGTCCAGGTTGAGGAGTAAGCGACCATGACTTTGCATCTGAATGATCTGAAGCCCGCCGAAGGCGCGCGGACCGAGCGCACCCGCGTCGGTCGCGGCATCGGCTCGGGCCTGGGCAAGACCTGCGGCCGCGGCCACAAGGGTTCGTTCGCGCGCAAGGGCGGCGGCAAGATCAAGGCCGGCTTCGAAGGCGGCCAGACCCCCATGCAGCGCCGTCTGCCGAAGATCGGCTTCCGTTCCAAGATGGCCAAGGACACTGCCGAAGTGCTGTCCTACCAGCTCGACAACCTGCCGGAAGGCGAGATCGATTTCGCCGCGCTGCGCGCTGCCAAGCTGGTCCCGAGTACCGCGAAGAAGGCCAAGGTCGTCCTCAAGGGCGAGCTGAGCAAGAAGTTCGTGCTCAAGGGTATCGCCGCGACCGCCGGTGCCAAGGCGGCAATCGAAGCTGCCGGCGGCAGCGTGCAGGAGTAACACGCAGATGGCGCAGGCTGGCATGGGTAACCTCGGCGGCGGGCTTGGCAAGTTCACGGAACTTCGCCAGCGCCTGTTGTTCGTTCTCGGCGCGTTGATCGTCTACCGCATCGGCTGCTACGTGCCGGTGCCGGGCGTCAATCCCGAAGCCATGCTTGCGCTGATGCAGGCGCAGGGCGGCGGCATCGTGGACATGTTCAACATGTTCTCGGGCGGCGCCCTGCACCGTTTCAGCATCTTCGCGCTGAACGTGATGCCGTACATCTCGGCATCGATCGTGATCCAGCTGGCCACGCACATCTTCCCGTCGCTGAAGGCGATGCAGAAGGAGGGCGAGTCCGGCCGGCGCAAGATCACCCAATATTCGCGCATCGGCGCGGTGTTGCTGGCGGTGGTGCAGGGCGGCAGTATCGCGCTGGCGCTGCAGAACCAGACCGCACCGGGCGGTGCGCCGGTCGTGTACGCGCCGGGCATGGGCTTCGTGCTCACCGCGGTGATCGCGCTGACTGCCGGCACCATCTTCCTGATGTGGGTCGGCGAGCAGGTCACCGAGCGCGGCATCGGCAACGGCGTGTCGCTGATCATCTTCGCCGGCATCGTCGCCGGCCTGCCGGCGGCGTCGATCCAGACCGTGGAAGCCTACCGCGACGGCAACATGAGCTTCATCTCGCTGTTGCTGATCGTGCTGACCATTCTCGCCTTCACCCTGTTCGTGGTGTTCGTCGAGCGCGGGCAGCGGCGCATCACGGTGAACTACGCGCGGCGCCAGGGCGGCCGCAACGCGTACATGAACCAGACCTCGTTCCTGCCGCTGAAGCTGAACATGGCGGGCGTGATTCCGCCGATCTTCGCCTCGAGCATCCTCGCCTTCCCGGCGACGCTGTCGATGTGGTCGGGCCAGGCCGCGTCCAACAGCACCTTCGGCAGCGTGCTGCAGCGCATCGCCAATGCCCTCGGGCCGGGCGAGCCGGTGCACATGATCGTGTTCGCCGCGTTGATCATCGGTTTCGCGTTCTTCTATACCGCGCTGGTGTTCAATTCGCAGGAAACCGCGGACAACCTGAAGAAGTCCGGCGCGCTGATTCCGGGCATCCGTCCGGGTAAGGCTACGGCCGATTACGTCGACGGCGTGCTGACCCGGCTGACCGCCGCCGGCTCGCTGTATTTGGTGATCGTGTGTCTGCTGCCGGAAATCATGCGCACGCAGCTCGGCACCTCGTTCCATTTCGGCGGCACTTCGCTGCTGATCGCGGTCGTGGTGGTGATGGACTTCATCGCGCAGATCCAGGCGCACCTGATGTCGCACCAGTACGAAAGCCTGTTGAAGAAGGCCAACCTCAAGGGTGGCTCGCGCGGCGGCGGTTTCGCCCGCGGTTGATTGCTATAATGTGACTTCCTTCCGCGAAGACGCCCCGGTTCCCGGGCGCAGTCTTCCGACTTGAAGGGCGGCCCATGCAGCGGTCTCGTGCGTGGGTGCGACGTGGTGGTCCTGCGCTGGAGTAGCGCGGGCGGTCAAGGTGGATCCTCACCTGGGCCAACGACGTCCGGCGCCGGAGCATGGGCACACTCCCCATGCCGGGCTTGCGGAACCGAAAGGTTCCACGGGCTTCCATGTAACCCGAGACCTTGCTAGACTTACAAGTTCACTTTTTGATCCATCCTGCCGGATGGCGCCGCAGTGCGCCGTCGGGCCATCACTCAGTTGGAGAACCGCGTCATGGCGCGTATTGCAGGCGTCAACCTGCCAGCCCAGAAGCATGTCTGGGTCGGGTTGCAAAGCATTTTCGGCATCGGCCGTACCCGTTCGAAGAAGGTCTGCGAAGCCGCAGGCGTGACCTCGAGCACAAAGATCCGTGACCTGTCCGAACCGGAAATCGAGCGCCTGCGCCTCGAAGTCGGCAAGTACATCGTCGAAGGCGACCTGCGTCGCGAAGTGGGCATCGCCATCAAGCGACTGATGGACCTGGGCTGCTACCGCGGCCTGCGTCATCGTCGTGGCCTCCCGCTGCGTGGTCAGCGCACCCGCACCAACGCCCGCACCCGCAAGGGCCCGCGCAAGGCGATCAGGAAGTAAGGGACAGACATGGCTAAGCCCGCAGCAGCAAAGACCAAGAAGAAGATCAAGCGCGTCGTCACCGACGGCGTCGCCCACGTCCACGCTTCGTTCAACAACACCATCGTGACCATCACCGACCGCCAGGGCAATGCATTGTCCTGGGCGACCTCCGGTGGCGCCGGTTTCCGCGGTTCGCGCAAGTCCACGCCGTTCGCGGCGCAGGTTGCCGCCGAGAAGGCCGGGCGCGCTGCGCTCGACTACGGCGTGAAGTCGCTGGAAGTGCGCATCAAGGGCCCGGGTCCGGGTCGCGAGTCCGCCGTCCGTTCGTTGAACAACGTCGGATACAAGATCACCAACATCATCGACGTGACGCCTATCCCGCACAACGGGTGCCGTCCGCCGAAGAAGCGTCGCGTCTAAAGGAGCGATAAGAAATGGCTCGTTATATCGGTCCTACCTGTAAGCTCGCGCGCCGTGAAGGCGCCGATCTTTCCCTCAAGAGCCCGGCGCGTGCGCTGGACTCCAAGTGCAAGCTGGAGCAAAAGCCCGGCCAGCACGGCGCGACCGCCCGCAAGGGCAAGCTGTCCGACTACGCCACCCAGCTGCGCGAGAAGCAGAAGGTCAAGCGTATCTACGGTCTGCTGGAGCGTCAGTTCCGCAACTACTACAAGAAGGCCTCGACCAAGAAGGGCAACACCGGCGAGAACCTGCTGCAGCTGCTGGAAACCCGCCTGGACAACGTCGTCTACCGCATGGGCTTCGCCGTCACCCGTCCGGCCGCGCGCCAGCTGGTGTCGCACCGTGGCGTGCTGGTCAACGGCAAGTCGGTGAACCTGGCTTCGTACCAGGTCAAGGCCGGCGACGCGATCACCCTGTCGGAAAAGGCGCAGAAGCAGCTTCGCGTGCAAGAAGCGCTGACCGTTGCCGAAACGCACGACCTGAACCCGTCCTGGGTCGAGGTCGATTCGAAGAAGTTCAGCGGCATCTTCAAGGCCGTGCCGGATCGTGCGGACCTGCCTGCTGACATCAACGAAGCGCTGATCGTCGAGTTGTATTCGAAGTAATCACATTGGAGAGCCTCCGGCAACGGAGGCTCGTCAGGAGAACCCGCAACATGACGGTTACCGCCAACCAGGTTCTGCGCCCCCGTGGGCCGCAGATCGAACGCCTTACCGACAACCGCGCCAAGGTCGTAATCGAGCCCTTGGAGCGCGGGTATGGGCATACGCTGGGCAATGCCCTGCGTCGCGTGCTGTTGTCCTCGATCCCCGGCTTCGCGATCACCGAAGTCGAGATCGACGGCGTGCTGCACGAGTACACCACGGTCGAAGGGCTGCAGGAGGACGTGCTGGATGTCCTGCTCAACCTCAAGGACGTGGCCATCCGCATACACACGGGTGACAGCGCCACGCTGTCGCTGTCCAAGCAGGGGCCGGGCACGGTCACTGCCGCCGACATCAAGACCGACCACAACGTCGAGATCCTCAACAACGACCACGTGATCTGCCACCTGACCAAGGATATGGCGATCAACATGCGTCTGAAGATCGAGCGTGGCTTCGGCTACCAGCCGGCTGCCGCGCGTCGCCGTCCGGACGAGGAGACCCGCACCATCGGTCGCCTGATCCTGGATGCGTCGTTCTCGCCGGTGCGTCGTGTTGCCTACGCGGTCGAATCTGCGCGCGTCGAGCAGCGCACCGACCTGGACAAGTTGGTCCTGGACATCGAGACCAACGGCACGATCGATGCCGAGGAAGCCGTGCGCACCGCCGCCGACATCCTTAGCGATCAGCTGTCGGTGTTCGGCGACTTCACCCATCGCGACCGTGGCGCAGCCAAGCCGGCCAGCAACGGCGTGGATCCGGTGCTGCTGCGTCCGATCGACGATCTGGAACTGACCGTGCGTTCGGCCAACTGCCTGAAGGCCGAGAGCATCTACTACATCGGCGATCTGATCCAGAAGACCGAAGTGGAACTGCTCAAGACCCCGAACCTCGGCAAGAAGTCGCTGACCGAGATCAAGGAAGTGCTGGCCCAGCGTGGCCTGTCGCTCGGCATGAAGCTGGAGAACTGGCCGCCGGCCGGCGTCGCCCAGCACGGCATGCTCGGCTAAGCACACGCACCTGGCCGATGCCGCACCGGCATCGGCCGCGGACGTTGCCTGCCCGCGCACGCACGGGCGCCCTCGCGGCGGCTCGCGCAGCATCACACGCACCACTACGTCGACGGGTCGCTAAGCCCGCGGCGTTGTCCGGTCAAGGACGGCCGGCTCGGACCATCCGCAGTCCATTGTTCAACGCCAGGACGGCGACAGCGATCTACAGCAGTTTCAACTTTCCATAGGAACCAAGACCATGCGTCACCAGAAATCCGGCCGCAAATTCAACCGCACCAGCGCCCATCGCCAGGCGATGTTTTCCAACATGGCGGCCTCGCTGTTCAAGCACGAGTTGATCAAGACCACCTTGCCGAAGGCCAAGGAACTGCGTCGCGTCGCCGAGCCGCTGATCACCATTGCCAAGGTCGATGGCGTCGCCAACCGCCGTCTGGCATTCTCGCGTCTGCGCGACAAGGAAGCGGTGGGTAAGCTGTTCGTCGAGCTGGGCCCGCGTTATCAGTCGCGTCCGGGTGGCTACCTGCGCATCCTGAAGTGCGGCTTCCGCGCCGGCGACAACGCGCCGATGGCGTACGTCGAGCTGGTCGATCGCCCGACCGCGATTGCCGAGGAAGTGGCCGAGTAACTCCGGTCCGCACCGTGTCAGCAAGAAGCCCGGCATGTCCGGGCTTTTTTGCGTCCGGGGCTTAGGGTTTGCGCCGCGCGCGTGGCGCGCTCGCTGCGCGCAAGAACGCACGGCACATGGTGGCGAGGCGGGCGATGGCGGATAATGCGCGGACCGTTCATGTGAGCCCGACCCGATGAACCCGTTACGCTGGAGTTTCCGCGCGCAGTTCCTGTTCGGCTTTCTGATCTGTGCCGGGCTGCTGGGCTATGCGATCTACGTGCAGCTGCAGCTGGGGATCGAGCCCTGTCCGCTATGCATCTTCCAGCGCATCGCGTTCGCCGCGCTGGGTCTGCTGTTCCTGCTTGGCGCCTTGCACGGCCCGGCGCGCAGCGGCGGGCGCAAGGTCTATGGCGTGTTGGCGTTCCTGGCCGCGGCCATCGGCGCCGGCATCTCCACCAAGCACGTGTCGGTGCAGCTGTTTCCCGATCCGATGGCCTCCTGCGGTCCGCCGCTGAGCTTTCTGCGCGAGACGCTGGGGCCGTTCGAGGTGCTGCGCCGGGTGCTGACCGGGACCGGCGACTGCGGCAATATCGACTGGCGCTTCCTCGGCCTGTCGATGCCGATGTGGTGCCTGATCTGTTTCGTGGCGCTAGCGCTGTTCGCGCTGTATGCCGGGTTCAAGGCCCGGCGGCGTTCGCTGCACTGAGATTCCCGTGTGCTGGGCGCTTGCCATCGGCTGAGAGTGAGCGCACTTGTAGGAGCGGCTTCAGCCGCGACCGAACCCTATCGGTAAGGCCCTGTCGCGACTGAAGTCGCTCCTACAGGAGAGTTGCGGCAAGCCTGCCGGGTGCACTGTGGGCGGAACTTCAATCCCGACTGCATGCCGGTTCCGAGAATTCACCACGCCGCTCGTTGCGGCTGAAGACAGTTGACTCCTACATTGTCCTGTAGCGGTAAACGGATGGCGTGCCGCTGGTAGCGGCGGCGCGACCGCTGCTAACGATCGCTGCGCCGCACCCATCCATGCATCCAGGCCGGCCCGTCGCGGGCGCGGCCTGGCTGCGCAGCGGCCTCAGAAATCCTGCTGCAGGCTCAGGTAGACGCCGCGGCGCGGTGCCCATTGCGGGGCGAACACGCCGATGCCGCCGCCGTCGCGCAGCTGGTAGGCGCGATCGAGCACGTTGAGCACCGCCACTTGCGCGTGCAGCGGATGCGCGCCGAGCGCGAAGTCATGGCCGGCGCTGAGGTTCAACTGGAAGTACGAGGGCAGCTCGGCGCCGTTGGGCACGGTGTCGGTATCGGTGCGCAGGCCGCTGCCGAACAGGTAGTTGGCGCCGATCCGGCTGGCGTCGTCGATCGCGTAGCTGATGCCGCCGGACGAGGTGAACTTCTGGTCGTGGTCCAGGTGGATCCAGTTGTCGTAGGCGTAGGCCAGCGCGTCCGGATCGAAGTTGTACAGGCTGGTCATGACCCGCTTGCCCATCGCTTTGCTGTAGGCGACGTTGAAGTAGGCGGTGACTGGGCCGTTGTTGTAGTCGGCACTGAACTCGGCGCCGCGGATGCGGCCGTAGCGGTAATTGAACGTGGAATAGACGTAGGCGGCGCCGAACTGGCCTTCGTCCTGCAGGCGGTCGGCCTTGCGGTAGTAGGTGTCCAGGCCCAGGGTCAGGTGCTCGTTGACCACCTGCGAGATGCCCATGTCGTAGTAGTCGCTGCGCTCGCTCAGCGGCGTGGTCGCGCCGCCGGCGGTGGACTGCTGGTTGGTGGTGCCGTCGTATAGCGCGATGTCGCTGGTGGAGATCAGTTCGCTGGCCGGCGGGGTGAAGTAGCGCGCATAGCCGGCGTGCACGGTGGTGTCGGCGCTGGCCTGCCAGACCACGCCCAGGCGCGGGCTCAGCTGGCCTTCGGTGGTGCCGAACGCCTTGTAGCGGTCGCCGCGCACGCCGTAGTTCACGGTCCAGTCGTCGCCGATCTTCCATTCGTCCTGCAGGTACAGCGCGTAGGTGCTGGCGTGGAAGCGGCTGGCGTCGGGGATGAAGATCGGCGCGTTGCCGCTCTGGTTGCCGTCGGCATCGGCCGGGAACACGTAGGAGTTGTTGCTGGCGACGGCATGCTCGAAGTTGCCGTACACGCCGTAGCGCAAGGTGTGCGCATCGCCGAGCGGGGTGGAGAAGTCGGCCTGCGCGGTGTTGGCGCGGTTGCTGCGCTCCACCTGCGAGGCGACACCGTTGAAGATCAGGTCGCCAGCGACGTCGGGCGAGAACGCGACGCTGCTGTAGCGCTGCCCGGCCGACAGCTGGTAGCTGGTGGCGCCGAGCGAACCCTGCAGCACCAGGGTGCCGAAGCGGGTGTTCTCGCGCTGGTTCTCGTCAAGCTTGGACGAGTCGAAGTCGGTCGTGCCCAGGTAATCGAACGCCGGCGTTTGCCCGGGATTGTTCGGGATCTGGAAGCGGTTGTTGGCGTAGCCGACCAGCAGGCTGAGCCGGGTGTTCTCGTCGATCAGGTAGCTGAGGTCGGCGAAGCCTTTGCCCTGGCGGGTCTTGTCGTGCTCGGGGTTGCGGCTGTTGACCGGATTCTCCAGGCCGAGCTTGTTCTGCTCGTAGTCGCCGGTGACGAACCAGCTCCAGCGGTCGCTGCTGCCCCACCAGGAGGCGTTCGGATTGAGCGTGCCGTAGGAGCCGCCGGTGATGCCGACGCTGCCGCCGTTGCCCAGTTCCACGCCGCTCTTGGTGGTGATGTCCACCACCGCCGCGGTGCGCTCGCCGAACTGCGCCGGCAGCGCGCCGTCGAGCAGCTTGATGCTCTTGATCGTGCGCGGGTCCAGGCTCTGGCCGAAACCGGAAATGGATTCGGGGATCAGCACGCCGTTGATGCGGTACTGCAAATTGGCGTGGTCGCCACGCACGTGGATGCCGCCGTAGGAATCCTGGACCACGCCCGGGGCCTGCAGCAGTACCTGGTTGAGCGGGGTGGAGGCGCCCAGCGGCAAGCGCTCGATGTCCTCGGCGGTGATCGCGTACTGGCTACTGCCGATGTCCGGCGACAGCGCGTTGCGTGCCGCCTCCAGCTTGGCGGTGACGGTGACCGCATCCAGGTCGGTGGTGTGCTGGGGGCCGGCATCGGCGGCGAGTGCGAAGCCGGGGGCGGCCAGCAGGATGAGGGCGATGGCGGCGGAAAGGGGGCGGGGCGTCATGGCGTAGGCGAGACCTGAAATGGAAGGGATACAAATTTGTAATGTAATAACATTCTACTTTTGCGGCGGCGCTGGCGTAGGTCGGAAGTCATGGCTGGCTTGCGCGCTTTGCCTGGCGTTCATGTCCCGGCGTCGGTTACGGCCACGGATGCGCGCGCGCTTCACTTTAGTGCTTTGCGTCGCGGCCAGGCTCTGCGAACATCGCAGGTTGCCAAGGAGTCCTTTCATGAGCCTGTCCGTCCCCGCCGCCGCGTCCGAATCCACCCAGCCGTCCTGGGCGCCTGCCAGTTGGCGCGGCAAACCCGCGCTGCAGATGCCGGTGTATCCAGACGCGCAGGCGCTGGAGGCGACGCTGGGCGAATTGCGCCGCCTGCCGCCGCTGGTCACCTCGTGGGAGATCTTCGCGCTGAAGAAGCAGCTGGCCGAGGCGCAGGAAGGCAAGCGTTTCCTGCTGCAGGGCGGCGATTGCGCGGAGAACTTCAGCGATTGCGAGTCCGCCACGATCTCCAACCGACTCAAGGTACTGCTGCAGATGAGCCTGGTGCTGGTGCACGGCTTGCGCCTGCCGGTCGTGCGGGTGGGACGTTACGCCGGTCAGTACGCCAAGCCGCGCTCGGCCGATACCGAGACCCGCGACGGGGTGACCCTGCCCAGCTACCGCGGCGACGTGGTCAACGGCCCGGAGTTCACCGCGCAGGCGCGCGTGCCCGATCCGCGGCGGATGATCACCGCGCACTCGCGTTCGGCGATGACGATGAATTTCGTGCGTGCGCTGATCGATGGCGGCTTCGCCGACCTGCACCATCCCGAGTACTGGAACCTGAGCTGGGTCGGCTACTCGCCGCTGGCCGAGGACTACCAGAAGATGGTGTCCTCGATCGGCGATGCGGTGCGCTTCATGGAGACGCTGTCCGGCGCGCAGCTGTACAACCTCAACCGTGTCGATTTCTACACCTCGCACGAAGCGCTGCTGCTGCCGTACGAGGAAGCGCTGACCCGCGAGGTGCCGCGGCAGTGGGGCTGGTTCAACCTCAGCACGCACTATCCGTGGATCGGCATGCGCACCGCCGCGCTGGACGGCGCGCACGTGGAGTATTTCCGCGGCATCCGCAATCCGATCGCGATCAAGGTCGGGCCGTCGGCGCAGCCGGACCAGTTGCTGCGCCTGATCGACGTGCTCAATCCCGAGGACGAACCGGGCCGGTTGACCTTCATCCACCGCATGGGCGCGGCGCAGATCGCGCAGAAACTGCCGCCGCTACTGGACGCGGTGAAGCGCGACGGTCGCCGCGTGCTGTGGGTGTGCGATGCGATGCACGGCAATACCGAGAGCACCAGCAACGGCTACAAGACGCGGCGCTACGACAACGTGCTGGGCGAAGTGGAGCAATCGTTTGACATCCATGCCGCGGCCGGCACGCGGCTGGGCGGCGTGCATCTGGAACTGACCGGCGAAGACGTCACCGAATGCACCGGCGGCGCACGCGAGCTGACCGAGCGCGACCTGGAGCGGGCCTACCGCTCCAGCGTGGACCCGCGCTTGAACTACGAGCAGTCGCTGGAGATCGCGCTGGCGATCGTGCGCAAGCAGAACGGGCGCAGCGTACCGCTGACGACTGACTGAGGCCGCGCCAAGCGCGGGCTGGCGAGCGCATCGCGCCGCTCGACATCGCGCTCATACCCGCTTTGCCACACTGTCGCGCCTCCTCCCTCCCTTCAAGGAGCGCATCTTGAATCTGGATCTCAACTGGATCCCGTTGCGCACTTACACGCTGCCGATCGGCGCCGCGGTGGTGCTCGGCTTCCTCGCCTGGTGGCTGTTGCTGCGCATCGCGCAGCGCATGCGCGGGCGCGACTACCGGCGCGCGCGCATCGTGGGCGTGCTCAGCGTGCCGATGGCGTTCCTGCTGCCGATGCTGATGCTCAGCTTCGCGCTGGAATCCACGCCGCTGGAGCAGCGCGCGCTGACCGACCTGCAGCACCTGCTACACATCGGCATGATCGGCTGCGTGACCTGGCTGCTGGTACGTGGCGCCGCCGCACTGGAAGCGGCGATTCTGCGCAGCTATCCGATCGAAGTGGCCGACAATCTGGCCGCGCGGCGCATCCAGACTCAGACCCGGGTGCTGGCGCGCGTGGCGATGGGCACGATCATCCTGCTCGGCACCTCGGTGATGCTGCTGACCTTCCCGGCGGTACGCCAGATCGGCACCACGCTGCTGGCCTCGGCCGGCATCATCGGCCTGGTCGCCGGCATCGCCGCCAAGCCGGTGTTCGGCAACCTGATCGCTGGCCTGCAGATCGCCTTGACCCAGCCGATCCGGCTCGACGACGTGGTCATCGTCGAAGGCGAGTGGGGCCGCATCGAGGAGATCGGCAGTTCCTACGTGGTGGTGCGGATCTGGGACGAGCGGCGCATGGTGGTGCCGTTGACCTGGTTCATCGAGAATCCGTTCCAGAACTGGACGCGCAGCAGCGCCGACCTGCTCGGCACCGCGTTCCTGTGGCTGGACTATCGCACGCCGATGCCGCAGCTGCGCGCCGAGCTGGAACGGATCTGCAAGAGCGAGCCGCTGTGGGATGGCCGCGTCTGCGTGACCCAGGTGACCGAGACCAGCGAGAGCACGATTCAGGTGCGCCTGTTGGTCAGCGCGCGCAATTCCAGCGATGCGTTCGACCTGCGCTGCATCGTGCGCGAGCGGATGATCGATTTCCTGACCCGCGAACATCCGTATGCCTTGCCGAGGATGCGCGCGGAGATCTCTTCGGATACCGCACGCGCGTCACAGCGGCCGCCATCGACGAGCAGCGACTCGGCGGCGATGCGCTCGCCCGGCGCCGAGGATGGCGCGCCAGCGGCGACAGGGCTGCAGGATCCGGACGCGCCGCGGCCGGATAAGGCATAGCGCTGCGTTGGTGCCGTGTCGTTGTTGCGACAGGCGCCTGCCGCGTCCGTGCGTCGCTGCTGGCGCATCGCTCGCAGGCAATGCATCAGGCAACGCACCCTGCAGGAGCCACTGTCAGCCGCGACTGGCGAAGTGGTGAATTGCCCGAACTTGCATGCAGTCGGGACTGAAGTCCCTCCTACAAACGACCTCGTAGCGCGACTGCGCTGCGCAAGCCTTTGTGGGTGCGACTTCAGTCCCGACGAGCGCATCGACAGAGTCCCCGGGAGTGGTTCTCCAGGACGCTACGCAGCGCTATGCGGATCGGCAAACCGGGCGGGTGCCTGCCCGCAGACGCTCAGAGCGCAGGACGTCGCCGGCGCCGAACCAGGTCGCGGGCCAGGATGCCGACCACGGCCAGATTGATCGCCAGGACCGCCCAGGACGCCCAGCCGGGATGGCGGACGATTGCGTAGATGTCGAACGGCAGATAGATCGCGGCGGAAACGCAGCCGAGCATCGATGCCCAGGCCTTGGCGCGCCACAGGCCCCAGGCTTCGACGATGTGCAGCACGCCGTAGGCGAGCATGCCGGCGGCGGCCAGGTGCACCGCGCCGGGATTGATCATGGTGAGCAGCGACGGCAGCGCGCCGTGCTCCGGGTCCAGGCTGAAACGCACGATCAGCCGGCCCACCGCCGCACGCAGCGGCAGTGGGCCCATCAGTTCCAGGCCCGTGGCCGCGAGCACCGCGAGCAGGCCCTTGCCGGCCTCCAACAGTGCGATCAGGTGCAGGCCCGGATGCGCATGCGGATCCGGGTTGTACGCCTTCTTGCTGGCCACGGGGAGTCGGCGATCAGCCGCCGCGACCGGCGCGCTTGCGATCGCTTTCGGTCAGGAACTTCTTGCGCAGGCGGATTTCCTTCGGGGTGACTTCGACCAGCTCGTCGTCCTCGATGAAGTCCAGCGCCTGTTCCAGCGTGTACTTGATCGCCGGGGTCAGCTTGATCGCATCGTCCTTGCCCGACGCACGCATGTTGGTCAGCGGCTTGGTCTTGATCGCGTTGACGGTCAGATCGTTGTCCTTGGAGTGGATACCGATCAGCTGGCCTTCGTACACGTTGTCGCCTTCGGCGGCGAACAAGCGGCCACGCTCTTCCAGCGGCCCCAGCGAGTAGGCGGGGGTGGCGCCGGCGGCGTTGGCGATCATCACGCCGTTCTGGCGCTTGGCGATGGCGCCCTGTTCCTTCGGACCGTAATGGTCGAACACGTGGAACAGCAGGCCCGAGCCCTGGGTCAGGGTGCGGAACTCGTTCTGGAAGCCGATCAGGCCACGCGCCGGGATCATGTAGTCCAGGCGCACGCGGCCCTTGCCGTCCGGCTCCATGTTCTTCAGTTGGCCCTTGCGCACGCCCAGCTTCTCCATCACGCCGCCCTGGTGCTGCTCTTCGATGTCCACCACCAGTTGCTCGACCGGCTCCATCAGCTTGCCGTCGATTTCCTTGACGATGACTTCCGGGCGCGACACGGCCAACTCGAAGCCTTCGCGGCGCATGTTTTCGATCAGCACCGACAGGTGCAGCTCGCCGCGGCCGGAGACCAGGAACTTGTCCGGGTCCGAGCCTTCCTCGACCTTCAGCGCGACGTTGTGCAGCGTCTCGCGCTCCAGGCGCTCGCGGATCTGGCGGCTGGTGATGAACTTGCCGCCGCTGTGTTCCTTGCTGCCGGCGAACGGCGAGTTGTTGACCTGGAAGGTCATCGAGATGGTCGGCTCGTCAACGGTCAGCGCCGGCAGCGCTTCCGGGGTATCGAGCGCGCAGATGGTGTCGGAGATGCTCATGTCGGCCACGCCGGAGATGGCGACGATGTCGCCGGCCTCGGCCTCTTCCACTTCCACCCGCTCCAGGCCCATGAAGCCCAGCACCTGCAGGATCTTGCCCTGGCGCTTCTTGCCTTCGCGGTCGACGATGCTGACCGGCATGTTCTTCTTGACCTTGCCGCGCTGGATGCGGCCGATGCCGATCAGGCCGACGAAGTTGTTGTAGTCCAGCTGGCTGATGCGCATCTGGAACGGGCCGTCCGGGTCCACCTGCGGCGGCGCCACGTGCTTCATGATCGCTTCGTACAGCGGGGTCATGTCGCCTTCGCGGGCGCTGTCGTCCAGGCTCGCGTAGCCGTGCAGCGCCGAGGCGTAGACGATCGGGAAGTCGAGCTGCTCGTTGGTCGCGCCGAGCTTGTCGAACAGGTCGAACACCTGGTCGATCACCCAGTCCGGACGCGCGCCGGGGCGGTCGATCTTGTTGACCACCACGATCGGCTTGAAGCCCATCGCGAAGGCCTTCTGGGTCACGAAGCGGGTCTGCGGCATCGGCCCGTCCATCGCGTCGACCAGGATCAGCACCGAGTCCACCATCGACAGCACGCGCTCCACTTCGCCGCCGAAGTCGGCGTGTCCGGGGGTGTCGACGATGTTGATGCGGTTGCCCTGCCAGGTGATGGCCGTGTTCTTGGCCAGGATCGTGATGCCACGCTCCTTTTCCTGATCGTTGCTGTCCATCACGCGCTCAGCCAGGACCGTGCGCTCGGAGAGGGTGCCGGACTGCTTCAGCAGGCAGTCGACGAGGGTGGTCTTGCCATGATCGACGTGGGCGACGATGGCGATATTGCGAAGATTTTCGATGGACATGCGAAAGGGGGCCAACCGGCGCCAGAAAGGAAGGAGAGTAAGCCTCCTAGTATACCCGCATCCCGGCGCGCCTGCCGGTTCAGGATTCAGGCGACGACGACAAGGCCGTTGGCAGTGCCGGAAGCGGGCCAAACAGGCCGCCGTGTATTCTATGCGCCCCAAATGACGCCCCCGTTTCCAAGGAATCCCATGTCCCTGATCGCCCATTTCGACACCGCCCGCGGCCCGATCACGATCGAGCTGTACCCCGACAAGGCGCCGCTGACCGTGGCCAACTTCGTGAACTTGGCCAAGCGCGGCTTCTACGACGGGCTGAGCTTCCACCGGGTGATCCCCGACTTCATGATCCAGGGCGGTTGCCCGGAAGGCTCCGGCCGCGGCGGCCCGGGCTACCGGTTCGAGGACGAGACCAACAACGGCGTGCGCCACGATCGCGGCGTGCTGTCGATGGCCAATGCCGGTCCCAGCACCAACGGCAGCCAGTTCTTCATCACCCACACCGCCACCCCGTGGCTGGACGGCAAGCACACCGTGTTCGGCAAGGTGACCCAGGGCCTGGACGTGGTGGATAGCGTCGCCCAGGGCGATGCCATCAACAAGATCAGCATCGAAGGCGACACCGATGCGGTGCTGGCGGCCAAGGCCGACCGCGTCGCCGAGTGGAACCGCTTGCTCGACGCTTGAGTGCCGCCGCGACCGGCCATCGCGGCCGGTCGCCGATGGCCTGCGTGCTAACATTTGCAGGTTGACTGCCGCGCCCGAGCCTCGATGACGATGCGTCTCCTTTTGCTGTGCATGCTGCTGCTCGCAATCGGTGGCGGCCTGCAGACGTGGTGGCGCAGCGGCCCGTCGGCAACGCTGGCGGCCAGCGATCCGCGGCGGCTCACCAGCGCAGACGGCAGCGTGTGCTTGCCGCCGACGGGTGCGGCTACTGCGGCCGGCAACAGGCCGATGTCGAACGTGTCCAGGTCCGCTACCGCGTGCTCGATGTGGAGCAGGAGCAGGGCCGCCGCGCGGCCGCCGCACTGGGCCGCGAAGGCGTGCCGATCACGGCGATCGGCCAGCACGTGATCGACGGCTACCGCATCGCTGATGACCGCGGCGCCGCCCTGGATGTGCACCTGCTGCCGCTCGGCTAACGCGTCTACTGACCCTTATCCCTTTTTTCGCAGAGGACCCCCCCCCATGAAGACACCCGTACGTGTTGCTGTGACCGGCGCTGCCGGCCAGATCGGCTATGCCCTGCTGTTCCGTATCGCCTCCGGCGAAATGCTGGGCAAGGACCAGCCGGTGATCCTGCAGCTGCTCGAGCTGCCGATGGAGAAGGCCCAGGCCGCGCTGAAGGGCGTGATGATGGAGCTGGAAGACTGCGCGTTCCCGCTGCTGGCCGGCATGGTCGGCACCGACGACGCCGAAGTGGCGTTCAAGGACGCCGACGTCGCCCTGCTGGTCGGCGCGCGTCCGCGCGGCCCGGGCATGGAGCGCAAGGACCTGCTGCTGGAGAACGCCAAGATCTTCACCGCGCAGGGCGCGGCGCTGAACAAGGTCGCCAGCCGCAACGTCAAGGTGCTGGTGGTCGGCAACCCGGCCAACACCAACGCCTACATCGCGATGAAGTCGGCACCGGACCTGAACCCGAAGAACTTCACCGCCATGCTGCGCCTGGACCACAACCGCGCGCTGAGCCAGCTGTCGCTCAAGCTCGGCAAGCCGGTCGGCGGCATCGAGAAGCTGGTGGTGTGGGGCAATCACAGCCCGACCATGTACCCGGACTACCGTTTCGCCACCGCCGACGGCGCCTCCGTGGCCGATGCGATCAACGATCAGGACTGGAACGCCGGCACCTTCATCCCGACCGTGGGCAAGCGCGGCGCGGCGATCATCGAAGCGCGCGGCTCGTCCTCGGCCGCTTCAGCGGCCAACGCCGCCATCGACCACGTGCGCGACTGGGTGCTGGGCAGCAACGGCAAGTGGGTGACCATGGGCGTGCCGTCCGACGGCTCCTACGGCATCCCGGAAGGCGTGATGTTCGGCTTCGCGGTGACCACCGAGAACGGCGAGTACACCCTGGTCAAGGATCTGCCGATCGACGACTTCAGCCAGAAGTACATCGACAAGACCCTGGCCGAGCTGGAAGAAGAGCGCAGCGGCGTGGCGCACCTGCTGGGCTGATCGCTGTCGCGATCGCGTCACCGAACGCCGGGCTCTGCCCGGCGTTCTGCGTTTATCCGGCCATGCGGGCCACCTTCTTCCGTCGGGAGAAGGGATGTCGGCTTCGTCGAATGGCTGGCCGGCCAATGCGGTGTGCTACGTTTCCGCAGCCATTCGCCAGGGGAACAACCTCATGCTCACGCCGTATCGCTGGATCGGGGTGCTGGCCGTCGCCAGCCTGTTGCCGCTCACCGCTTCTGCCGCCGCCGGCGGTTACCGCCAGCCGCCCGAACCACTGCTGGGGGTGATGCGCGCGCCGCTGAATCCGTCGCCGCGGCTGGATCCCACCGGCAAGACCCTGCTGCTGGTGCAGCGCACCCAGTATCCGCCGATCGCGCGCGTCGCCGAGCCGTACCTGAAGCTGGCCGGCGTGCGCGTGGAGCCACGCAGCCACAGCCGCCACGACATGTCCAACGGCTACGGCATCCGCGCCTGCCTGGAAGGTTTCAGCCTGGTCGACGTGGCCAGCGGCAAGCAGACCGCGGTGACCCTGCCGGCCGGCGCTTGTCCGGCACTGCCGGTGTGGTCGCCGGACGGGCGCCGTTTCGCCTTCAACAACACCGCCGCCGACCGCGTCGAGCTGTGGCTGGGCGACGTGGCCACCGGCAACGTGCGCCGCATCGACGGCGTGCAGCTCAACCCGGTGCTGGGCGGCGAGATCCAGTGGCTGGGCGGCAGCGACACGCTGCTGCTGAAGACCGTGCCGCAGGACCTGGGCGCGGCGCCGCGCAAGGCGGCGGTGCCGCCGGGGCCGGAGGTCAAGGAAACCATCCAGGGCAAGGGCGAGAGCAGCACCTACGAGGCGCGCGACACGCTGTCCAGTCCCGAGGACGAGGCGCTGTTTGCGTACTACGCCACTTCGCAGTTGCTCACCGTCGATGCGGCCAGCGGCAAGCAGAGCAAGGTCGGCGCGCCGGCGGTCTACACCGTGGTCGATGGCGCGCCCGACGGCCGCCACGTGCGCGTGGAGCGGCTCAAGCGGCCGTATTCCTACGTCACCACCTATGCGCGTTTCGCCCACGATGTGGCGGTGCTCGATCTGTCCAATGGCGGCGAGCGCGTGCTGGCCGATCTGCCGGTCGCCGACCGGGTGCCGGTGCAGGGCGTGCCGACTGGCCCGCGTGCGTATTCCTGGCGGGCCAACCAGCCGGCCACGCTGGTCTGGGCCGAGGCGCTGGACGGCGGCGACTGGAAGGCCAACGTACCGGCGCGCGACAAGCTGCTGACCCTGGCGGCGCCGTTCACCGCCAAGCCGCGCGAACTGGCGCGGGTGACCCAGCGCTACGCCGGCCTGTCCTGGTTCGCCCAGGGCGGGCAGGCGCTGCTGGACGACTACGACGAGAACCGCCACTGGCGGCGCACCACCCTGCTGAACGCCGACCGCCCCGGCACGCCTGGCCGCGTGCTGTTCGATCTGTCCACCGACGACCTGTATGCCGATCCCGGCACCCCCGAACTGCATATGCTGGCCAATGGCGAAGCGGTGCTGCGCGAGGACCGCGGCGCGCTGTTCTTGAGCGGGCAGGGCGCCACGCCGGCCGGCGACCGCGCGTTCCTGGATCGCTACGACCTGGCCAGCGGCAAGAGCGAGCGTCTGTTCCGCAGCGATGCCAGCGTCGACGAGGTATTCGCCGGGTTTGCCGGCGACGACACCACCCGGCTGCTGACCTGGCGCCAGTCGCCGACCGATCCGCCGAACGTGTACCTGCGCGCGCTGGGCCAGGTGCAGCCCGGCGCGGCGGCGGGCGAAGCGGTCTACGCATCCACCATCGCGCCGGTCACCCGCTTCCCCGATCCGACGCCGCTGGTGCGGCAGATCAAGAAGCGGCTGGTGACCTACAAGCGCAAGGACGGCGTGGAGCTGTCGTTCACCCTGTACACGCCGCCGGGCTACAAGGAAGGCACGCGGGTGCCGGCGATCCTGTACGCCTATCCGCTGGACTACGCCGACCCATCCAAGGCCGGCCAGGTCAGCGGCGCCAACGAGCGCGACTTCACCCGCCTGAGTTCCTACCAGCTGTTGCTGCTGGCCGGCTACGCGATCATCGACGACACCGCGTTCCCCATCGTCGGCGATCCCAAGACCGCCTACGACACCTATCTGCAGCAACTGGTGGACAACGCCACCGCCGCGGTGGACAAGGCGGTGGAACTGGGCGTGGTCGATCGCCAGCGGATCGGCGTCACCGGCCACAGCCACGGCGCGCTGATGGCGGCCAACCTGCTCGCGCATACCGACCTGTTCCGCGCCGGCGTGGCGACCAGCGGCAGCTACAACAAGACCCTGACCCCGTTTGGCTTCCAGAACGAACGGCGCTCGTTCTGGGCCGCGCCGGAGGTCTACGCGCAGGCCTCGGCGTTCTTCCACGCCGACAAGATCGACGAGCCGCTGCTGATCGTGCACGGCATGGACGACGCCAACCCAGGCACCGAGACCACCCAGGCGCCGCGGCTGTTCCAGGCGATCCGCGGCAACGGCGGTACTGCGCGGCTGGTGCTGCTGCCGTTCGAGCCGCACTGGTATAGCGCGCGCGAGTCCAACGAGGATGTGGTGGCGGAAATGCTGGAGTGGTTCGACCGCTACGTGAAGCATGCGCCGCCACGTGCGGCGGCGGCGAAAGCGGCAGCGCAGAAGCAGTAAGCCGTCCACCGGCGGCGGCACAGGCAGGTGCCGCCGCCGCGTCGCCGGCTGCATGACCACGGTGTGGAACGACGACGCGCGCTTCCTGCGCAGCTATTTCAGCCATTTCGATGAGCTGCTGTACAGCTCGCTGGACTGGGCGATTCGCGACGACGACGGCTATACCTTCATCCTCGGTCGCACCGACGACGTGATCAATGTCGCCGGCCATCGGCTGGGCACGCGCGAGATCGAACAAGCCATCGCCGGCCATGCGGACGTGGCCGAGGTGGCGGTGATCGGCATGCACGACGAACTGAAGGGGCAGGTGCCGGTGGTGTTCGCGACGCTGAAACAGCAAGCCGCGCCCGATGCCGCGAACACCATCGCCGCGCAGCTGCGGCAATGCGTGGTCGAGCGGCTTGGCGCGGTGGCGCGGCCGGCGCAGGTGTATCCGGTGCAGGCGTTGCCGAAGATGCGCTCGGGCAAACTGCTGCGGCGTTCGCTGCAGGCGCTCGCCGAGCAGCGCGAGTCCGGTGATCTGTCGACGCTGGACGATCCGGGCGCGCTCGACGGGATCCGTCGGGTGCTGGCGCGCTGAGGCCGTTCTGCAGCCAAGGCAATGTTGGTATCAGCTGCCGCGAAAATCGTCCAGGAAGTTGCCTGCGTGCGCAGCAAACACCACCCGCATGCGATGCGTCACTCCAGACCTTCGGCCTGCAGCGCCGCCTGCACCTGCGGATCGGCGGCCATGCGCTCGAAGAAACGCTGCAGGTTGGCGCCGGTTTCGAGCTTCAGTCCCCGCGCCCACCGCAGGGTGACGAACAGATATGCATCGGCGATCGAACGCTGCGCGCCGGCGAGCCAGGGCTGCGTCGCCAACTGCGCGTCCACGCGCGCGTACAGCGTGCGCAGGCGCTCGCGCGCATGGTCCTGGGTGCGCGCGATCGTCGCCGCGTCCTCAAGGTAGCGCGTGCTCCCGAACAAGGGATGGAAGGCGGGATGCAGGTCGGCGTTGAGGAAGGCCAGCCAACGCTGCACTTCGGCGCGACTGCGCGCGCTGCCATCGCCGGCCAGCTGCGCCGCGGGTGCGAGATCGGCGATGTAGTTGAGGATCGCCGAGTTCTGAGTCAGCACCCACGCGTCCACATGCAGCGCGGGTACCGCGCCGGCAGGATTGATCGCCAGATAGGCCGCTGCCTTCATCGCGGCGGCATCGAGCAGTTCAAGTTCGAACGGCAGCTGCGCCCAGCGCAGCGCGATGTGGTCGGCCAGCGAACAGGCGCCAGGCTTGGCATACAGTTTCATTGCAGGACTCCGCACGGACAAGGGGCAGGCAAGCGTACCCGGCCTGGCGTGCGGTTGGCGATAGTGCCGCGCCAGCCGCTCAGGACGCGTTGCGCGGCCGCAGCTTCTGCACGCGGTAGAACGTGTGGTCGCCGATCGTCGCCACCTGGTAGGCGTTGCGCCAGCTCGGATTGGCGATCGCGTGCGCGGCGAAGTGGCTGGCGCCGGGCACGATCTCCTTGCGTTGGCCCTGCGGCAGCGCCCAGTTGCGTTCGGCGGCGAAGGCGACGTTGACCGCATCGGCCCAGGCGTCGTCGTTCTTCAGTTCGGTACCGGGTTTCACCAGCCCCGGCGCGAACTGCTTGCGCGCGGTGACTACCTGGCACATCGAGTTGCCCCACAAGCCGCTGTCCAGGCGCCGCAGCGCGACTTCGGCCACTGCCTGCTGGCCGCGCAGCGTCTGGTCGCGCGCTTCCAGGTAGACGGTCGTGCTCAAACACAGCGAATCGGCGGCGGGTTGCGGCAACAGTTGCGACAGCCAGAGTATCCAGGCCAGTTTCATATGACTCCTTGCTCCGTATGGGCCGTCATCGGTGCTGCAGCGGGTGGCGCGGCAAGGCGATTCGGCTTGGCGTCATGGGGAGGCGGCCTGTCACGGGCCGCCCGGGTGCCGGCGTAATGTGGAAGCCGGCGGATCCGCCAGGATGGGCGGACCGGAAGTGGCGCGCACAATAGGCGCCGCTTCCACAATCGCAACTGAACCCTGACGATTGACAGGGTTCACCATCCATGTAGAAAGCGCGGCGCGGCGCGCGGAGGGAATCGAAGCGTGGTGTATCCGCTGCAACCAGGCTCAGGGAAACTGACCGCGCTGCATCAGCATGGCGTAGACCTTCACCACCGGATCGCGATGCTCGGCCAATTGCGCAAGCCGTTGCGCGCGGTCGGGCCAGCGCTGCATCTGCGCGGCGACCACGTGCAGATCGCCGAACCAGGTGTCGTGGTCCTGCGCGTAGTAAGGACCGGACAGCAACGCTGCCATCAGCGCGGCGCCGCGATCGCGCGATGCGCCGCTCGGCGCATATTCCAGATAGCGCAGCAGTTCGCGCAGCCGTGCACGCTGCCCCCGGCCGCTGCCGTCGCCTGCCGCGGCTTGCTGCAGAACGCCATGGTCGAGCTGGTCGAGGAATTCGGCGGAGGCTTTTTCCAGCGCCGGGTCGTCCGCAGAGGCGTCGGGCAGTAGCAGTTGCGTGCGCACGTTGTAGCCGGCCTCGCGGATCAACGAGATCGCTTCGTCGTCGATCGATTCCTGCGCCACCGGCGGTGCCGGCGGGATGCGTTCGTCCGGCAGTTCGGTGACGAAACGCTGTTCGAGCAGCCAGTGGTTGCCGAGCAGGCTCGCCGGGCAACGCGCCTGCGCCAGATGCGCCGCGACATAGGTGCGGTACGCCGCATGTAGCCGCTCGCGCAGCGCCGCGTCCTGCAGCCATTGCAGCAGCAGCGGCATGTCCGCTGCGACGCTCAGCTCGGTGGCGGTGAAGCCCGGATCGTTGCCGCGGATGCGCGCGAACATGCGTACCAGGCTGTCGGCGACCTGGGACTGGCCGTTGCGCGCTAGCGCCGTGCTGGCGAGCACCATCTTCAGCGTCGGCGCCACGTCGGTTTCCTGTTGCGCCTTGTCCACGCGCTCGGCGAGCCACGCCGCCTGCGGCGCGGCCTGGGCCGGCTGCAGTGCGGTCGCCAGCGCGTAGGTGGGGCTGGGATCGTCGATCAGGTCGGCATCGCAGCCGGCGGCCTGCGGCGTCGGCAGCGCCGCGAACAGCGCGGTCGCCTGTGCGGGAGACGTCGCGAGGATGCGCGCAGCGCGCGTTTGCAGCGACAGCTGGTCCAGGCCGGCGGTGCGGGTGTCGCGCAACTCGTTGTTGTGCTCTTCGCTGGCATAGCCGGCGCTGGCCACGCCGGGCATGCGCCGCATCGCGCGTTCTGCCAGGACCGAGGCCTGTTGCGCCAGGCGCATCGCGGCGTCGCGGCGATCGCCGCCGGCCGCCGACGGCAGGTCTTTGGCGTCAGCGATGCGCAGCAGCGTGTCGGCCTGGAAATCGGCCGGTAGCGCCTGCGCCGCGGCGATGACCTCGCGCGCCGATGGGCCGGGCACGGTGTCGGTGGAAGACGGTGATGCGGACGGCATGTCGGTCGCGGAGGCAGCGCGTTGCCGGGATGCCGGTGCGGCGGCTGGCGCGGTGGCGGCGCGGGCGCCTTCCGCGGTCGCTGCGCGTTGCAACAGGAGCCAGCTCACGCCGGCGACGAGAAGCAGGACAAACAGGTGACGGAGACGTGGACGGTGAACGGCACGCATAGCGGATGCTTCCTGGGTGGAGAGTGCAGCGGGAAGCCGGGGAGCGAACTCCCCGGCCGGATCATGCCGCGATCACTCGTAGCGCGAGGTATTCCGGAAAATGCGCGAACGGGTAATGCTGAGCGGGTCGTCGCTGATGATGTTGGTGAAGCCGGCCAACGCCTGCAAACCGAAGTCGGAGCGATCGTCGGCGATTTCGTTGCCGAAGTGCTTGGTGCGCGTCAGGTAGTCGCTCAGCGCCGCGCAGCAGGTCCCGTTGCTGCGCACGAAGTGCTGGCCGTCATGGCTGCTGATGCGGTACTCGGGCACCGGCGAGAACGCACCGAGCGCGAGGTGCTTGGACTGCTCGCTGGCCAGCAGTTCGCCGGTCGGATCGCTGCGGCGTGGCTGTTTGTTGCCGATTTCCAGCCAGGCGAAGCCTTTCTGGATGCGGGCCTGGTCGATCCACGCATTGACGTGGCAGAACGGCGAGTTGCTAACGGTCAATCCGCACAGGCCGGTGTAGCCGCCGTCGGCGAGCCTGTCCATGTCGCCGGCGTAGACGGTCGGTGCGAACGCGACGCCCTTGGTGTAACGGACGATGTCGTTTGGCGTGCGCGGCAGCAGCGAGGCGCTGAACTTCAGTACCACCTGGTTCTGCATGCCCAAGTAGAGGGCCAGGTCGGCTGCGCGCGACACCGCGTCCAGCGTCTTCAGGTCCAGCACCACGACCATGTGATTGGCGCTGTGGTGCACGGCATCCAACGCGTTGGCCAGCGGCACCGGGCGGTAGTTGGTCTTGGCGAAATTCCTGTCGCGCAGGAACGAATTGACCAGCTCGTGGCTGGTCATGCTGCGGATGTCCGGATTCCAGCCGGCCGGGTTGCTCCCATTCTGGAAGATGTTGAAGGCCGGCGAATGGGCGATCACGCGGCCGGCGTTCTGGTCGTGGAACAGCCACGGCTGCCCGTCGGAGGACTGCTTGACGTCCAGTTCGATCGCTTCGATGTTGTTGTTGTAGGTGTTGAGGATGGAGCAGGTGGAATTTTCAGGGCAGCCGTTGCTGACCAGGCCGCGATGCGCGATCACTGCGACGCTGGCGCGGTTGCCCTGGTAGGGGCTTTTCATGGCGTTGAGGATGTGTTGCGGATTCCAGTTGTTGGCGGCCGAGGCGAGGCCGGACAACACGGTCAGCGAGGCGCAGGCCAAGACGAGCGATAAGGTCTTGAAGCGTTTCTTAGACGATTTCATGTGTTTCCCGTTGGGAGTTGATGGATATGGAACAGGCACAACAACGCCGATGGCGGCCGACCGTATTGGCTCGACCGTCGCAGCGAATCGCTTGGAACGACGGGTGCGCCATCCATGGGCGCGATCTGGCTCCATGCCGATCGTCTGGGGGTTTGGTTCCTCGCGACGCGTGCGGCTGTCGCTGCGTCGCGAGAATATGAAACGACGACAGCTACTGGTTCATGTCCGATTCGCGCAGATAGCGTTGCAATGCCGATGGTTCGTCGGTCTGGATCATGCTCACCCCATGCGCGCGCAACTCGCCCCAGACGCTGGCCGGATCGCGCAGCGCGCGCTGGTCGGTGTAGTTCGCCGACAGCCGCATCGGCCGGCCGCTGGCGATGTCGTTGGTCATCGTGTTGACGAACAGGCGCGCATGCGGCGCCAGTTCGCGTTGGGCGATGGCCAACACCGCCGGATCGTCGAACATCAATTGCACCACCGCCGGACGCAGTGCGGCGGCTTGGCGCAGCGCCTGTTGCGGCGAAAGCGCGGCCTCGCGTTGCAGATACAGCACCTGCAACGCGAGGCCGGCCGCGTGCGCGCGCTGCAGCGCAGCCTGCGGCACGTCCAGCGGGACGTTCAACAGCACGTCACGCTGCGCCGCGGCCGCCTCGACCACATCGATGACGTGATCCAGCGCGGCTGCCTTGACGTCCAGGTTCACCAGCACCCGGCCGCGCGCTGCGGCCAGCGCCTGCGCCAGCGTCGGCGGGTGGCGCTCGGTCAGCATGCTGGCGCGGCCGCCGCCGCGGCTGCGCACGCGCAACGCGGCGATCTGCGCCGCATCCAGCTCGGCCACCGCGCCATGTCCGTCGGTGGTGCGATCCACGCGCTCGTCGTGCATCAGCACCAGCGTGCCGTCGCGGGTGGTGCGCACGTCGACCTCGACCATGTCCACGCCATGTGCGATGCACGCGGCGATGCCGTCGAGGGTGTTCTCCGATGCAAACTTCCAGCATGCGCGGTGCGACACCACCAGCGCATCGCCGTGTGGATCGCGCAGGCGCTCCGGCAAGTCCGCCGCCGTCGCCGTCGCCGCCATCAGCGGCAGCCAGATCGCCGCGCCCATCAGCAGTTTGCGGTAGCGCATGCTCACCACCGCCAGGTCAGCGACGCGTTGTAGGTGCGGCCGAAGATCGGACGCGCATAGATCGCCTCGGCGGTGCCTTGCCCGGACAGCGTATCCACCCGCGCGTTGCCTTCGGTCAGGCCGGCGCTGTTGTCGACGTTGGCCGCATGCAGCTGCAGTTCCAGGTTGTCGCTGAGATGGGCGAACACGCCCAGGTCGTAGGTGGTGTAGGTGGGCAGCGCGGTGGCGTTGGTGTAATCGACGTAACGCTGGCCCATGCGGTAGGCGGTGGCCGACAGTTCGAGCGGACGCCCGGCGATGTCGAAGTACAAGGTCGGGCTGAGCGAGGCCATGAACTTGGGGATGCGCGAGATCTGCTTGCCGTCCAGATTTCCGTAGCTGGCGCCGGTGCTGGCATTGCTCAGGCTGCGGGTTTGCGGATCCTGCAGCGTGACCGAGCCGGTCATGCCGAAGTGCGCCGATGGACGCCAGGTGAACTCCGACTCCAGGCCGAACGTCTGGGTCTGGCCGACCAGGGCCAGGGTCTGCACCGCACCGGCGTCGTCGAGCACGATCGCGCTGATCGACAGGTCGTTGAAGCGGCTCCAAAACCCGACGGTGGAGAACGACAAGGTGTCGCCGAAGGCGCCGCGCAGGCCGGCCTCGGCCTGGTCGATGTCGGTGACCGCTGCGTTCTGCGTCTGGTACACGTTCTGCAACCGCGGCAGGCGCTGCGATTTGGTGTAGCGGGCGAAGGTCTGGAACTGCGGGGTCAGCGCGAACTCGGCGCCGAGCGTCCATTGCGTGGCATGGCGGCGATCCTCGCGCGCGCTGAACGCGCCGCTGAGGCCGCCCGCACTGTCATCGGCCAGGGTGCCGGCATCGCCGAGGTTGCGCGTGGTGTTGGCGTACACGCCGCCGTCGGCGCTGTAGCGGGTGTAGCGCACGCCGGCATCCACGCCGAAGCGGCCGAAGCGCACCGAATCCCATAGATACGGCGACAGGTAGCTGCCGTTGGCGAAGCCGCGGGTGATGCCGTTGCCGTAGCGCACGAAGCCGTTCTGGGTGACCGAACCGACCACGTTGCCGGCCGCGTCGTAGGCCAGCACGTCCAGGCGCTGCGCATTGTTCTGCAGCGTGGTCAGCACGGTGTTCTGCAGGCGGTCCTGGGCGTATTCGAAGTGCTGCACGTTCACGCCGGCGGTGAGTGTGTGCTGGCCGAGCGCCGATTCGCCGAATGCCTTGCTCAGGCGCAGATCGTCGGACAGCGTGCGCAGGTGGGTGCGCGCGTTCCACAGGCCGCTTTCCAGCACCAGGCCGTCGGCGGCGGCCGGATCGTAGGCGGCGCCGTCGTGGCTGGCGACGTAGCCGACGCGGGCCACGCGGTTGCCGAAGCCGGTGCGCGCGCGACCGAGCTGGGTGGACAGGTAGGCGGCGGCGTCGGAGGGCGCGGCGCCGGAGAACAGCGCGGTGTAGTCCACCTCGGCATCGACGAAGCGCATGCGATTGTTCAGGTTCAGGCCGTCGTCCAGGTTCCACTCCAGGTGGGTACCGAGTTGCTTGACCTTGTTGTGGATGCCGTCGGCCAGATCCAGGTTGCGGGACAGCAGGCGGTTGCCGTCGAAGGTCGGCACCGTGGTCCGGCGCAGGTCGTTGGACAGCAGGGTGCCGTCCAGCGGGTCGAGCAGCGCCGACAGCGACTGCGATGGAGTGCGCGGATCGTCCAGCGGGATCGGGTTGTAGAACGCGGTGCGGTCGTCGAGGTACTTGGCGTCCACGTCGAGGATCGCATCGCCCATCAGGAAGGTCAGGTTGCCGCGCACCTGGCCGCCCTTGTCGGCGGTGTAGCCGGTGTTGCGCAGCCCATCATCGCTGCGGTGGTAGCCGCCGATGCTGTACAGCACGTTCTCGCTCAGCGGGCCCGAACTGTAGGCGTCCTCGCGGCGCAGACCGTCGCTGCCGACGGTCATGCGCACCGCGCCCTCGGGCGTGGCGGTGCCGTGGCGGGTGATGGCGTTGACCGTGCCGCCCGGCGCGTTGGTCGCGAACAGCGGCGAGGTGCCGCCGCGGACCACTTCCAGGCGCTCGGTCATCATGTCCAGCGAAAACAGCGTATCGACGTTGAAGAAGCTTTCCTGCGGCTCGTCGAACAGGGTCATGCCGTCTTCTTGGTACTGCACGTAGTACCAGCCGCCGGCGGGCAGGCCGCGCACGTACAGGTTCTGGCCGCCGCCCTGGCCGCCGGAGGGTTCGGCCGAGAAGCCGGGCACGGCGCGCAGCATGTCGACACTGCTGCTCGGTGCCGCGCGATCCAGGCGTTGCTTCGACACCACGCTGATCGCGAACGGCGCGTCCTTCTGCGACTGGCCCTGCGGGGTGCCGGTGACGACGATCTGATCCAGGGTAGTGGTGGCATCGGTAGCAGCGGGGGCCTGTGGCGGCTCCTGGGCATTGGCTGCGTTGGCGGCAAGAACGGAAGACAGCGCCAGCGCGAGCAGGCTCTGGTGTGGATGGTTGGTACGCATGGAACTCCCCATTAAAAGTATGTGGGGATAATACTATTTACCATGTATGAAAATCATGTGTCCACATGCTAGCGTTGTGGCACATCCACTTCGGGTCCGCGCCGTTCCATGCTCCATGCCGATTTCCCGCCGCGCGTCAGCGCCGGCGGCCGCCAGTTGCTCGACCGTGTGTTCAAGGCCGGGGTGCAGACCCAGGCGGCGCTGAGTCGCGAGCTGGGCCTGTCGCAGCCCACGGTCGCGCGCCTGCTGCAGGGCTTCGTGCAGGACAGGATGGTGCAGCTCAGCGCGCGCGCCGCCGGGGGGCGCGGCAACCCCAGCGTCGATGTGCGTCTGGCGCCGGACTACGCCTACGCGTTCGGCATCGGCCTGATGGGCGACGTGGTGGCGCTGGCCTTGGTCGATTTCGCCGGTGCGGTGCGCGGCCAGCGCCGCGTCGGCCTGGCCGACATGCGGCGTGCCCAGGTGCTGGCGCAGCTGCTGCGGTTCCGCGAGGAACTGCTTGCCGAAACCGGCGTGGATCCGGCGCGGGTAATCGGCGCGGGCATGGCGATCTCGGCCTTCTTCACCGGGCAGGGCCAGCAGATGGCCGGGCCACCGGCGCTGGAGGACTGGACCCAGGTCGAGCTGGGGCCGATCCTGGAAGAGGCGCTGGGCTGCCCGGTCACGGTGGAGAACGACGGCGCGGCGGCGGCGGTGGCCGAGAGCCTGTACGGGGTCGGCCGCGACTGCCGTGACTTCGCCTATCTGCACCTGACCAACGGCTTCGGCGGCGGCATCATCGCCGACGGCCGGCTGTTCCGCGGCCATCGCGGCAACGCCGGCGAGTTCGGCGGCATCTGGACCGTCGGCGGCATGGCCTATCCGAACCTGGACGCCTTGCTGGCCCTGGCGCGGGCGGCGGGGCAGGACCACGCCAGCGTCGAGCAGATGCTGGGCGCCATCGGCCCGCACAGCCCGGGCGTGGACGCCTGGCTGGCGCAGGCCGAAGCGCCGTTTTCGCAGCTGTGCGCGTACCTGGCCTACACCCTGGATCCGCAGGCGATCGTCATCGGCGGACGCCTGCCGGCACCGATCGGCTTGCGCCTGATCGAACGCATCCGTATCCCGCGTGCACCCAACCGGCATGGCCTGGCGCCGCCGCTGCCGGAACTGCGCATCGCGGGTACCACCGGCGACGCGGTGACCCTCGGCGCGGCGCTCATTCCATTGCAGCGGGCCTTCTTCGCCTGAGCGGGCGGCGCGCGGACAGCAGCGCCAACAGCAGGCACAGCGCACCGCAGGCCAGCGGACCGGCGGCCATCGCCCAGCGCAGCAGCTGGCAATGGCCGCCGCGGTAATCCACTGCGCCCAGCAGCAGTCCGATCACGACGATGCCGGCGGCCAGTGCCACCTGTGCGCTGGCGACCAGCGCGGCGAAGCACAGCGCGTGCTGGGCCAGCGCGCGCCTGGCGGTCAGTTGCGCGTGCCAGGCCCAGACCAACTGGCCGCCGCTGCCGCCGATCGCGCCGATGCAGGCGGCGGCGAGTAGGCTCAGCCGCGGCATCGCCGGCAGCGCCAGCGCGAACAGTGGCGCGCTCAACAGTAGCGCTGCGCCAAGCCATGCCAGCCGTCGCTGCGGCGGATGCTGCCGGCCCAACCGCGCCGCCAGCGGTTGCACCAGCACCGACCCCAGCGCATAGGCGATCAGCACCGCGCTGCCCCAGCCTGGCGACAGCAGGCCGTAGGCGGCCACGTACGGCGCCAGTTTGGTGAAGGCGGGCAGGGTCAGCGACATCGTGGCGATCAGCAGCAGCGGCTGCCAGGGAATCGTGTGCCAGCACGGCGCCGGCGCGGTACGCGTGGGCGCGTCGGCAGTGGTGCGCCCACGCGGCGCGGCATCGCGCAGCAGCGCGCGGCGCAGCTGCCATGCGCATACCACAGCCACGGCGGCCAGCAGCGCACTGGCCTGCAGTGCGAAAGCCGCGCCGTCGGCGCCCGGCGCCAGCATCGCGCCAACCATCGCGCTGATCAGCAGCGCCGCGATGCCGCTGCCGGCCAGACGCAACGCGCTGGCGCCGTCGTGGCCGCGCCATGGCCAGTGCACCATGCTCAGCAAGGTGTTCTGCGCCACGTCGCAGACGGCGTAGGCGATGCGGAACAGCAGGCTGAGCACCAGCACGTAGCCCAACCGCAGCGGCGCCGGCAGCAGCGGCGCGGCGAACACCAGCAGCAGCGCCAGCGCCGCCGCGCTCAGGCCGAGCCATTGCAGGCGCCCGATACTGGTCACCTCGCGCAATCGCTGGCGCAAGCTGAAACCGGCGCCGAGACCGATCGCTGCGCTGACCAGCAGGCCCAGCGCCAATACCAGCCCGGCGGCGGCCGCGCCCAGTCCGGCGTGTTCGGTCAACGAATAGATCAGCAGCAGTTCGCTGGCGTACCACAACAGGCTCTTGCCGAAATGCGCGCAGGCATACGCCGCCAGCGCCGTGTGCGGCAGCGAGGGCAAGGCGGGCGAGGCGGGCAGGGTCCGGTGCATCTGAGGCCTTATAGCGGCGCGATGCGACAGCACCGAGTCCAGGCGTGCGGATCGGCGCCTGCTAGGATCGCTGGCATCGGCCCGGTCCATCGGAGAAAGTGTCCCATGTCCCTGCGCATCCCGTTCCTGTTCGTGCTGTGTCTGGCGGCTTGCGGTGCGACGCCTGTGCTGGCGGCGCCTGCGCAGACATCGAACGCCGATGTCCATCAGCTATCCGCGGCGCACTTGCTGCAACTGCTCAAGGGCGATCCGGAGGCCGTTGCCGGGCTGCAACCGCAATTGGCCAAACGCCGTCGCCAGCAGGCCAGCGAAGCGGCGAAGTTCTACATCGCCGGCGTCGCCGGCGTCGCCGACGGTGCCGAGGGTGTGCAGTGGTGCGCCGGCGGCGGCGTGCTGCGGCACGAACTGGCCGATCGCGTGTACACCGCGCTCAGCGCGTTGCCGCCGGCCCAATTGCAGCAGCGCGCTTCGATCGCGGTGAGCCAGGCGTTGCGCGCGTCCTTTCCCTGCTCCAGGTAGGCGCACCTACAACTGCGCCGCCAGGCGGCTACCCTGGGCGATGGCACGCTTGGCATCCAGTTCCGCGGCGACATCGGCACCGCCGATCAGGTGCGGCTTGCGACCGGCCGCCTGCAGCGCAGCGTGCAGGTCGCGGCGCGGCTCCTGGCCGGCGCAGACCACCACGGTGCCGACCGGTAGCAGCTGCTCGGTGCCGCCCACGCGGATGCGCAGCCCGGCGTCGTCCATGCCCAGGTATTCGACCCCGCCGAGCATGGTCACGCCCTTGGCCTTCAGCGTGGCGCGGTGGATCCAGCCGGTGGTCTTGCCCAGGCGCGCGCCGGGACGGCCGGCACTGCGCTGCAGCAGCCATACCGTGCGCGCCGGCGCTTCCGGCTGCGGCTTGCGCAATGCGCCGCGCGTTTCGAACTGCGGGTCCACGCCCCATTCGGCCATCCACCGCGCCGGGTCCAGCGCGGTCGAGACGCCGGCGTGCACCAGGAACTCACCGACGTCGAAACCGATGCCGCCGGCGCCGATGATCGCGACCTTGTCCGCGGCCTGCACCCGGCCCTGCAGCACATCGAGATAGCTGACCACGTTGGGATGATCGGCACCGGGAAACTCCACCGCGCGCGGCACGATGCCGGTGGCCAGCACCACGTCGTCGAAATCGGCCAGCAGCGCCGCATCGGCGGTGGTATGCAGGCGCACATCCACGCCGGTGGCCTCGAGCTGGTGGCGGAAATAGCGCAGCGTCTCGTGGAATTCTTCCTTGCCGGGAATGCGCTTGGCCACGTTGAACTGGCCGCCGATCTCCGCGGCGCTGTCGAACAGGGTGACGCGGTGGCCGCGTTCGGCGGCCACCGTGGCGCAGGCCAGTCCGGCCGGGCCGGCGCCGACCACAGCGACGCGCCTGGGCGCCGTCGTGGGCAGATAATTCAGCTCTGTCTCGGCCGCGGCGCGCGGATTGACCAGGCAGCTGGCGGTCTTGTTCTCGAACACGTGGTCCAGGCATGCCTGGTTGCAGGCGATGCAGGTGTTGATCGCCTGCGCCTGGCCGCGTCGCGCCTTGTTCGGCCACTCCGGATCGGCCAGCAGCGGCCGCGCCAGCGACACCATGTCGGCGCCGCCGCCGGCGAGGATGCGTTCGGCCACGTCGGGCATGTTGATGCGATTGGTCGCGATTAGCGGCACCCGCACGTGCGGCTTGAGCTTGGCGGTGACGCCGGCGAACGCGGCGCGCGGTACCGAGGTGGCGATGGTGGGGACGCGCGCCTCGTGCCAGCCGATGCCGGAATTGATCAGCGTCGCGCCTGCGGCTTCGATCGCCTGCGCCTGCATCACGATTTCCTGCCAATCGCTGCCGTCCTCGACCAGATCCACCAACGACAGCCGGTAGATGATGATGAAGTCCGGCCCGCACGCCGCGCGGATGCGGCGCACGATCTCCACCGCGAAGCGCATGCGCTTGCGCGCGTCGCCGCCCCAGGCATCGTCGCGGCGGTTGCTGCGCGGGGCCACGAATTCGTTGATCAGATAGCCTTCCGAGCCCATCACTTCCACGCCGTCGTAGCCGGCCTCGCGCGCCAGCCGCGCGGCGCGCGCATAGGCGCCGATCTGGCGTTCGACCCCGCGTGCGGACAAGGCGCGCGGCGTGAACGGATTGATCGGCGCCTTCAGCTTCGACGGCGCCACCGACAGCGGGTGGTAGGCATAGCGCCCGGCATGCAGCAGCTGCAGGCAGATCTTGGCGCCGTGGTCGTGCACCGCGCGGGTCACCTGCCGGTGCGGGCGCACTTCCCAGGGCCACGATAGCTTGCCGCCGAACGGTTTCAGCCAGCCGACTACGTTCGGCGCGAAGCCGCCGGTGACGATCAGCCCGGCGCCGCCGGCGGCGCGTTCGGCGAAATACGCGGCCAGCTTGGGGAAGTCGCGCGCGCGATCCTCCAGGCCGGTGTGCATCGAGCCCATCAGCACCCGGTTGCGCAGCTGGGTGAAGCCCAGGTCGAGCGGGGCGAACAGGTGCGGATAGGCGGCGGGGGACGGGTCGGGCTGGCCGGAGGCGGGCGACATGGTTTAGATACGCTGGCGTACGGAAGTGGGCAGGGTGACGCGAAATCCGGGCGACGGCAAGAGGGGGCGTGTGTGCGGGTTGCCTGCGGTAGTTGGTCCTGGCACAGGGATTTTGAAGCTTTGAAGCAAAAGCAACAGCTTCCGCTGGCGCGGGTTATTTTTCTTTGCTTGTGCAAAGAAGCGCTCCTCAGCAGCCGCAGGCTGATCAAAGTAACCAAAAGAAACGCTTTACCACAGCCGAAGGCTGGTCAAGCACACCCCGCAGCGCGCCTTCCGCGCTTCGCGCTCCAGGTCCGCAGCCCCGACGGGCATTTTTCGATGGCACATCCATGTGCCATCGAAAAACGTCGCGCATCCTGCGCGCCGCCCTTCGGGTTTTCGCCCGTCGGGTCTGCCGCGCTGAGGGGACCCATTGATCAAAAGCAAAGCAAAAGCAACGGCGGAGCTGGCGCCACGGTCGGTGAGACGGACGACGAGTGATCGCCGCGCGCGCAAAGCAGTGCGATCGCGCCCGTGTCCCGATCGAACTGCGCCGGCCGTTCAGCCCCAGCCGGCCAGTGCCAGCTTGCCGATGGTGCTGCCCGATTCCAGCCGCCGGTGCGCCTGCCGTAGGTTGGCCGCGTCGATCGGCGCCAGCGTCTCGGTCAGGGTGGTGCGCAGTTCGCCGGCGTCGATCAGGCTGGCGGTGCGCGCCAGGATGCGGTGCTGCTCGATCATGTCGGCGGTCTTGAAGCGCGCCCGCGCGAACATCATTTCCCAGTGGATGCCGATGCACTTGGCCTTGTACGGATCGCCGATGCGCAACGCGCCGGCCGGTTCCACGATCAGGCCGACATGGCCCTGCGGTGCGATCAACTCGCCCAGCGCATCCCAGTAGCGGTCGGTGTCGGCCAGGTTCAGTGCCGCATCCACCTGTTCGATGCCCAGCGCCTGCAATTGCGGCGCCAGCGGCTGGCGATGGTCGATCACGTGCTGCGCGCCCAGCTGCAGGCACCAGTCGCGGGTCTGCGGGCGCGAGGCGGTGGCGATGACCTCGAAGCCGGCGTGCCGCGCCAGCTGGATCGCGATCGAGCCGACGCCACCGGCGCCGCCGATCACCAGCAGCCGGCGGCCGCGGTTGCGCTCGTCGTCGAAGTCGAACGGCATGCGCTGGAACAGCAGCTCCCAGGCGGTCAGCGTGGTCAGCGGCAGCACCGCGGCCTGCGCGAAATCCAGCGTCGCCGGTTTGCGCGCGACGATGCGCGCGTCGACCAGCTGGTAATGCGCATTGCTGCCGGAACGGGTGATGTCGCCGGCGTAATAGACCTCGTCGCCGGGCTCGAACCCGGCGACATCGGCGCCGACCGCTTCGACCACGCCGGCCGCGTCGTAGCCCAGCACCTTGGGCTGCGCTTCCACCTGCGGCTTGGGCGCGCGCACCTTGGTATCGACCGGATTGACCGAGACCGCCTCCACCCGCACCAGCAGGTCGAAGCCGGTGGGAGCAGGCGGGGTGGGCAAGTCGGTATCGAACAGCGACTGCGGATCGTCGATCGGCAGGTAGTGGGTCAGGGCGACGGCTTTCATGATGTCTCCAGGCAATGGGGAAGTAGTTGCTGCGGCGCGCGGCGTATCCGGCTCAGACCGGCCGCGGATTGCGCTCGGCGAAACCGCGCTGATGCCAGTACGGATACGGCGGCACCACCGCGCTGGCCGCGTCCAGCCGTTGCACCTGTGCGGCGTCGAGGTGCCAGCCGACCGCGCCCAGGTTCTGCCGCAACTGCTCTTCGTTGCGCGCGCCGATGATGACGCTGCTCACCGTAGGCCGCTGCAGCAGCCAGTTCAGCGCGATCTGCGGCACGCTCTTACCGGTTTCGGCAGCGATCGCCTCGAGCGCGTCGATCACCCGGTACAGGTGTTCGTCCTCCACCGGCGGGCCGGCCTCGGTGACCTTGCTGTTGTGCAGCCGGCTGCTTTCCGGCAGCGGCTGGCCGCGGCGGAGCTTGCCGGTCAGCCGGCCCCAGCCCAGCGGGCTCCACACCACAGCGCCGACGCCCTGGTCCAGCCCCAGCGGCATCAGTTCTTCCTCATAGTCGCGGCCGATCAGCGAGTAGTAGGTCTGATTGGCGACGTAGCGCGACCAGCCATGGCGGTCGGCCACCGCCAGCGACTTCATCAGGTGCCAGCCGGAGAAATTGGACACGCCCAGATAGCGGATCTTGCCGGCGCGGACCAGGTCGTCGAGCGTGGACAGGGTTTCTTCCACCGGCGTCTTCGCGTCGAAGCCGTGCAACTGGAACAGGTCGATGTAGTCGGTGTCCAGGCGCTTGAGCGCGGCATCGACCGCGCGCAGCAGGTGGAAGCGCGAGGAGCCGACGCTGTTCGGATCGTCGGTGTCGAAGCGGAAGGTGGCCTTGGTCGAGATCAGCACCTGGTCGCGGCGGCCCTTGATCGCCGCGCCCAGCACCGATTCGGCGGCGCCGCCGGAGTAGATGTCGGCACTGTCGAACAGGTTGACCCCGGCCTCCAGGCAGATGTCGATCAGGCGTCGTGCCTGATCCACGTCCGAATTGCCCCAGGCGGCGAAGAAGGCGTTCGAGCCGGCGAAGGTGCCGGTGCCGAAGCTGAGCACGGGGACCTTGAAGCCGGAGGTGCCGAGATGACGGTATTCCATGGTGGAGATTCCTTTGCGGGGGAACGGAAGGGGGCTGCGATCAGCGTGGCGCAGCAACGACGGGATGCGCATCGGTGGCGTGGTCGAGCACGCGCGCGGCGGCCTCGGCCATGGCGGCATAGCCGGCGTCGCCGGGGTGCAGGTGATCGCCGGAATCGAACGCGGGCAGCATGCGGGTGGGGTGCGCGGGGTCGCGGAGCAGGGCGTCGAAATCGATGATCGCATCGAAACCGTTGCCATCGCGTATCCACGCATTGACCTGCTGGCGCACGTGCTCCTTGTCTACACGGGTAGTAACCGCGGATCGGCGTGTCCGGCAATGCGCCCTCGAACGGGGTCAGTGTGGCGCCGATCACGCGCAGGCCGCGCGCCTGCGCACGCTACAGCAGTTGCCGGTAGCCAGCGATCAGCTCCTGTCGATCAGCTCCTGTGCGGAGACCGGCGCATCGTCCGGCGCGAACGGCGTGGCGTACCCACTGATGTCGTTGATGCCGATCAGCAGCACCAAGGACTGCGCCAGGCTGCCGCCATGGCTGATCACCAGCCTGCCGAGCCAGGCGCCCAGCGCATTGCCCCAGGTTGAACGCGCCGATGTTCAGGCCCGACGCCAGATGCCGTCCGGCGTCGCCGGCCTTGCCCAGCACTCACAGTTGCAGCGGAGCCACCGTGGCGAACGCGGCCATCCCGAGCAGGCCGACCCCCAGCACCATCGTCGGCGCCGGATGTAGGTGTAGACGGTGAACACGCCGGCATAGCCGAGCACGGTCGTGGCCAGGCCAAGCAAGACCGGCGTGCGGCTGACCGCATGCAGTTCGGCGCGCAGCGGCGGCGCGGGCGTCACGTCGTCGCTGGCCGGGACCAGCGCGGCGATCACCACGGTGGCCAGCAGGCCGATCGCGGCCACCGCCCAGAACGTCGCGCGCCAGCCGAACTGCAGGCCCAGCCAGGCGCCGGCCGGCATCCCCAGCAGGGTGGCGACGGTGAGTCCGGTGAACATGGTCGCGATCGCCGAGGCCTTGCGTTGCAGCGCCACCAGGCCGGTGGCGACCACCGCGCCGACGCCGAAGAAGGTGCCGTGCGCCAGCGAGGTGAGTACCCGCGCCGCCATCAGCGCAACTGGCTGCCCAGGGCCGTGCGTTGGTCGAGGACCTGGAGTCGCAGGCCGGCGGCCTGCGCACGCCTGGTTGCTGCTGACCGGCGCCAAAGGCCGCCAGGACATATGGCGCCTGCTCGGCGCCGAGGGCGAGGTGCGGTCAAGGTCGGCGGTCCGCTGGAGTCCAACTTCAGCGAAGTGCTGCCCGATGCGGCGCTGAACGGCCAGGGCATTGCCCTGTATTCGGTTTGGCATGTGGCCGAGCACCTGCGCCGCGGGCAGCTGCGCCAGGTCCTGCCGCAGTACACGCTCGCCGAGACCGGCATCCACGCGGTGATGCCGCAGCGCCGGCGGGTGCCGCCGCGGGTACGCGCCTTCGTCGAGTTCATGCAGGTTCAGCTGGCGGAGCCGCCGCCGTAGGAGCGCCTGGAGTGAGGCGGCCGCGCAGAACCGAGACACTGTCTACAAGCGCTGACGGGGACCGCAAACGCCGCATTGCATCATTTCATGAAGCTGTATACGGTGTATCCACGACCATCTAGGGGCTGGTCGTGGGTTTCACATGTTACGTGCCCGTTAACGCCGTCTTCACCTTGCCGAGCATAATGTGCGCGGCGATGGCGTGCGGAACGGCCGTCTGGATGTGACGAGACATCTGTACTGAACCATGCCCTATCGGTTTTTATATCCCCGAAACAAGGAGCTGTATTAATGAACAAGAAAATTCTCACCGCCGCGTTGCTGGGCGGTCTGGCCGTCGCCCAGGCAGCGTCCGCACAGGAATTCGACGACCGCTGGTACCTGACCGGTTCGGCCGGTTTCAACTTCCAGGACAACGACCGTCTGACCAACGACGCCCCGTTCGTCACCCTGGGTCTGGGCAAGTTCGTCAGCCCGAACTGGTCGATCGACGGTGAACTGAACTATCAGAACCCGAACTTCGACGCCAACCAGGACCTGAACTGGAGCCAGTACGGCATCTCGTTCGACCTGCGTCGCCACTTCATCCAGGAAGGCCGTGGCTGGAACCCGTACCTGTTGTTCGGTCTGGGCTATCAGCGTTCGGAAGAAGAGTTCGACACCGGCGGCGCCGTGTCCCCGGGTCAGCGCAAGGACGGCAACTTTGCCGCCAAGGCCGGCGTCGGTCTGCAGACCACCTTCGACAAGCGCGTTGCCGTGCGTGCCGAAGTGGCCTACCGCGCTGACTTCGACGACAAGAGCGTTGCCGCTCCGTCCGAAAACTGGTTCGGCGACGTGCTGGCTTCGGTCGGCGTCGTGATCCCGCTCGGCCCGCCGCCGGCTGCCCCGGTTGCCGCTCCGGCTCCGACCGCTGCCCCGAGCTGTGCGGATATGGACGAAGACGGCGACGGCGTCAACAACTGCGACGACAAGTGCCCGACCTCCCAGCCTGGCCAGACCATCGGTCCGGACGGTTGCCCGGTGCCGGTGTCGATCGACCTGAAGGGCGTCAACTTCGACTTCAACAAGTCGACCCTGCGTCCGGACGCGATCGCGATCCTGAGCGAAGCCACCGAGATCCTGAAGCGTTACCCCGACCTGAAGGTCGAGGTTGCCGGTCACACCGACTCGAAGGGTACCGACGCTTACAACCAGAAGCTGTCGGAGCGTCGTGCGACCACCGTGTATGACTACCTGACCAAGAACGGCGTGGACGCTTCGCGTCTGGTCGGTCCGATCGGTTACGGCGAGAGCCGCCCGATTGCGCCGAACACCAACCCGGATGGTTCGGACAACCCGGAAGGCCGTGCGAAGAACCGTCGTACCGAGCTGAACGTCCAGAACTGATCGGACGCTTCATGCTTCAAGCAAAGCCCGGCCTCGCGCCGGGCTTTGTTTTTGTGCGTGTGGAAAACATTGCGCGCTTCTGTAGGAGCGGCTTCAGCCGCGACAGGTCCTCTCCGGAAAGGCCAATGTCGCGGCTGAA
>NZ_CAPJ01000407.1 GCF_000331775.1 Xanthomonas translucens pv. translucens DSM 18974
GGGCGACAACGCCGGTCTGCTGCTGCGCGGCACCAAGCGTGACGACGTGGAGCGCGGCCAGGTGCTGTGCAAGCCGGGTTCGATCAAGCCGCACACCGAGTTCGAAGCCGAGGTCTACGTGCTGTCGAAGGACGAGGGCGGCCGTCACACCCCGTTCTTCAAGGGCTACCGTCCGCAGTTCTACTTCCGTACCACCGACATCACCGGCGCTTGCGAGCTGCCGGAAGGCGTGGAGATGGTGATGCCGGGCGACAACGTGAAGATGGTGGTCACGCTGATCAACCCGGTGGCGATGGACGAAGGCCTGCGTTTCGCGATCCGCGAAGGCGGCCGCACCGTCGGCGCCGGCGTGGTGGCCAAGATCATCAAGTAATGCCCGCTGCGGCGATTTCGGTCGCCGCGGTTTGACGATGTGCAGGCGGCTTCGGCCGTCGGGTTCAGCGAAGGGCGGGCCGGAACCTTCGGTCCGCCTTCGCCGTCTAAGGGAAATGCAGCGTTCGTAACTACACGCCAGTAGCTCAATTGGCAGAGCAGCGGTCTCCAAAACCGCAGGTTGGGGGTTCGAGTCCCTCCTGGCGTGCCAATCTGCCGCACCCTATCCAGTGACCTTGGTCGCATAGCCGCAAGAGTCGGATGAACAGCAAGATCGAGCATTCCAAAGGCACCACTGCTTCCTCCGGTGGCGATATCGTCAAGTACGTCATCGCTGCGTTGCTGGTGGTTGCGGGCTTGTTTGTCTGGTTCTGGTTCGGCGAGCCGAGTCGTGCGACGCAACTGGGGAGCTGGTCCGGGCCACTGCGTGGCCTGGCGGTCATCGTCGGCCTGGTTGCGGGTGCCGCGGTGTTCCTGCTGACCGCCAAGGGGCGCGAAGCCCGCGAGTTCGTGTCCGAGTCCCGGTTCGAACTGCGCAAGGTGGTCTGGCCGACCCGTCAGGAAGCGATCCGCACCACCTGGGTCGTGATCGTGGTGGTGATCATTCTGAGTCTGCTGCTGGGCGGGTTCGATTTCCTGATCCAGAAGCTGATGCAGTGGTTCGTGAGTCGTTGAGGAGAGTGCAGCAGTGAAGCGTTGGTATGTCGTTCACGCCTATTCAGGCTTCGAGAAGTCCGTGGCCCAAGCGCTGCGCGACCGCATTGTGCGTGACGAGATGCAGGAGCGCTTCGGCGACGTGCTGGTGCCGACCGAGGAAGTGATCGAGATGCGCGCCGGCCAGAAGCGCCGTTCCGAGCGCAAGTTCTTCCCGGGCTACGTGCTGGTGCAGATCGAGACCCATGAAGAAGCCGGCATCCCGCGCATCGATAACGAAAGCTGGCATTTGGTCAAGGAAACCCCGAAGGTGATGGGCTTCATCGGCGGTACCGCCGACCGTCCGTTGCCGATCCGCGACGAAGAGGCTGATGCGATCCTGCAGCGCGTTCAGGATGGCGTGGAGAAGCCGCGTCCGAAGGTGCTGTTCGAGCCGGGTCAGATGGTCCGCGTCACCGACGGTCCGTTCAACGACTTCAACGGCGTGGTCGAGGAAGTCAACTACGAGAAGAGCCGCCTGCGCGTCGCGGTGCTGATCTTCGGCCGCTCCACCCCGGTGGAACTGGAATTCGGCCAGGTCGAGAAGGCCTGAGCCTGCGCCGGCGCAGCTGCGCCGGACGCCAGAATCTCTGCTATACTGCGCGGCTCGCTGTCCAGGCTCGCCGCCTGGCAGGGCCGGAAGCCGCCGCAAGGCGGCTTTCTGCGCACGTCAAACGTGATGGCGGGACACGTGATTTTCCCGTCGCGATGGGGAGCCTGCAAGTTGGGCGCTAGCACCCGGAGACCACTGAAATGGCAAAGAAAGTAGTCGGTTACATCAAGCTGCAGGTGAAGGCCGGTCAGGCCAATCCCTCGCCGCCGGTCGGTCCTGCGCTGGGTCAGCGCGGCCTGAACATCATGGAATTCTGCAAGGCGTTCAATGCCGCCACGCAGAAGCTGGAGCCGGGCCTGCCCACTCCGGTCATCATCACGGCCTATTCGGACCGTACCTTCACCTTCATCACCAAGAGTACTCCTGCGAGCGTGCTGCTGAAGAAGGCTGCAGGCATCACCTCCGGTTCCAAGCGCCCGAACAGCGAAAAGGTCGGCAAGGTCACCCGCAAGCAGCTCGAAGAGATCGCCAAGGCGAAGGAGGCCGACCTGACTGCAGCCGAGCTGGAAGCGGCGGTGCGTACGATTGCGGGTTCCGCCCGCAGCATGGGCCTGACGGTGGAGGGTTAAGCGATGGCACAGACCAAGCGACAGAAAGCAATCCGTGCTGCCGTGCAGCCGGGCAAGGCGTATTCGATCGACGAAGCGCTGAAGATCATCAAGTCCACCAGCAAGGCCAAGTTCGTCGAAGCCGTCGACGTGGCCGTGTGCCTGGGCGTGGATGCCAAAAAGTCCGATCAGCAGGTGCGCGGTTCCACCGTGCTGCCCGCCGGTACCGGCAAGAGCGTGCGCGTGGCGGTGTTCGCCCCGGCCGGCGCCAAGGCTGACGAAGCACTGGCCGCTGGCGCCGAAGCCGTCGGCATGGACGACCTGGCCGAGAAGATGCAGGCCGGCGACCTCAACTACGACGTGGTCATCGCCACCCCGGACGCGATGCGCGTCGTCGGCAAGTTGGGCACGCTGCTGGGCCCGCGCGGCCTGATGCCGAACCCGAAGGTCGGCACCGTATCGGCCAATCCGGCCGAAGCGGTGAAGAACGCCAAATCGGGTCAGGTGCGCTACCGCACCGACAAGGGCGGCATCATCCACTGCACCATCGGCAAGGCCAGCTTCGAAGACGAGGCACTGAAGAACAATCTGCAGGCGCTGCTGCTGGACTTGGTCAAGGCCAAGCCGGCGACCTCGAAGGGCACCTACCTGCAGAAGATCTCGGTGAGCTCGACCATGGGTCCGGGCGTCACCGTCGATCAGGCGTCGCTGTCCCTGAAGTAATTCGCGATACGGCGGCGCTCCGCGAGGGGCGGCGCCGGTTCCACCCTTTTGAAGGCGTCGCCGAGGGGCAACCCGGAGCGAAGCCGTCAAAGACCGCAGGCGCGGTCGGCGCATACCGACGACGGGCACGGAAGCTCGATATGGCAAGGAGTCGCCGTCGGTACAGCGGGATCGCTTAATCCAGTCCCCTCGGGGACGCGCCGGCGTAGATGGTGCCGCCTTTCTGGAGTTTTTCTGGTTCAGGCCAGTTCGGGGTTTCCCGAGCGCGCTCACTCCAGGTCTGGAATGGCCACCAACTGGGATGCCATTCGGCGTCCCCGGCATCCAGGATGGAGGCCGCCCAGGACCGCACGCGGCAGGAGCCGCAAGCGGAGTTTGTTTGAAGCAGGGATTCGGGATTGAGGATCGGGGATTGGCAAGAGCGCATCACGGCTCCTGCGGCTCCCGAACCATCGGCCTGGAACCCGGCTTTAACGGAGGAGTGCAATGGCTCTCAATCTGTCCCAGAAGCAAGAAGTCGTCGCCGAACTGGCAGACGTTGCCGCGAAGGCTCACTCCTTGGTTGCTGCCGAGTACGCCGGCATCACGGTCGCCCAGCTGACCGCGATGCGCAAGAAAGCGCGCGAAACCGGTGTGTACTTGCGTGTTGTCAAGAACACCCTGGCCTCGCGTGCCTTTGCCGGTACCGAATACGAGTGCGTCCAGGACGCGCTGGTCGGTCCGCTGCTGTATGCGTTCTCGACGGAAGAACCCGGCGCTGCCGGTCGTCTGATCAAGGAATTCGCCAAGGGTAACGACAAGCTGCAGACCAAGGTCGTGTCGATAGGGGGCCAGCTGTATCCGGCCGCTCACCTCGAGGTGTTGGCATCGCTGCCGACCCGCGAGCAGGCGCTGGCCATGCTGGCACGTGTCCTCGCCGAGCCGGCGAGCATGTTCGCCCGCGCGGTGAAGGCTGTGGGCGACAAGCTCGGTGGTGGCGAAGAAGCCCCCGCCGCAGCGGAAGACGCCCCGGCCGAAACGGCTTAAGTTCGCGACACCTGAAACGGTTCACTAGAACCTCATCCAGAAAAAATTCCAAAGGTAATCACAATGTCCCTGTCTAACGAACAGATCGTCGACGCAATCGCCGAAAAGACCCTCATGGAAGTGATGGAGCTGGTCAAGGCCATCGAAGAGAAGTTTGGCGTCTCTGCCGCCGCCCCGGTCGCCGCTGCCGGCCCGGCCGCTGCTGCCGCCCCGGTCGAAGAGCAGACCGAGTTCAACGTCATCCTGAAGGCTGTCGGCGAGAAGAAGGTCGAAGTCATCAAGGCCGTCCGCGCCATCACCGGCCTGGGCCTGAAGGAAGCGAAGGACCTGGTCGAAGGTGCTCCGCAGACCGTCAAGGAAGCGGTGTCGAAGGAAGATTCCGAGAAGTTCAAGAAGGATCTCGAGGCCGCCGGCGCGACCGTCGAAATCAAGTAATCGGCATCTTGCATCGCCAGCGTGTCAGGTGATGCATCGAAGGCTGGGGACGCAAGTCCCCGGCCTTTGGCCGTTGTTGCAAGGCCGGGATTGGAGATTCGGCATCAGGGATTCGATGGCGCCCGTCTGGCCCATCCCGACTCCCGTCATCCCCAATTTCGGCCGCACCGAGTTGGTAGTTGGAAGTAGCAAGAGAAGGCGTGCTGGTGCCGGCAATACCAGCGACTTCCAACTGACAATTTATGTTCACTCAGGGCCGCGGACGCGCGGCCCGCACAGCCAAGGTGATACCTCATGACGTCTTATTCGTTCACCGAAAAGAAGCGTATCCGCAAGGATTTCGGCAAGCAGCGCTCGATCCTCGAAGTGCCGTTCCTGCTGGCGATCCAGGTGGATTCCTACCGCGAATTCCTGCAGGAGAACACCGACCCGAACAAGCGTTCGGACCACGGCCTGCACGCGGCCCTGAAATCGGTGTTCCCGATCTCCAGCTACAGCGGCAACGCGGCGCTGGAGTACGTCGGCTACAAGCTCGGCGATCCGGTGTTCGACGAGCGCGAATGCCGCCAGCGCGGCATGAGCTACGGCGCCCCGCTGCGCGTGACCGTGCGCCTGGTGATCTACGACCGCGAGTCCTCGACCAAGGCCATCAAATACGTGAAGGAGCAGGAGGTCTACCTTGGCGAGATCCCGCTGATGACCGACAACGGCACCTTCATCGTCAACGGTACCGAGCGCGTCATCGTCTCGCAGCTGCACCGTTCGCCGGGCGTGTTCTTCGACCACGACCGCGGCAAGACGCATAGCTCGGGCAAGCTGCTGTACAGCGCCCGCATCATCCCGTACCGCGGCTCCTGGCTGGACTTCGAGTTCGACCCGAAGGACGCGCTGTTCACCCGTATCGACCGCCGCCGTAAGCTGCCGGTGTCGATCCTGCTGCGCGCGCTCGGTTACTCGAACGAAGAGATGCTGGCCGAGTTCTTCGAGATCAACACCTTCCACATCGATCCCAAGGAAGGCGTGCAGCTGGAACTGGTGCCCGAGCGCCTGCGCGGCGAGACGCTGAACTTCGACCTGGCCGATGGCGACAAGGTCATCGTCGAGGCCGGCAAGCGCATCACTGCGCGCCACGTCAAGCAGCTGGAAGCCGCCGGCGTCGCCGCGTTGGCCGTGCCCGACGAGTACCTGGTCGGCCGCATCCTGTCGCACGACGTGGTCGATGCGGCGACCGGCGAACTGCTGGCCAGCGCCAACGACGAGATCAGCGAAGACCAGCTGAACGCGTTCCGCAAGGCCGGCGTCGACGCCGTGGGCACGCTGTGGGTCAACGATCTGGACCGTGGTCCGTACCTGTCCAATACCCTGCGCATCGATCCGACCAAGACCCAGCTGGAAGCGCTGGTCGAGATCTACCGCATGATGCGCCCCGGCGAGCCGCCGACCAAGGACGCCGCGCAGAACCTGTTCCACAACCTGTTCTTCACCTTCGAGCGCTACGACCTGTCCACGGTCGGCCGGATGAAGTTCAACCGCCGTGTCGGCCGCAAGGAAGTCACCGGCGAGTCGGTGCTGTACGACAGGAAGTACTTCGGCGAGCGCAACGACGAAGAGTCCAAGCGTCTGGTCGCCGAGCATGCCGACAGCTCCGACATCCTGGAAGTGATCAAGGTCCTGACCGAGATCCGCAATGGCCGCGGCGTGGTCGACGACATCGACCATCTCGGCAACCGTCGCGTGCGGTCGGTCGGCGAAATGGCCGAGAACGTGTTCCGCGTGGGCCTGGTCCGCGTCGAGCGCGCGGTCAAGGAGCGCCTGTCGATGGCCGAGTCCGAAGGCCTGACCCCGCAGGAACTGATCAATGCCAAGCCGGTGGCCGCCGCGATCAAAGAGTTCTTCGGCTCCTCGCAGCTGTCGCAGTTCATGGATCAGAACAACCCGCTGTCGGAAGTGACGCACAAGCGTCGCGTCTCCGCGCTGGGCCCGGGCGGCCTGACCCGCGAACGCGCCGGCTTCGAAGTGCGCGACGTGCATCCGACCCACTACGGCCGCGTCTGCACCATCGAGACCCCGGAAGGCCCGAACATCGGCCTGATCAATTCGCTAGCGGTGTATGCCCGCACCAACCAGTACGGCTTCCTGGAGACGCCGTACCGGAAGGTCGTGGACGGCCAGATCACCGACGACGTCGAATACCTGTCGGCGATCGAAGAGAACGAGTACGTGATCGCGCAGGCCAACGCGCTGCACGATTCCAAGAGCCGCCTGACCGAGCAGTTCGTGCCGTGCCGCTACCAGGGTGAGTCGCTGCTGAAGCCGCCGGCCGAAGTGCACTTCATGGACGTGTCGCCGATGCAGACCGTGTCCATCGCGGCGGCGCTGGTGCCGTTCCTGGAGCACGATGACGCCAACCGCGCGCTGATGGGCGCCAACATGCAGCGCCAGGCCGTGCCGACGCTGCGTGCGCAGAAGCCGCTGGTCGGTACCGGCATCGAGCGTGCGGTGGCGCGCGACTCGGGCGTGACCGTGAACGCCAAGCGCGGCGGCGTGATCGAGCAGATCGACGCGGCGCGCATCGTGGTCAAGGTCAACGAGGAAGAGATCGGCGGCGGCACCGATGCCGGCGTGGACATCTACAACCTGATCAAGTACACGCGCTCCAACCAGAACACCTGCATCAACCAGCGTCCGCTGGTCAATGTGGGTGATGTGATCGCGCGCGGCGACGTGCTGGCCGACGGTCCCTCGACCGACATCGGCGAGCTGGCCCTGGGCCAGAACATGCTGATCGCGTTCATGCCGTGGAACGGCTACAACTTCGAAGACTCCATCCTGCTCTCCGAGCGCGTGGTGGAAGAGGATCGCTACACCACGATCCACATCGAAGAGCTGACCTGCGTGGCGCGCGACACCAAGCTGGGGCCGGAGGAAATCTCCGCCGACATCCCGAACGTGTCCGAGCAGGCGCTGAACCGCCTGGACGAGTCGGGTGTGGTGTACATCGGCGCCGAAGTGCGCGCCGGCGACATCATGGTCGGCAAGGTCACGCCGAAGGGCGAGAGCCAGCTGACCCCGGAAGAGAAGCTGCTGCGCGCGATCTTCGGCGAGAAGGCCTCGGACGTGAAGGACAGCTCGCTGCGCGTGCCGCCGGGCATGGACGGCACCGTCATCGACGTGCAGGTGTTCACCCGCGACGGCATCGAGAAGGACAAGCGCGCCCGCCAGATCGAGGAAAACGAGATCAAGCGGGTCAAGAAGGACTTCGACGACCAGTTCCGCATCCTGGAAAGCGCGATCTACGCGCGTCTGCGCGCGCAACTGCTCGGCAAGGTCGCCAACGGCGGTCCGAACCTGAAGAAGGGCGACACCATCACCGACGCGTATCTGGACGGGCTGAAGAAGTCCGACTGGTTCGCGCTGCGGATGAAGGACGAGGAACCGTCCGACGCGATCGAGCGCGCGCAGAAGCAGATCCAGGCGCACGAGAAGGAATTCGAGCGTCGCTTCGCCGACAAGCGCGGCAAGATCACCGCCGGCGACGACCTCGCCCCGGGCGTGCTGAAGATGGTCAAGGTGTTCCTGGCGGTGAAGCGCCGCATCCAGCCCGGCGACAAGATGGCCGGTCGCCACGGCAACAAGGGTGTCGTGTCGATGATCCAGCCGATCGAGGACATGCCGTACATGGCCAACGGCGAGACCGTGGACATCGTGCTGAATCCGCTGGGCGTGCCGTCGCGCATGAACATCGGCCAGGTATTGGAAGTGCATCTGGGCTGGGCCGCCAAGGGCCTGGGTCGCAAGATCCAGAACATGCTCGAGGCGCAGACCAAGGTTGCCGACCTGCGCAAGTTCCTGACCCAGATCTACAACCACGACCAGAAGCTGGGCGAGGACCGTGTGGACCTGGATCAGTTCAGCGACGCGGAGCTGCTGCGCCTGGCCGGCAACCTGACCGACGGCGTGCCGATGGCCACCCCGGTGTTCGACGGTGCGACGGAAGCCGAGATCAAGCACATGCTCGAACTCGCCGACCTGCCGATCAGCGGCCAGACCCAGCTGTACGACGGCCGCACCGGCGAGGCGTTCGATCGCCACACCACGGTCGGCTACATGCACATGCTGAAGCTGAACCACTTGGTCGACGACAAGATGCACGCGCGCTCCACCGGCCCGTATTCGCTCGTCACCCAGCAGCCGCTGGGCGGCAAGGCGCAGTTCGGCGGCCAGCGCTTCGGCGAAATGGAAGTCTGGGCGCTGGAAGCCTACGGCGCGGCCTACACCCTGCAGGAAATGCTGACGGTGAAGTCCGACGACGTGCAGGGCCGCAACCAGATGTACAAGAACATCGTCGACGGCGAGCACGAGATGGTCGCGGGCATGCCGGAATCCTTCAACGTGCTGGTGAAGGAAATCCGCTCGCTGGCCATCAACATGGAACTGGAAGACTAAGGAGCCGGGACGCGGGACCCGGGACTCGGAAAAGCCAGAAGCGCGAGCGCTCTTGCTTTCCGAGTTCCGAGTTCCGAGTCCCGAGTCCCGTAGAAAGCCTTCCCGCCCCGTCCTCGATACGAAATTCCTCCGACCCGGAGATACCCAATGAAAGACCTGCTCAACCTCTTCAACCAGCAGCGCCAGACGCTGGACTTCGACGCGATCAAGATCGCGTTGGCCTCGCCGGACCTGATCCGTTCGTGGTCCTTCGGCGAAGTGAAGAAGCCGGAAACGATCAACTACCGGACCTTCAAGCCCGAGCGCGACGGCCTGTTCTGCGCCGCCATCTTCGGCCCGATCAAGGACTACGAGTGCCTGTGCGGCAAGTACAAGCGCATGAAGCACCGTGGCGTGGTCTGCGAGAAGTGCGGCACCGAAGTGACCCTGGCCAAGGTGCGCCGCGAGCGCATGGGCCACATCGACCTGGCCTCGCCGGTCGCGCACATCTGGTTCCTGAAGTCGCTGCCCTCGCGCATCGGCCTGATGCTGGACATGACCCTGCGCGACATCGAGCGCGTGCTGTACTTCGAAGCCTACGTGGTGACCGAGCCGGGCCTGACCGCCCTGGAGCGCCGCCAGCTGCTGACCGAAGAGCAGTTCCTGACCGCGCGCCAGGAGCACGGCGACGACTTCGACGCCGCGATGGGCGCCGAGGCGGTGTACGAGTTGCTGCGCACGATCGACCTGCAGTCGGAAATGACCCGCCTGCGCGAAGAGATCGCCGGCACCGGGTCGGAAACCAAACTCAAGCGTCTGACCAAGCGCATCAAGCTGGTCGAAGCCTTCCTCGAGTCGGGCAACCGTCCGGAGTGGATGGTGATGACCGTGCTGCCGGTGCTGCCGCCGGATCTGCGCCCGCTGGTGCCGCTGGACGGCGGCCGCTTCGCGACCTCCGATCTGAACGACCTGTACCGCCGCGTCATCAACCGCAACAACCGCCTGCGCCGCCTGCTCGAACTCAATGCGCCGGACATCATCGTGCGCAACGAAAAGCGCATGCTGCAGGAATCGGTGGATGCGCTGCTGGACAACGGCCGCCGCGGCCGTGCCATCACCGGCACCAACAAGCGCCCGCTGAAGTCGCTGGCCGACATGATCAAGGGCAAGCAGGGCCGGTTCCGCCAGAACCTGCTCGGCAAGCGCGTGGACTACTCCGGTCGTTCGGTCATCGTGGTCGGCCCGACCCTGCGTCTGCACGAGTGCGGCCTGCCGAAGAAGATGGCGCTGGAGCTGTTCAAGCCGTTCGTGTTCGCCAAGCTGCAGCGTCGCGGCCTGGCCACCACCATCAAGGCCGCCAAGAAGCTGGTCGAGCGCGAAGAAGCCGAAGTCTGGGACATCCTGGAAGAGGTCATCCGCGAGCATCCGGTGCTGCTGAACCGTGCGCCGACCCTGCACCGCCTGGGCATCCAGGCGTTCGAGCCGGTGCTGATCGAAGGCAAGGCGATCCAGCTGCATCCGCTGGTGTGTACCGCGTTCAACGCCGACTTCGACGGCGACCAGATGGCCGTGCACGTGCCGCTGTCGCTGGAAGCGCAGCTCGAAGCGCGCGCGCTGATGATGTCCACCAACAACATCCTGTCGCCGGCCAACGGCGAGCCGATCATCGTGCCGTCGCAGGACGTGGTGCTGGGCCTGTACTACATGAGCCGCGCCCTGGAGAACAAGAAGGGCGAGGGCATGGTGTTCGCCAACATCGCCGAAGTGAAGCGTGCCTATGACAACCGTGCGGTCGAACTGCACGCCAAGGTCAAGGTCCGCATCACCGAGACGGTGATCGACGAGGACGGCGGCCGCAGCAAGAAGACCTCGATCGTGGACACCACGATCGGGCGCGCGCTGCTGGCCGAAATCCTGCCGGAAGGCCTGCCGTTCGCGCTGGCCAACACCGAGCTGACCAAGAAAAACATCAGCCGCCTGATCAACTCCAGCTACCGCCAGCTGGGTCTGAAGGACAGCGTCGTGTTCGCCGACAAGCTGATGTACACCGGCTTCGCTTACGCGACCCGCGCCGGCGTGTCGATCGGCATCGACGACATGCTGATCCCGGACGAGAAGAAGGGCATCCTGACCGAGGCCGAGGCCGAAGTGCTGGAAATCCAGGAGCAGTACCAGTCCGGCCTGGTCACCGCCGGCGAGCGCTACAACAAGGTCGTGGACATCTGGTCGCGCACCAACGAGCGCATCGCCAAGGCGATGATGGACACCATCGGTACCGAGAAGGTCACCAATGCCAAGGGCGAGACCATCGACCAGAAGTCGATGAACTCGCTATACATCATGGCCGACTCCGGTGCGCGTGGTAGCCAGGCGCAGATCCGTCAGCTGGCCGGCATGCGCGGCCTGATGGCGCGTCCGGATGGCTCGATCATCGAGACCCCGATCAAGGCCAACTTCCGCGAAGGCCTGAACGTGCAGGAGTACTTCAACTCCACCCACGGCGCGCGTAAGGGTCTGGCCGATACCGCGCTGAAGACCGCCAACTCCGGTTACCTGACCCGTCGCCTGGTCGACGTGGCGCAGGACGTGGTGATCACCGAACCCGATTGCGGCACCACCGAAGGGTTGACCATGACCCCGATTGTGGAAGGCGGCGACGTGGTCGAGCCGTTGCGCGACCGCGTGCTCGGCCGCGTGGTGGCCGAGGACGTGTTCCTGCCTGGCAACGACGAGGATCCGATCGTCACCCGCAACACGCTGCTCGACGAGCAGTGGGTCGCCAAGTTGGAAGAGGCCGGCGTGCAGACGCTGAAGGTGCGCTCCACGATCACCTGCGCCTCCTCGTTCGGCGTGTGCGCCCGCTGCTACGGCCGCGACCTGGCGCGCGGTCACCTGGTCAACATCGGTGAAGCGGTCGGTGTCATCGCCGCGCAGTCGATCGGCGAGCCGGGTACCCAGCTGACCATGCGGACCTTCCACATCGGCGGCGCGGCATCGCGTGCGGCGGCGGTGGACAACATCACGGTCAAGACCACCGGTTCGATCAAGTTCAACAACCTCAAGTCGGTCGAGCACGCCAGCGGTTCGCTGGTGGCGGTGTCGCGTTCGGGCGAACTGTCGGTGCTCGATGGCCACGGCCGCGAGCGCGAGCGCTACAAGCTGGCCTACGGCGCCACGATCACCGCGAAGGACGGCGACGCGGTCAAGGCCGGCCAGTCGGTGGCCAACTGGGATCCGCATAACCACCCGATCGTGTCGGAAGTGGCCGGTTTCATCCGCTTCATCGACTTCATCGACGGCGTCACCGTCATCGAGAAGACCGACGACCTGACCGGCCTGGCCTCGCGCGAGATCACCGATCCGAAGCGCCGCGGCGCCCAGGCCAAGGACCTGCGCCCGATCGTGCGCATCGTCGACGGCAAGGGCAACGACCTGACCATCCCGGGCACCGATCTGCCGGCGCAGTACCTGCTGCCGCCGCGCTCGATCGTCAACCTGCAGGACGGTGCGGCGGTGGGCGTGGGCGACGTGGTCGCCAAGATCCCGCAGGAAGCGTCCAAGACCCGCGACATCACCGGTGGTCTGCCGCGCGTAGCCGATCTGTTCGAGGCGCGCAAGCCGAAGGATCCGGCGATCCTGGCCGAGCGTTCGGGCATCATCAGCTTCGGCAAGGACACCAAGGGCAAGCAGCGCTTGATCATCAAGGACACCGATGGTTCGGAACACGAAGAGCTGATTCCGAAGTACCGCCAGATCATCGTGTTCGAAGGCGAGCATGTGGCCAAGGGCGAGACCGTGGTGGACGGCGAGCCGAGCCCGCAGGACATCCTGCGCCTGCTCGGCGTGGAGCCGCTGGCCGCGTACCTGGTCAAGGAAATCCAGGACGTGTACCGCCTGCAGGGCGTGAAGATCAACGACAAGCACATTGAGGTCATCACCCGGCAGATGCTGCGCAAGGTCGAGATCACCGACCAGGGCAACAGCAAGTTCCTCAACGGCGAGCAGGCCGAGCGCCAGCGCGTCATCGAGGAAAATGCCCGCCTGGGCACCCGCAACGAGCTGCCGGCCAAGTACGACCCGGTGCTGCTGGGCATCACCAAGGCCTCGCTGGCCACCGAGTCGTTCATCTCGGCGGCCTCGTTCCAGGAGACCACCCGCGTGCTCACCGAGGCGGCGGTCCGCGGCACCAGCGACACGCTGCGCGGCCTGAAGGAAAACGTGATCGTCGGCCGCCTGATCCCGGCCGGTACCGGCCTGGCCTACCACAGCCTGCGTCGTCGCAACTCCAGCGGCCTGACCGAGTCGGAAATGCAGACCCTGTCCGGCGGCAACGCCGAGCCGGCGGTCGAAGCGCCAGCGCCGGCAGCGGCCAGCAGCGAGGAGTGAGCCGGATCGGCCGCGTGCGCGGGGCCGGTCGTAAGCGAAATGGGGCGCAACGGATGCGCCACGTGTTTCGGCCCGGGATGGGCAGCAGGTTAAGTTTCCGTTGAGTTGACGGCGCTTTTACTTGCCCGCTATACTTTCCTGTCTCGGCAGGCCGTCCTTCGGCCTGCCTTCGTTTTCACGCATACAGGCCCCACGGCCTCAATCAGAAGAATCCACTGATGGCGACGATCAACCAGCTGGTCCGCAAGCCGCGGCAGGCGACCACCTACAAGAGCGCCTCTCCGGCGCTGGACAAGTGCCCGCAGCGCCGTGGCGTCTGCACGCGCGTGTACACCACCACCCCGAAGAAGCCGAACTCGGCCCTGCGTAAGGTCGCCAAGGTGCGCCTGACGAACCAGGAAGAGGTCATCAGCTACATCGGCGGCGAAGGCCACAACCTGCAGGAGCACTCCGTGGTCCTGATCCGCGGCGGTCGCGTCAAGGATCTGCCGGGCGTGCGCTATCACACCGTGCGCGGTTCGCTCGATGCCGCCGGCGTCGCCAAGCGTCGCCAGGGTCGTTCCAAGTACGGCGCCAAGCGTCCGAAGAGCTAAGGGAAAGCACACAAATGTCTCGTAAAGGTTCTACTCCGCAGCGCACCGTCCTGCCGGATCCCAAGCACGGCAGCGAAACCATCGCCCGTTTCATCAACATGGTGATGCTGAGCGGCAAGAAGTCGGTCGCCGAAAAGATCGTCTATGGCGCAATGGACGTCATCGGCGAGAAAAACCCGAATGCGGTCGAGCTGGTGCAGAAGGCGCTGGATAACGTCGCTCCGGCGGTCGAAGTCAAGTCGCGTCGCGTCGGCGGTGCCACGTACCAGGTGCCGGTCGAGGTGCGTTCCTCCCGTCGCATGGCGCTGGCCATGCGCTGGCTGATCGACTCGGCGCGCAAGCGCGGCGAGAACTCGATGCCGCGCAAGCTCGCGGCCGAGCTGGTCGACGCCTCGGAAAACCGTGGTGGCGCCATCAAGAAGCGTGAAGAAACCCACCGCATGGCGGAAGCGAACAAGGCGTTCGCGCATTACCGCTGGTGACCTTCCGGGCCTTGGAAACAGGGCCCGTCGGCACAATCTCCATGTGCTGCTAGCGGCGCCGCTGAGCGCTGCACAAATGCGAAGGCCGCCGCAAGGCGGCGTTCGGCCATCCGCAATCCAAGAATTCTGAGAGGCTCCCTGTGGCCCGCAACACTCCCATCGAGCGTTACCGCAACTTCGGCATCATGGCTCACATCGATGCCGGCAAGACCACCACCTCCGAACGCATCCTGTTCTACACCGGTGTCAGCCACAAGATCGGCGAGGTGCATGATGGTGCCGCGACGATGGACTGGATGGAGCAGGAGCAGGAGCGTGGCATCACCATCACCTCCGCCGCGACCACCGCGTTCTGGAGCGGCATGGACAAGTCGCTGCCGCAGCACCGCTTCAACATCATCGACACCCCCGGGCACGTCGACTTCACCATCGAAGTCGAGCGTTCGCTGCGCGTGCTCGACGGCGCGGTGTTCGTGCTGTGCGCGGTCGGCGGCGTGCAGCCGCAGTCCGAGACCGTGTGGCGCCAGGCCAACAAGTACGCAGTGCCGCGTCTTGCCTTCGTCAACAAGATGGACCGTACCGGTGCCAACTTCGACAAGGTGGTTGAGCAGCTGAAGTCGCGCCTGGGTGCCTACCCGGTGCCGATGCAGGTGCCGATCGGCGCCGAAGATGGCTTCGAGGGCGTGGTCGACCTGCTCAAGATGAAGGCGGTCCATTGGGATACCGCCTCGCAGGGCACCGTGTTCGAATACCGCGAGATCCCCGCCAACCTGGCCGACAAGGCCGTCGAGGCGCGCGCGTTCATGGTCGAGGCCGCGGCCGAAGCCAACGAAGCACTCATGGACAAGTACCTCAACGAGGGCGAGCTGTCCGAAGAGGAAATCGTCAGCGGCCTGCGCGAGCGCACGCTGAAGGTGGAAGTGGTGCCCGTGTACTGCGGTACCGCGTTCAAGAACAAGGGCGTGCAGGCGATGCTCGACGGCGTGATCCAGCTGCTGCCGTCGCCCAGCGACCGTCCGCCGGTCAATGGAATCGACGAGGACGACAAGGAAGACAGCCGTCCGGCTACCGACACCGCGCCGTTCTCGGCGCTGGCGTTCAAGATCATGACCGATCCGTTCGTGGGCTCGCTGACCTTCTTCCGCGTCTACTCCGGCACGCTGAACTCCGGCGACCAGGTGTACAACCCGGTCAAGTCGAAGAAGGAGCGCGTGGGTCGCATCCTGCAGATGCACTCCAACAATCGCGAAGAGATCAAGGAAGTGCGCGCGGGCGACATCGCTGCGGCGGTGGGCCTGAAGGACGTCACCACCGGCGACACGCTGTGCGCGCAGGACCACATCATCATTCTGGAGCGCATGGTGTTCCCGGAGCCGGTGATCTCGATGGCGGTGGAGCCGAAGACCAAGTCGGACCAGGAAAAGATGGGTATCGCGCTGAGCCGCCTGGCGCAGGAAGATCCCTCGTTCCGCGTCAACACCGACGAAGAATCTGGCCAGACCATCATCCGCGGCATGGGCGAGTTGCACCTGGAAATCATGGTCGACCGCATGAAGCGCGAGTTCAATGTCGAAGCCAACGTCGGCAAGCCGCAGGTGGCCTACCGCGAGACCATCCGCAAGGCGGTCAAGCAGGAAGGCAAGTTCGTGCGCCAGTCCGGCGGTAAGGGTCAGTACGGTCATGTCGTGCTCGAGATCGAGCCGCAGGAGCGTGGCCTGGGCTACACCTTCGAGAACGCGATCGTCGGCGGTGTGGTGCCTAAGGAATACATCCCGGCGGTGGACAAGGGCATCCAGGAAGCGGTGGCCAATGGCGTGATGGCCGGCTATCCGATCGTGGACATCAAGGTCCGCCTGATCGACGGTTCGTACCACGACGTCGACTCCTCGGAAATGGCGTTCAAGATCGCCGGCTCGATGGGCTTCAAGGAAGGCTTCAACAAGGCCAGCCCGGTGCTGCTGGAGCCGATCATGAAGGTCGAGGTGGTGACTCCGGAAGATTACCTGGGCGACGTGATGGGCGACGTCAGCCGTCGTCGCGGCATCCTGCAGGGCCAGGACGACAGTCCGTCCGGCAAGGTGATCAACGCGATGGTGCCGCTGGGCGAAATGTTCGGCTACGCCACCACGCTGCGTTCGATGTCGCAGGGTCGCGCCACGTTCTCGATGGAGTTCGACCATTACGCCGAAGCGCCGACCAACATCGCCGAGTCGGTCATCAAGAAGAGCTGAGATCAGCGCGACGGGATTCGGGATTCGGGCATCGCAAGTCCCGCATCCCGGTCCCTTGTCCCCCATTACGAATTAGAAGGTAATTACATCATGGCAAA
>NZ_CAPJ01000406.1 GCF_000331775.1 Xanthomonas translucens pv. translucens DSM 18974
CTGAGCGATGCCGCGCGCCAGGCCGAATCGGCCCGCAGCGCCTGGCTGGCCGCGCATCCGGACTGGTCGTTCCAGGGCCGGGTGGCGATCACCAAGGGCCGCAATGGCGGCAGCGGGCGCATCGACTGGGCGCAGCGGCAGCGGCAGTACCAGGTCGAACTCAGCGCGCCGGTGACCCGCCAGAGCTGGCGCCTGAGCGGCGACAGCCAGCGTGGCGGCGGCCGTCTGGAGGGATTGGACGGCGGTCCGCGCGCGGGCGAGGACGCGCAGCAGCTGCTGCTCGAGGCCACCGGTTGGGAGATTCCGGTCAATCTGCTGCCGGATTGGGTGCGCGGCCAGGTCGCGGTGGACGCCGGCGCGCCCGAGCAGGTCGGCTACGACGCCGACGGGCGGTTGCAGACGCTGCGGCAGATGGGCTGGGAGATCCAGTTTCAGGAGTGGTACCCGCCCGGTGACGGCCGTCCGGCCCTGCCGCGGCGCATCGAGGCGCGCAACGGCGACGCCAAGGTGCGCCTGCTGCTGGACCAGTGGGACTTCGCCGCGCCATGAGCGCGCTGGGGGAGGGCGGCTGGTCGGCCTGGCCGGCGCCGGCGAAGCTGAACCTGTTCCTGCGGATCACCGGCCGCCGCGCCGACGGCTATCACGAGCTGCAGACCGTATTCCGCCTGCTCGACTGGGGCGATACCGTGCATCTGCGCGTGCGCGGCGATGGCGTGGTGGCGCGGCACGGCGCCTCCGTGGCCGGCGTCGCCGAGGCCGACGACCTGTTGGTGCGTGCCGCGCTTCTTCTGCAAAAAGAAGCCAAGATCGCGCAAGGCGTGGATATCCGCGTCGAAAAACGCATTCCGGTGGGTGGTGGTTTCGGTGGCGGATCGTCCGACGCGGCGACCGCGCTGGTCGCGCTGAATGCGTTGTGGCGCGCTGCACTGGACGAGGACGCGCTGGCCGGCCTGGGCCTGGCGCTGGGCGCGGACGTGCCGGTGTTCGTGCGCGGCCGCGATGCCTGGGCCGAGGGCGTGGGCGAGCGGCTGACCGCGTTGCGCCTGCCGCCGGCCTGGTATGTGCTGGCCGATCCGGCGGTTCACGTACCCACCGCGGCGTTGTTCCAGGCCGCGGATTTGACGCGGGATGCCGCGCCCGCGAAAATAGCTGACTTCGTTTCAGGTTTCCTGCTCGGCAATGCGTTCGAGCCGGTGCTGCTCCGCCGCGAACCGGCCATCCAGGCCGCGTTCCAGGCGCTTGCGCAGATCGGCACGCCGCGGCTTACCGGGTCGGGGAGCGGGTGTTTCGTCGAGTTCGCCGATCGCGCTGCCGCCGTGCGCGCGCTGGCGGCCTTGCCGGATGGGTTGCGCGCCTGGGTGGCTGGCGGCGTGACCCGCTCGCCGCTGCTCGACGCGCTGGAGGCATAGCAACAGTTTCATGCAGGGGCGTCGCCAAGAGGCCCAAGGCACCAGGTTTTGATCCTGGCATTCGTAGGTTCGAATCCTACCGCCCCTGCCATTTATGCGAGTCCCTCGCAAGAGCCCGCACATCCGTGTGCGGGGGTTCAAACGGGGCGAGTCCCTCGCAAGAGCCCGCACATTCATGTGCGGGGGTTCAACAGGTAAGAGCTTCGCTTCGCCTGGTTTTTTCGGTTCCATGCTGTTTCTTCGTTCCGCAGTTCTTTCGCCGCCGCCGCTCGAGACACTCCTCATGCAAGATCAACGTAACCTGCTGGTGTTCTCCGGCAATGCCAACAAGCCGCTTGCCAAGAGCATCTGCAAGGAGCTGGGCGTGCGGGCGGGCAAGGCGATGGTGTCGCGCTTCTCCGATGGCGAAGTGCAGGTGGAGATCGAGGAGAACGTGCGCCGGCAGGAAGTGTTCGTGATCCAGCCGACCTGCGCGCCCAGCGCGGAAAACCTGATGGAGCTGCTGGTACTGATCGACGCGCTCAAGCGCGCCAGCGCCGCCAGCGTCACCGCGGTGGTGCCGTACTTCGGCTACTCGCGGCAGGACCGGCGCATGCGCTCCTCGCGCGTGCCGATCACCGCCAAGGTCGCGGCGAAGATGTTCACCGCGGTCAACGCCGACCGCGTGCTGACCGTGGACCTGCACGCCGACCAGATCCAGGGCTTCTTCGATATCCCGGTCGACAACGTCTACGCCTCGCCGCTGCTGCTGGCCGACATCTGGCGCGCCTACGGCACCGACAACCTGATAGTGGTGTCGCCGGACGTGGGTGGCGTGGTCCGCGCCCGCGCCGTGGCCAAGCGCCTGGACGACGCCGACCTGGCGATCATCGACAAGCGCCGTCCGCGCGCCAATGTGTCCACGGTGATGAACATCATCGGCGACGTCGAAGGCAAGACCTGCGTGCTGGTCGACGACATCGTCGATACCGCCGGCACCCTGTGCGCCGCCGCGGCCGCGCTGAAGGCGCAGGGCGCGCTGAAGGTCGCCGCATACTGCACCCACCCGGTGCTGTCCGGCCCGGCGGTCAGCAACATCACCAACTCGCAGCTCGACGAGCTGGTCGTCACCGACACCATCCCGCTGTCGGACGCCGCGCGCGGCTGCAACAAGATCCGCCAGCTCAGCGTCGCCGAGCTGCTGGCCGAAACCATTCGCCGCATCGCCTTCGGCGAGTCGGTGAGTTCGTTGTACGTGGATTAAGGCTGGGAATGGGGCATCGGGAATAGGGAGCCGCAACGGCGCAGTGTCGCGCTGTCCGATGCTCTATTCCCGATTCCCCACTCCCGGCTTCACAGACTCTTCTGGTCGCGGAAGAGTCCTCAAAACTGCCGCGAGGCGGTTCATTCAACTAAGGTAGTAAACGCAAATGGCAACCACACATGAAATCAAGGTTCAGCGCCGCGAGGTCGAGGGTAAGGGTGCGAGCCGCCGCCTCCGTCGCGACGGCCTGATCCCCGCCATCGTCTACGGTGGCGAACTGAAGCCGGTCAACATCCAGCTCAACCACAACGAAGTCTGGCTCGCCAGCCAGAACGACTGGTTCTATTCGTCGATCCTGAGCCTGAGCCTGAACGGCGATATCCAGAAGGTGCTGCTGCGCGATATGCAGCGCCACCCGTTCAAGCAGTTGATCCTGCACATCGACTTCCAGCGCGTGAACGACAACGAGGCGCTGCACGCCTCGGTGCCGCTGCACTTCCTCAACGAGGACGCCTCGCCGGCCGGCAAGTCGGCCGAAGTGGTCGTCACCCACGAGTTGAACGAGATCCAGGTGGTGTGCCTGCCGAAGGACCTGCCGGAGTTCGTCGAAGTCGACCTGTCCGCGCTGTCCGTCGGCGACGTGATCCATCTGTCCGACCTGAAGCTGCCGGCCGGCGTCGAGCTGCCGGAGTTGAAGCTGGGCAAGGAGCACGACGTGGCGGTGGTCATCGCCAAGCACGGCCAGATCGAGGTCGAGCCGGAAGCGACCGAGGCTCCGGCTGCGGTCGAGCCGGCGAAGAAGGACGGCAAGTAATCGCCTGCGCAGCGCCCGGGCCATGTGGTCCGGGCGCTGCGGCGATGCTGCGGCATGACTGGTCTGCGTCTGATCGTCGGTCTGGGCAATCCCGGAGCCGAACACGCGAACACCCGGCATAACGCCGGGTTTCGTTTTGTCGAACATCTGGCCGAGCGGGCCGGCGCGCGCTGGAACGTGGACGCCAAGCTGTTCGGCGAAACCGCCAAGGTCGACGTGGCCGGGCAGGCGCTGTGGCTGCTGAAGCCGGCCACCTTCATGAATCTCAGCGGCAAGTCGGTGACCGCCGCGTTGCGCTACTGGAAGATCGAACCGGCGCAGGCGTTGCTGGCGCACGACGAGCTGGATCTGGCGCCGGGCACGGCGCGGCTCAAGTTCGACGGCGGCCATGGCGGGCAGAACGGCTTGCGCGACACCATCCGCTTGCTCGGGCATGCCGGCTTCCACCGGTTGCGCATCGGCATCGGCCATCCCGGGCACAAGGACAAGGTCGTCCCCTGGGTATTGGGGCGTGCCAGCAAGGACGAGCAAATCCTGATCGACCGCGCCATCGACGCCGCCATCGCGGTGCTGCCGCTGGCGGTGCAGGGCGATTTCAATGAGGCGATGAAGCGGTTGCATACGGTCGGGACCCTGGACTCGGGACTCGGGACTCGAAACGCCTGAACTCCCTGGAAACATGCCCCTGTCTCACCCAATGAACATAGGATTGCTGCGAATGTACAAACAACCGCGTGTCGGCTTTGCGCCGAGTCCCGAGTCCCGAATCCCGAGTCCCGGAGCCACCAATGGGCATTAAGTGCGGCATCGTCGGCCTGCCCAACGTCGGCAAGTCGACGCTGTTCAATGCGCTGACCAAGGCGGGCATCGCTGCGGCCAACTTCCCGTTCTGCACCATCGAGCCGAACGTCGGCGTGGTGCCGGTGCCGGATCCGCGGCTGGGTGAGCTGGCCAGGATCATCAATCCGCAGAAAGTGGTGCCGACCGCGGTCGAGTTCGTCGACATCGCCGGGCTGGTCGCCGGCGCGGCCAGCGGCGAAGGCCTGGGCAACAAGTTCCTGGCGCACATCCGCGAGGTCGATGCGATCACCCACGTGGTGCGTTGCTTCGAGAACGCCGACGTCATCCACGTCAACAACAAGGTCGATCCGATCTCGGACATCGACACCATCGACACCGAGCTGGCCCTGGCCGATCTGGACAGCGTCGAGAAGGCGTTGAACCGCGCCGAGCGCAGCGCCAAGGGCGGCGACAAGGACGCAGCCGCGCGCAAGCCGGCGCTGGCCAAGCTGCAGGCCGCGCTGGCCGACGGCAAGGCTGGGCGCAGTGCGGGCCTGGACGAGGAGGAGAAGGCGTTGGTGCGCGATCTGTTCCTGCTTACGCTCAAGCCGGTGATGTACATCGCCAACGTGCTCGAGGACGGGTTCGAGAACAACCCGCACCTGGACGCGGTGCGCGCGCGCGCCGCCACCGAGGGCGCCGAAGTGGTGCCGGTATCGGCGGCGATCGAGGAAGAGCTGTCGCAGCTGGACGACGCCGACCGCGACACCTTCCTGGCCGACCTGGGCCTGGCCGAGCCGGGCTTGAACCGGGTGATCCGCGCGGCGTACGCGCTGCTCGGGTTGCAGACCTATTTCACCGCCGGGGTCAAGGAAGTGCGCGCGTGGACAGTCAAGGCCGGCTCGACCGCGCCGCAGGCCGCCGCAGTGATCCACACCGATTTCGAGAAGGGCTTCATCCGCGCCGAAACTATCGCTTACGCCGACTTCATCAAGTACAAGGGCGAAGCCGGTGCGCGCGAGGCCGGACGGCTGCGCCTGGAGGGCAAGGACTACCGCGTGCAGGAAGGCGACGTGCTGCATTTCCGCTTCAACGTCTGAGCCGCATGCGCGCGTTCGCGCCGTGCCGCAGTCGCGGCGCGCGCGGGGCGCGTTTCCTGCGACATCGCGTCAAAATACTGTTGACAAGGCAGGGATGTCAGGGAAGAATAGCGGGCTGTTTCACCCCGTACTGATTTCGGCCTTGCGGCCTGCTCGGGACGGGTAGCTGGAGGGATACCCAAGCGGCCAACGGGGGCAGACTGTAAATCTGCTGGCTTACGCCTTCGGTGGTTCGAATCCACCTCCCTCCACCAGTTTTTTTGTTGTGGCAGTGCGGCATCCCGTAGCGGGAGTAGTTCAACGGTAGAACCTCAGCCTTCCAAGCTGATGGTGCGGGTTCGATTCCCGTCTCCCGCTCCATTGAACGCGCTTGTGTCACAATAGAACTACGCTCACGTAGCTCAGTCGGTAGAGCACCTCCTTGGTAAGGAGGAGGTCGAAGGTTCGATTCCTTTCGTGAGCACCATATTCAGTCTCCAAAATCTTTCTACGATCACCGAGAACAAGCAGCCATGGCCAA
>NZ_CAPJ01000405.1 GCF_000331775.1 Xanthomonas translucens pv. translucens DSM 18974
CGCGGCCTGTTCGCCAGCGGCGATCGCGCCGGCGCCGAGCTCGGCATCGGCCAGCATCACCCAGGCGATGAAGTCCTGCGGGTCGCGGCGCACCGCGTCCTGCAGCTGGCGCAGCTCGTCCAGCGCGCTGCCGCTCACGTGCGGGCGGCGGCCGGCGCGTGCGCAGCGGCGTGGTGCACGCGCCGGCTCATGGGCTGTCGCTCAGGCGCGCCAGTTCGTCCACCTGGTGCTCATGGCTCAGGCGCTGGATCAGCGCGTCGAGATCGCCTTCGATCACGTTCGGCAGGTCGTACAGGGTCAGGCCTTCGACCCGGTGGTCGGTGATGCGGCCCTGCGGGAAGCTGTAGGTGCGGATGCGTTGGCTGCGGTCGCCGCTGCCGACCTGCAGCTTGCGGTCCTGCGCTTCGGCCGCGGCCTGCTTGCTGCGCTCGGCGTCGAGCAGCTGCGCCTTCAGCCGCTTCATCGCCTTGTCGCGGTTGGCGTGCTGGCTGCGCTCGGTCTGGCATTCGACCACCACCCCGCTCGGCACATGGGTGATGCGGATCGCCGATTCGGTCTTGTTGACGTGCTGGCCGCCGGCGCCGGAGGAGCGGAACGTGTCCACCTTCAGGTCGGCCGGATTGATGACGATCTCTTCCACATCGTCGGCCTCTGGGATGATCGCCACCGTCGCCGCCGAGGTGTGGATGCGGCCCTGCGATTCGGTCGCCGGCACCCGCTGCACGCGGTGCGTGCCGGATTCGAACTTGAGCTTGGAATAGGCGCCGCGGCCGACGATGCGCGCCACGATCTCCTTGTAGCCGCCGTGCTCGCCGGGGCTGTCCGACTCCACTTCCACCTTCCAGCCCTGGCGTTCGGCGTAGCGCGCGTACATCCGGAACAGGTCGCCAGCGAAGATCGCCGCCTCGTCGCCGCCGGTGCCGGCGCGCACTTCCAGGAACAGGTTGCCGTCGTCGCGCGGATCGCGCGGCACCAGCAGCAGCGCCAGCTGTTCGTCCAGCGCGAGCAGCCGCGCGTGGGCGGCGGCGATTTCCTCCTCGGCCAGTTCGCGCAGTTCCGGATCGGCGCGCATCGCCTCGGCCGCGGCCAGGTCGGCCTTGGCCGCGGCCTCGTCGGCCAGCGCGGCGGCGACCGGCTCCAACTGCGCGAATTCGCGCGAGTAATCACGGAAGCGCGCGTTGTCGCTCACCACCTCGGGATCGGACAGCAGGCGTTCGAGTTCTTCGCGACGCTCGGCCAGCGCCTCCAGCTTACGGCGCAGGGTCGGTGTCATCGGTCTTCAGAATGGGATGGAAATAGCCCGGCTTTTCCGGGAATAGGCGCTCGGCGGCGCGGGCCAGCTCGGCATCGCCGCGCAGTGCCGCCTCGCGCAGCGCCGCGGTGGGCGGATGCAGCAGGCGGTTGGTCAGGGTGTTGGCGAGGAATTCCAGCACCTCGTCGGCCGGCTTGCCGTTGGCCAGTTGCTGCCGCGCCTTGGCCAGCACGTCGTCGCGGGTGCTGTCGCCGTGCGCGCGCAGGCGCTTGAGCGGCGCCTGGCGTGTGCTGGCCTGCAATGTCTCGATGTAGCGCAACACCTGCAGGTCGATGATCGCCTCGGCCGCCTCGGCCGCTTCGCGGCGGCCGCGGCGATTGTCCTCGACCGCGCGTTCCAGGTCGTCCACGGTGTACAGATAGGCATCGGCCAGCTCGGCCACGCCGGCCTCGATGTCGCGCGGCACCGCCAGGTCGAACAGCAGCATCGGCTTGTGCTTGCGCGCGCGCAGCGCCTGCTCGACCTGCGCCCGGGTCACCACCGGTTCGCGCGCGGCGGTGGCCGAGAACACCACGTCGGCTTCCTGCAGGTGCCGTTCCAGCTCGCTCAGCGGCAGCGCCACGCCGCCATGCCGGCTGGCCAGCTCCTGAGCGTGGGCGAGGGTGCGGTTGGCGATCAGCAGGCGCCGCACGCGGCCTTCGCTGAGGTGCCTGGCGGCCAGTTCGATGGTCTCGCCGGCACCGACCAGCAGCACCGTCGATTCGCTGAGCCGGGCGAAGGAATTCTGCGCCAGGCGCACCGCGGTGGAGGCCACCGACACCGGATTGGCACCGACCCGGGTATCGGTGCGCGCGCGCTTGGCCACCGAGAAGGTCTGCTGGAACAGCCGGTCCAGGCGGTTGCCCATCGCCCCGTGCGCGCGCGCCAGCGCCCAGGCATCTTTCACCTGGCCGAGGATCTGCGGCTCGCCCAGCACCATCGAGTCCAGCCCGGTGGCGACGCGGAACAGATGCCGCACCGCGTCGGCGTCCTGGTGCTGGTACAGGTAGCCGTGCAGGCCGGCCGCGTGCGAATCCAGCCAGTCGGCCAGGCTCTGCGCGTCGTCGGCGATCGCGTACAGCTCGGTGCGGTTGCAGGTGGACAGCAAGGCGGCCTCGGCGACGTTGGGCAAGGCGCGCAGCGACTGCAACGCGCGCGGTAGCGCATCGCCGGCGAACGCCACCCGTTCGCGCAGGTCGACCGGCGCGGTCTGGTGGTTCAATCCGAGCACCCACAACGTCATCTGTTCAGTTGCTTGCGATAAGCTGCTGGCCATTCAGGGCCCCATTTTACGGCCCGGTTGCCCCCGATGCCCGCATTGATTCGCATCCGTACCGTTCTATTGCTGTCCGCGCTCGCCGCGCTGCCCGCCACCGGGGGCGCGGCGGCCATGCCGGCGACCACCGCCAAGCGGGCGCCGAGCGCCGCTTCGTCCTCGCTGACGCCGGTGCTGGCCGGCGAGTTCGCACTGCAGGCCGGGCAGCTGGCCGATGCCTCGCACTGGTACCTGCAGGCGGCGAACGACGCCCCCGGCGATGCCGGCCTGGCCGAACGCGCGACCCGCATCGCGATGCTGGCCAACGACAACGCGGCCGCGACCCAGGCCCTGGCGCTGTGGCGCCAGCGTGCGCCGGAATCGCTGCCGATGCGCAGCGCCGAGGCCTCGCTGGCGCTGCGCATCGGCAACCTGCGCCAGGCGCGCGGCCTGCTGGTGGCGCTGCTGCGCGACAAGGATCCGCGCGGCTGGCGCTATGCGCTGGTGGCGCTGGTCAGCGGCAACCGCGATCCGGAAGTGGCGGCCAAGGTGCTGGACCAGTTGCTCGACGCCAACGCCATCCCCGACCAGCTCGAGGCCTGGCAGGAGTTCGGGCGCCTGGCGCTGCGCCTGGAGCAGCCGAAGCTGGCCGAGCGCATCGTCGATCAACTGGTCAAGCGCTTCCCGGAAGAACCGCGGGTGGCCCTGCTGCATGCCACTCAGCTGCAGCAGGCCGGCAAGACCGAGCAGGCGTGTGCGCTGCTGCAGGGCGTGGAGCCGAAAGCGCCGCGCGACCCGGAACTGCGCGGCGCGCTGGCCTACGCCTACGACGCGATCGGCGACACTGCCGCGGCGGCGCGGGTGCTGGCGCTCGGCCCGCAGGACACCCAGAACTACGGCCTGCGCGCCTCGATGCTGGCCAAGCTGCAGGACAACGCGGCGCTGAGCGCGCTGTACGCAGAACTGAGCAAGGAGTCGGCGCAGCCGGATCCGGAGCGGCGCCTGCTGCTCGGCAAGATCGCCGAGTTCCTGAAGCGTTACCAGCAAGCGGTGACCTGGTATCGCGGCGTGCCGGGTGGCCCGCTGCGCAACGAGGCGCGGCTGCGCACCGTCGGCGCGCTGTACGCACTCGGACAGAAGGACGCCGCCTTCGCCGAGGCGCGCGCGTTGCAGGACGATGCCGAGGCCGACGACGCCGCGCGCCGCGATGCCTATGTGCTGGAGGCGGAATTGCGCCAGCGCAGCGGCGACGACGCCGGCGAGCTGCAGGTGTTCGAGCGCGGCCTGGCCGCCTATCCGGACGACAACGCGCTGCTCTACGCGCGCGGCCTGGCCTGGGAGCGGCGCGACCGCATCGACCGTGCCGAGGCCGACCTGCGCAAGATCCTGGTCACCGAGCCGGAGAACGTGGCCGCGCTCAACGCGCTGGGCTACACCCTGGCCGATCGCACCCATCGCTACCGTGAGGCGTTGCAGCTGATCGACCGCGCGCGTACCGCCGATCCGGACAACGCCGCGATCATCGACAGCTACGGCTGGGTGCTGTACCGGCTGGGCAAGACCCAGGACGCGCTGGTGCAGCTGCGCCGCGCCTGGACCCTGTTCAAGGATCCGGAGATCGCCGCGCACATCGGCCAGGTGCTGTGGGAGCAGGGCAAGCACGACGAGGCAACCAAATACTTCGACGAGGCGCGCAAACTCGATCCGAAGAATCGCGCGCTGCAGCGGGCGATGGAAAAGGTCGCGCCGTGAGGTCGGCGCTGCGCGCGGCCTGGGTGCTGACGGCGCTGCTGGCGCTGGCC
>NZ_CAPJ01000404.1 GCF_000331775.1 Xanthomonas translucens pv. translucens DSM 18974
CGGCGAAGAACGGGCGCGTATCGGCCTGGCGGAAATCGAAGGCATCCACCAGATCGCCGCAGACCGCGCGGCGCCACGGCGTCAGCCCGCGTGCGGCGACGCCGAAGCGGCGTTCCAGCAGGCGCAGCACCGAGGTGTGGTCGTAGACCTGCGAATCGATCCAGCCGCCGCGGCTCCACGGCGAGATCACATACATCGGCACCCGCGGACCCAGCCCGTAGGGCCGGCCGCGCAGCTCGGGCGGATCGGCCTTCTCGTCGCCCGGCGCCGGGTGCAGGTGGTATTCGCCGTCGGTGTTCACGGTCGAGGCGCCGGCCCAGCCGCCGGCCGAGGCCGGGTCGGGCGAGGGCGGTGCCGGCGGCGGCACGTGGTCGAAGAAGCCGTCGTTCTCGTCGAACATCAGCAGCAGCGCGGTGCGCGACCACACCTGCGGATCGGCGGTCAACGCATCCAGCACGCGCGCGGTGTAGGCCGCGCCCTGCGCGGGGCTGGACGGATTGGGATGCTCGCTGCCGGCGGCGTCGGCGATGATGTAACTCACCGCCGGCAGCCGCGCGCCAAGTACGTCCTGGCGCAGCTGCGCCAGCGTGCGCGTGCCGACCCCGCGTTCGCGCAGGTGCGGATCGTACCCGGGTGCGCCGCGCCAGGCAGCGCGGAACGGGGCGAAGCCGGCCAGCGGGTTGTCGGTGAAGTTGTCGGCCATGTCCTGGTAGATCCGCCAGGACACGCCGGCCTGCTGTAACGCTTCCACGTAGCTGGGCCAGTGGTAGTCGTCGGCATGCCCGCCCAGTTCGGGGAAGTTGTCGTGCGAGTTGGCGATCACCGGCCCGCCGGCGCGCGCCTGCGGATCGTTCTGCCCGGTCCACAGGAACACGCGGTTGGGGTTGGTGCCGGCCTGGATCGCGCAGTGGTAGGCGTCGCACAGGGTAAAGGCCTCGGCCAGCGCGAACTGGAACGGCAGGTCGTCGCGCTCGTAGTGAGCCAGCGCGTGGTCGTGCTTGGCCGCGGCCCAGCGGCCCATGCGGCCGTGGTCCCAGGCCTGCTGCGCGTTCGGCCAGGTGTGCGGGGTGCCCTGCACGCGCATCGTGCGGAAGTCGCGCGCTGTCTGCAGCGGGAACGGGGTCAGCAGGCGGCTGCCGTCCTCGCTGGGTTGCAGCCACACGTTGCGCGGGGCGATGCCGGGCAACGGCGGCGCCGGGATCGGGAAGCGGTCGCCGAAGCCGCGCGCGCCGGCGAAGCTGCCGAAGTAATGGTCGAAGGCGCGGTTCTCCTGCATCAGGATCACCACGTGCTGCAGATCCTGCAGGGTGCCGCTGCGCACGTCGGGGGCGATCGCGGCAGCGCGGGCAATGCTGGGCGGCAACAGCGCGGCGGCGGCGCCGGCCTGGAGCAGGCGACGGCGGGAAAGATCGGTCATGGCGTGGGCATCGGCAGGTCGGGACGAAAAGAACTCGCCGGCGTCACCAGGCCGCCGGCAAGGGCGCAGCATGCGGGCTGCGCGATTACAGATCCAGCGTCAGGGTCAGCCCGACCGTGCGCGGTGCGGCGATGAACGCGCTGTCGCTGCCGTCCACGCCTTCCAGGTAGCGCTTGCCGAGGTAGCGCCCGGAGATGCCGAACGCCCAGGCCTGGCCCTGCCAGTCGGCAGAGGCCACCAGCGTGTTGCGTGGCTGCCCGATCACCTGCGAGCCGGGGTGGGGGGGATTCCAGTGCCGTGTCGCGGTCGGCGTCGCCGCTGCCCAGGTAGGTCGCCTTGTTGAAGGTGTAGGCGCCGTTGACCCGCGTTGCCCAGCGCCGCTTCCACGCCGCGCGCATGCACGCCGCCGAAGTCTCGTAGACGCTGTCGCTCTCGCCGAGATAATCGATGCCGCTGACGAAGGTTTTCGGCACGTATAGAATGCGGTTGTCGAAGCGGATGTCGTACACGGTGACGCTGCCGGTCAGCGGCCAGCGGCTCATGCGCAGGCCCAGTTCGATGTTGTCGGCGGTCTCCGGCTTGACCAGGCTCAGCGCCACCGGATCGGTCTCGCCGAGCACGCCGGAGGGGATCGCGGCGAAGTTCTGCGAGTAGCCGGCGAAGGCTTCCAGGCCCTGCACCGGGGTGGTCCAGGTCAGGCCGGCAGAGAACAGCGGATCGGAATGCGAATCCGATTCGACGTGTTCGCTGTCGCCGATGCGGCGGTCGCGGGTCTGGTCGACGAAGAACTGCTTGACCCCCATACGCCAGGCGAAGTTGCCGTAGCGCATCACGTCTTCCACGTAGTACATGCGCTCGTCGGTGTCGTAGTTGTCCTTGAACTGCAGCCAGTACGGCACATGGTCGAAGGCGATGTTGCTGCCGACGTTGAGCAACCGGTGCCAGTCGCGTGTGACGCTGCGCTGGTATTTTTCCAGCCACACACCGCTGCGCACGGTGTTATCGATCGCGCCCAGGTCGGTGCGCCATTCGGCATCGGCGGTGACGCCGGCGCGGTGGTTGTCGTAATGGCTATGGCGGTAGGACTGCACCGCTTGCGAACCAGCCGGATCGCAGGCCGGGTCCGACTCGGCCGGCAGCGTCGCGCTGCCGCTGCAGCCGGCCAGCATCGTCGCCGCTGCACCGGTCGGGGTGACGAAATAGATCTCGCCCAGGTCGCTGCCGCCGTACACGGTGCGTCCGGCGGTGTATTCGGATTCGGGCTTGCTGCTGCCGTCGTTGGTCACGTCCACCAGGTATGGCGGGATCCAGTCGTCGCGGCCTTGCATGCGATGCGCGTAGCCAGCCAGCGTGTTGCGAGCATGCGCAACCGTCGTCCCGCTGCTGATGATCGTCCTGTATCGGCTGATCCGTTGCGCGGTGGCCGTCCGGCCCTGCCGATCCGGTTGATGGTTGGGCTGCTCTGCCTCAAGCACGCCTACGCCTTGTCCGACGAGGCGGTGTGCGCGCGTTAGCGCAGGCTGCTTGGCTGGGTGATCCGGGACATCGGGCGCAAACGGCAGACGCTGGAAGACACCGCCCAGCAACAGGTGCGGGGGTGGGTGGAACGGGCCTAACGGCTCTGGCGCCAGCGGCGCAAGCACAAGCGGTATGCCGTGCATGCTCCGGAGGTGGAGTGCATCGGCAAGGGCAAGGCACGCAGGCCGTATGAGTTCGCAGTGAAGGTCGGTATGGCGGTGACGGCGAAGAAAAGCAGGAGCACCGGCTGGACCGCTGCTGGCTCAAGGGCGCGCAAGGCGATGCGCTGAACGCCATCGGCGCGGCTGCCGGCGACAACCTGCGCTGGCGGATGCGTTGGAGCGCGTTTTTGCGTGCTTGGCTCCGAGCCAGTGTGCTCGCGCCGATGGCGAAATCCACCGCAGTCGTTGCGGCGGTCATCTGCTGACGGGGATTCTTCAGGGCCGACTAAATACGTCAGCGAAAGCCCTGGCATGGTTGTGGCAGAGATGTTGCGAAAATGGCGAATCGCGCCGATGACGTTGCGCATCCGTAATCGGCGGATTTTTCGTTCGCCATGAACGCGTGCTTGACCATTTTCACCTGTTGCAAGCCTGCGATGCGGTGGGGGCGCGCCGGCATGTGCCGGGTAGATCGCGCTGCTCGGCGGTCGCGCAGGCGCTGCGTGAATCGTGCAACGGGTGCTCGCATTGCGCGTCGTGGAAACACACGGGTCCGATGCCGGCGGATGGTTGCGTTCTCGGAATCTCCGGGGCTGCCAAGGTCAGCCTGCGTTCTGCCATCCGCGTTCATGTGCCAGTCCCCGCAGCAGCGCGGCGAAGTCTGCAGCGAAACCTTGCATGTCGAACAGGCCGGTGCTGGCGCGGCGCTGTTGCAGCGTATCGCGCAGTACGCGCAGCGCCGCCGGATCGCGGCCCAACTGTACCGCCTTGGCGGCGAAGGCGGCGTCGTCGGCGACGTTCATCGCGTCCATGCCCAGGTGATGGTTGAGGCTGCCGGCCACGCGTGCGGCGAAGGTCGTGCCGGGGCAGGTCAGTAGCGGGCAGCCGGCCCACAGTGCATCGGAGGCGGTGGTGTGCGCGTTGTACGGATGCGTGTCCAGGAACAGGTCGGCATGCCGGTAGCGGGCCAGGTAGTCGGCATGCGCCAGCTTGGGCATGAAGCGCAGCCGCGCCGGATCCACGTCGGCGCGGCGCGCGGCCTCGCGCAGCCGCGCATCGGCCTGGCCGGGTCCGGACAGCAGCCACAGCATGCTGTCCGGAACCTGGCGCAGCACCGCCAGCATCCGCGTCATGCTGCGCGGGGTCAGCTTGTAGCTGTTGTTGAAGCAGCAGAACACGGTGCCGTGTTCGGGTAACCCGCAGTCGCGGCGCGCTGGCGGCGCCGCGATGCGGCGGCTGTCGTCCGAGGGCTGGAACGCGCGCGGCAGGCGCAGCACGCGCTCGCTGTAATGTGCGGCCAGCGCATCGGGCAGCGCGAACGCATCGCCGATCACATAGTCGATCCAGGGCGCGCCGGACGTGCCGGGGTAGGCCAGCCAGTTGATCTGCAGCGGTGCCGGACGCAGTGCCAGCACTTCCGGCGCGCCGCCGCCGCCCCAGCCGCGCAGGTCGAACAGGAGGTCGATGCCGGCATCGCGAATGCCTTGCGCGATCGCCCGGTGCGGCTGTCCGGCCACGTCGTGCCAGGCATGCGCCGCGGCGCGCAGGCGCGCGCCGATCGCGCTGCCGTCGTCGCGGTTCAATGCGAAAAGCTGCACCTGCAGGTCGGCATGCGCGCGCAGCCGTTCGAACAAGGCCACGGTCAGCAGCCCGGTGGGATGCGCGCCGAAGCCGTTGGACAGGAAACCGATCTGCAAGGGGCCGGCGCGGCGCAGCGTCGCGGCCGGCAACGGCGTCAGTGTCTGCGCCAGGGCAAGCGCACGGTTGCGTGCGCAGTGCAGCTGTTCGGCGGCAGTGGCGTCCTCGTTGAGGAAGGCGAACGGTTCGATCGCCGGATGGCCCTGGCGCACCGCGCCGCGGACCTGCTGCGACAGCGCGTCCAGCGCACGCCAATCGCACAGTTTGCGTCGCCAGTTCAGCAGGTGCGCGGCGATCGACGGTTCCTGCGGCAGCAGCGCATGCGCGTGCGCATAGGCCTGCGTGGCGGCTTCGGCCTCGCCGTTGTCCTCCAGCGCATGGCCCAGCCACAGGGCGATGCCCGGATGCTGCGGCGCGTGCTGCAGCGCCTGGCGCAATGCGGCGCTGGCTTCGGCGTGGCGGCCCTGGCTCCAGCGCACGCGGCCCAGCCGCGCCAGGGCTTCCGGATGCGCC
>NZ_CAPJ01000403.1 GCF_000331775.1 Xanthomonas translucens pv. translucens DSM 18974
AGCAGGCGTCCGGCGTCCAGGTCCTGGGCGAACAGGCGCAGCGGCAGCAAGGCCACGCCGGCGCCCGCCGCCGCGGCGCTGGCCAGGGTCAGCGACGAATCGCAGATCGGCCCGCTGGCGACCACTTCCGGCGCGCCGGCCGCCTGCAGCCAGCGCGGCCATTCGTCCAGCCGGTAGGAGCGCAGCAGCGGTACGCCGCCCAGGTCGGACGGCCCGCGCAGCGATCGTGCCAGCGCCGGCGCGCACACCGGCGCGAACGGCGCGTCCAGGATCGGCGTGGCGCACTGGCCCTGCCAGTCGCCGTCGCCGAAGCGGATCGCCAGGTCCAGGCCTTCGCCGGCCAGATCGACCCGGTTGTTGTGGGTATGCACGCGCAGTTCGATGTCCGCATGCGCGGCGTGGAAGACGTCCAGCCGCGGCAGCAGCCAGCCCACCGCGAAGGTGCCGACCACGCCGACGCTCAGCGTCTCACGGTAGCGGCCGCCAGCGAAGCGCTGCAGGGTGGCGGCGATGCGGTCGAAGGCTTCGGTCAGCACCGGATGCAGGCGCTGGCCCTCGTCGGTCAGGGCCACGCCGCGCGGCAGACGCTGGAACAGGACCACGCCCAGGCGCGCTTCCAGTTGCTTGATCTGGTGGCTCAGCGCGGCCTGGGTCACGCACAGCTCCGCGGCGGCGCGGGTCAGGTTCTGGTGGCGGGCGGCGGCCTCGAAGGCGCGCAGGGCGTTCAGCGGCAGCTGCGGGCGGATCATGGCGAGGCATCAATCATTTTCATGATTGCGATTGAATAACCTCGCTGGTGGGCCGCGGTCAAGCTGCGCATGATCGGGTCTTCCGACGGAGGTGGACGATGCTGGCGAGACGACGATTCCTGCACGGCATGGGGCTGGCGGTGGCCGCGCTGGCGGTCGCGGCGGTGGACGCGGACGTACCGAAGAAAAGGGTGCAGACGCTGGCGCAGCGGCTGGCCGGGATCGAGCGCCGCACGCGCGGGCGGCTCGGGGTGACGCTGCTCGACGGCAGCGGCACGGTGCTCGGCGGGCAGCGCCAGGACGAGCGCTTCCCGATGTGCAGCACCTTCAAATTTGTATTGACGGCCGCGGTGCTGCAGCGGGTCGATCGCGGCGAACTGAGCCTGCAACAGCGCCTGCCGGTCCGCGCGGCGGACATGCTGTCGCACGCGCCAGTAACCGAGCGCCATGTCGGCGGCACGCTCAGCGTGGCCGAACTGTGCCGGGCGACGATGCTCTTCAGCGACAATCCGGCGGCCAACCTGCTGTTCCCCTTGGTCGGCGACCCGCCGGGACTGACCCACTTCCTGCGCACGCTCGGCGATGCGCAGACCCGCAGCGACCGCCACGAGCCGGAGATGAACCGCTTCGCCGCGGGCGACCCGCGCGATACCACCACCCCGGCGGCGATGGCCGCGACCCTGCGCGCGCTGCTGCTCGGCGACGTATTGCGGCCGGCCTCGCGACAATGCCTGAGCGAGTGGATGATCGACAACCGCACCGGCGATGCGTGCCTGCGCGCCGGGCTGCCGCGCAGTTGGAAGATCGGCGACAAGACCGGCAGCAACGGCACCGACACCCGCAACGACATCGCCATCGTATGGCCGCCGGGCCGGCGCACGCCGCTGCTGCTGACCGCCTATCTCAATGGCGCCAAGGTCGACGAGGCCGCCCGCGATGCGGCGCTGAAGGCGGTGGCGGTGGCGGTGCGCGAGACGCTGGCGGATTGAGTGCGGGCGCCGCTGCTGGTTGGCGGCAGCACCCATCCCCGGCGTAGCGTGGCCACCGCGCCTGCATTGCGAATCACCAGATCCGGGCGCCGGCGCATGCGCCGCCGCACCTGCGAGTGAACGCCTCGTGTTTCTGCATAGCGCATGCATTTCTCCCTCTTGCTTCTTCCCTCTTCGCCATCCACTGGAGCACCACGATGCGCAACCCGTTCCTTTCCAGCAGTGCAGCCGCCGCACACCTATCCGGCGGTGGACGCTGCCGATGCGCAAAGTTGCCGCCCCGACTTCGCCATCGCCGTCTATCCCGGTCATCTGTGGGCGCACGAGGATGAGGACCGTGCCAAGCGCGATCCGACCCGCCTGGACCTGCGCCCGGACATCCGCGTCAGCGCCGACACGCCGCCGACCTTCCTGCTGCAGGCCGAGGACGACAAGGTGGATGGGGTGACGCAGTCGCTGGCGGACTACGTCGCGCTGCAGCGGGCCGGCGTGCCGGTGGAAATGCATCTGTACGCGCAAGGCGGCCATGCCTTCGGGCTGCGCGCGGGCACGCTGCCGATCGCGCAGTGGCCGCAGCTGGTGGAAACCTGGTTGGGGAACATCGGCATGCTGGAGACGGCCGGCGCACGCTGAGTGTCGTCGCGGCTGTGGCACGCAGTCGTTGCGCTACGCGAAAACCGTAGCGCTCAACCTAGCGGGCCGAGCGCGCCGATCGCGATCGGGTCGTCCTGGTACAGCCGCGCCGGCCCGCCCATCGCCGGATCGCTGACCCCGGGCTTGCCGGTTTCCACGCGCCCGGCCAGGCGCTGGCGCGCGCCGTCCTGGAGCAGCCACAGGTCGTACCAGCCGCCGCTCGGCGCCGCGCTCCAACTGCGCCGCTGTTCGGCGCCCGGCCCCAGCGTCACGCTGGCGTGCGGTTGCGCCTGCGCATAAGCGCCGGGGCGCAGTTCCACCCGCAGCGTGCTGTTGCCCGGGTTGCGCAGCAGCAGGCACAGCGCCTGCGGATCGTGCGCGTCCTGAGCGATCTCGGCCTGCAGCGGCGCCGCGTCCAGGTCGCCGCGGTAATGGCGGTGGAAGCCGTTGGGGCCGAGCAGCCACAGGTCGTAACGGCCATCGTAGGTGGTCCAGGTGGCGTCCAGTGTGGCGTCGGCGCCGAGCGTGTAGCGCCGCGGAATCGCCGCCAGGTCGTAGCGGTCGTAGACGTGCAGCACCGTGGCCGCGCCGGCATTGCCCATCCGCAGCTGCACTTCGCCGCGCGCGTCCACGTGCTGCAGTTGTACCGTCGGGCGATACGGCAAGGCGCGCGCGCGGCGCACGCCGAACGCTTGCCGCGGCGCTTGCACGGT
>NZ_CAPJ01000402.1 GCF_000331775.1 Xanthomonas translucens pv. translucens DSM 18974
TTTTTCAGAGCCGACTAAGCACGCTGGGTGTCCGCGCCTCGGCGGATGTGGTGCAGCAGGCCGCACCACTGCAAGAGACGGTGCAGCAGGCACAAGCGCTCAATCAACAGCGCCAGCAGCAGCTGGCGCTGGAGGCGCAGCAGCGACAGCAGGAAGGGCCTGGCGGCAGGGGCGGGCCGGTCATGGGTCAAGCCTTGCTTCCATCCCTGAGCAGGTGTCGCCGTGGTTGCGCGTGCACGCGGCAAGCGCCAAGAAGGAAACGGACAGAGACGTCCACGCCCGAGCGACGATGCGGCCCGGCAGCGACAGCCAGTGCAATTGCCAGCCATGCCGACGAATCAAGACGTGCAGCCACTGGGATGGATGCACGCCAGAGAGGTCGCCGGTCATGTGCGAAATCCTCCCCCGCGAACGGGGGGAGGAAGTCAACCCACAGCGTCTTACGCCGCGATCACCAGCGGTAGTTGATCCGCCCATACACGTAGGCGCCGTTGAAACCGTACGGCGAGTAGTTGCTGTAGGGCAGCACACCGTAGGTGGCATTGATCAGGTTGGCGGTCTTGTCCGGATACTGGTCCAGCAGATTGTCCGCGCCCAGGGTCAGGGTCCAGTTGTCGCTGGGCTTGAAGCTGGCCGAGGCATCCACCACCCAGTTGGCGTCGTAGGTCTGGTCGCGGGCGGCGCTGGCCGAGTTGCGCACGGTGAAATCGCCGTAGCGGGTGGCGGCCAGGTTGAGGTCCCAATGCTGCAGCTTCCAGGTGCCGCTGAGCATGATCTTGTCCTTCGGGAAGCTGTCCTCCAGGCGCCCGATTTCGTCGCGGCCCAGGATGGTCTGGGTCGAGCCGATGTCGGCCAGCGCCTGCGGCTGCTCCACCGCGTGGGTGATCTCGGTCTTGCTGTAGCCGTAGCTGGCGGTGAGGTCCAGCGAACTGGCCGCGAACGGGATCGTGTAGGTGCCGACCAGGTCGACGCCGCGGGTGCGGGTGTCGGCCGCATTGCTGAAGTAGCGCACGCTGGTGACGTTGGAATAGCCCAGGCTGCGCAACTGCGCCAGCACCGCGGCGTCGTTGAGGTTGGAGGACAGCAGGATGCGGTCGTCGATCTTGATCTGGTACGCGTCCAGGGTCAGGTACAGGCGCTCGACCGGCTGCAGCACCAGGCCCAGGCTGTAGGACAGCGAGGTCTCAGCCTTCAGCGGCGCGGCGCCCAGCGCCTGGGCCACGGCGCTGTCCACCGGGAAGGTGCCCGATTCGAAGAAGCTGGCGTTGATGTAGCTGCTGGTCACCGCCTGGTATTGCTGCTGCGCCAGCGACGGGGCGCGGAAGCCGCTGGCCACGGTGCCGCGCAGCGCCAGCGTGTCGGTGAACGCGTAGCGCGCCGACAGCTTGCCCGAGCTCTTGCTGCCGAAGTCCGAGTAGTCCTCGTAGCGCCCGGTGAGGCCGGCGGAGAACTTGTCGGTGAAGTCGGCTTCCAGCCCGGCATAGACGGCGTAGTTGTGCCGGTCCGAATGCACGGCGTTGGCCGACGAGAAGCCGGCGAAGCCCTGCGCGCCGCCGGTCGTGCCGGTGTAGGAGACCGCTTCGCCCGGCGACTGGTTCCACTTTTCCTGGCGGTATTCGGCGCCGAAGGACAGCGTCACCGGATAGGCCAGGCCCCAATCCAGCGACTGGGTGAAGTCGGCGTTGACGATGTTCTGGGTGTATTCCAGCGCGCCGTCGTAGAAGCTGCTCGGGCTGTCGGTGCCGAGGCTGTAATTGATGCTGTTGCGGGTGTTGAAGCCGATCTTGTTGTAGCCGTAGTTGTAGCTCACGTCCCAGCCGAAGCCGCCGTCGGTGCTGCCCTTGAGCCCGGCCACCAGCGAGCGGTCCTTGGAGGACTGCCCGATCTGCGGCACGTAGCCGTCGGGATAGGTCTGCGCCAGCAATGCGCTCTGCCCGTTGTGGTTGCGCGAGCGGTAGAACGCGAACGAGGTGATGTCGCGGTTGCCGGCGATGGCGGTGGCGTAGCCGGTGACGTGGTCGCTGAAACGGAACTCGCCGTTGGCCGCGACCGCGGTCGCATCGACCTGCGGGTCGCCGTAGACGAAGGTGGTCTCGCCGATGCCCGGATAGTTGCCGGTGTTCGGCGCGCTGCCCTGGTACGGGCCGGCGCGGTTGGTGGCGTCCTGCTGGCTGATCTGGCCGGCCACATGCACGCTGCCGCGGCCGTCGCCGAAGCCGATCCCGGTGTCGCCGGAGAGCTGCGACTTGGCGCCGTCGCCGGCCGAGTACTGGCCGTGGTCGATCGCCAGGCTGCCGCCTTCGCTTGCGCCCTTCAGCACGATGTTGATGACCCCGGCGATGGCGTCGGAGCCGTACTGCGCCGAGGCGCCGTCGCGCAGCACTTCCACGCGCTCGATCGCCGCGATCGGGATCGCATTGATGTCCACCGCCGAGGCACCGCGGCCGATGCTGCCGTTGACGTTGATCTGCGCGGAGGTGTGGCGGCGCTTGCCGTTGACCAGTACCAGCACCTGGTCCGGCGACAGCCCGCGCAACTGCGCCGGGCGGATGCCGCTGGTGCCGTCGGTCAACGCCGGACGCGGGAAGTTCAGCGAGGGCAGCACGCGCGACAGCGCGGTGGCCAGTTCGGAGGTACCGGTGGATTGCAGCGCTTCGCTGCTGATGATGTCGATCGGCGATTGCGACTCGGCCACGGTGCGGTCGCTGACCCGGGTGCCGGTGACGATGACGGTGTCGAGGGTGCTCGGGGTGTCGGTGCTGGACTGGGCCAGGACCGGAGGAGCGGCGAGGGCGGAGAGCAAGGCGCTCGCCAACAGTGACAACGGACGGTTCATGGAAACTCCAGCAGATGCCGAAATGGCAGACGGGGCCGTCGCTGCGCGATGTCGGCCACGCGGGCCTGCCCCCAGGGGTCCTTATTATTCTTTAACAATCGCGCCGCAGCGCAGCATGCCTCTGCATTTTCTTATGCTTTTCGGTTCTAAGCGGCAGGGAAGCCGGCCCCAATGGCACAGGCCGCCCCGCGCTGCGGCGGGGGCGGCCTGTGCCGGGTGCGGCAGTGGCGGCTGCGTCGTTAGAAGCGGTAGCTCACCCGGCCGAACCAGTAGCGGCCGTTGAAGCCGAACGGCGACAGCGACGAGTACTGCAGGCCGTTGGAGCGATCCTCGTAGACGTTGTTCAGCGCCGACCGGGTCGGGTACTGGTTGGTCAGGTTGTCCACGCCCACGCTGAAGGTGAGGTCGCGCCAGGTGTAGCTGGTGGACACGTTCAACAGCCAGCGCGCGGCGAAGGTCTGGTCCTGGCTGCCGTCGTCCTCGTTGCCGCGGCGGGTGACCGCGCCGTAGCGGGTGGCGTCGCCGCGCACGCTCCAGCCGGCGCGGTCCCATTCGGCGCTGAGCACGTACTTGGTACGCGGGGTAGCGTCGGTCAGCAGCCCCTGGCTGGCGCGCCGGAAATTGGGATCGGAGATTTCCAGGATCTCGGTCTTGTTGTAGTTGGCGCTGAGGCTCAGGTTGAGCTTGCCGGCCTGGTCGAGATCGAGCAGGTAGCTGCTCACCCAGTCGATGCCGCGGGTGCGGGTGGTGGCGCCGTTGACGAAGAACTGCACCGCGGTGACCTGGCCGATCGGCTCGGCCAGCGACAGCTGGTCCGAATACAGGATCTGATCCCAGATGCGGATCTGGTACAGGTCCAGGGTGGAACTGAACGCGGTGCCCGCCTGCCATACCGCACCGAGGCTGTAGTTGCTGGACTTTTCCGGGGTCAGCGGTTTGGCGCCCAGCGCGATGGCCACCGGGTCGGAGGTGCGGTAGGTGCCGATCTGGGTCAGTTGCCCGTTCTGCAGCAGGGTCACCACCGAGGCGTAGTTCTGCTGTGCCAGTGACGGTGCGCGGAAGCCGTTGGAGACGGTGCCGCGCAGGGCGAAGGCGTCGTTGAGCTGGTAGCGCGCGGACAGTTTGCCGGAGCGGGTGGAGCCGGCGTCGCTGTAGTCCTCGTAGCGCGCGGCCAGGCCGCCGGAGAGTTTCTCGGTCAGGTCGGTCTCCAGGTCGGCATAGACCGCATTGCTGTGCCGCTGGAAGTCCCCGGCCACCGCTGGCGTCAGGCCCGGGAACACCTGCGAACCGCCCGGGTAGGCGCTGCCGGTGTCCGTGTTGATCGTGGTCGGGTCGAAGAAGTAGGAGTCCGGCGAGCCGGCGCTGACGGCGTACTTGTCCTGCCGGTATTCGGCGCCGAAGGCGAGGTTGACCGGATAAGCCAGGCCCCAGTCGAAGGACTTGCTGAAGTCCGCATTGAGCGCACCCTGCCGGTTGCGGAAGCCGCCGGCATTGAAGCGGGTGGGCGAGGCGCCGGTGGTCCGGTACAGATTGGTGTTGATGGTGTTGAGCAGGTTGAAGGTCACGTCGTTCTCGCCGTAGTCGGCAGAGACGTCCCAGTTCCAGCCGCTGTCGGTGCTGCCCTTGAGGCCGAGCACCGCGGCGCGGTCGTTGGACGGGTTGTAGATCTGCGGCAGGAAGCCGTTGGGGTAGATCTCCTGCACGTTGCGGTCGCTATTGTCCCAGGCCCGGTAGTAGCCGTTGGACACCGCCTCGCGGCGGCTGAAGTTGGTGTAGCCGTACAGGTCGATGCCCGGGGTCAGCGCGTAGCCGAAGCTGAGCAGGCCCTGGTAGGTCTTGACCGCGGGGTCGCCGTAGCGCTGGTACGGAATACCGCCGGGATTGTCGGCGCCGGCCAGGGTGGTGGCCTTGTCGGTGTTCCCGGCGCGGTTGGTGTTCATCGCGTTCTGGTAGTTCCAGGACAGCCGCGCCCAGCCGGGTGCTTCGCCGTCGTTGGCGCCGCCGAAGGCCAACCCGTACGAGCCGTCCACGCCGTTCTGCGCGCCGTCGCCCTTGTCCATGATGCCGGCGTTGACCGAGACGCTGTTGCTGCCGGGCTTGGCGCCGTGCTTGAGCACGATGTTGACCACCCCGGCGATGGCATCGGAGCCGTACTGCGCCGAGGCGCCGTCGCGCAGCACCTCGATGCGCGCGATCGCCGACATCGGGATCGAGTTCAGGTCCGCCGGTGCTGAGCCGCGGCCGACCACGGGGTTGTAGTTGACCAGCGAGGTGGTGTGGTAGCGCTTGCCGTCCACCAGCACCAGCACCGCGTCGGGCGACAGGCCGCGCAGGGTCGCCGGGCGCAGTGCGTCGTTGCCGTCGTTGATCGCCGGGCGCGGGAAGTTCAGCGACGGCAGCAGCTTGCCCAGGGCGCTGCCCAGGTCGCTGGCGCCGGTCGCCTGCAGCGATTCGGGGGCGATGATATCGATCGGCGATTGCGACTCGGCCACCGTGCGGTCGGCGATGCGGGTGCCGGTGACGATGACGTTGTCCAGGGTCTTGGGCGCCTGGTCTTGCTGGGCGAAGCTGGTGCCGGAGGCGAGGGCGAGCAGGATGGCGCTGGCCAGGGGGAGGGGGCGGTTCTTCATCGGTAGGGAGACTCCATTGGCTGGGGCTGGGGGAGGGAGCGCGTGTTGCGGCGCAGCGATAAGTCCGAGTGATTGAAATATGTTTTTAACCAAGGTGTGTATACAAAATCGGCCAGAAACCGTGTTGGGGTGCCGGGTTGGATCAAATGCGAAGTCCTGTTTTCGTATGCGAAGCGATGCTGCGATCCTGGGATGGGGTGGGCCATTCCGGACGAAGCGGATACACTGCCTTCTCGAACGTCGAGTGCTCCCTTCCCCGTGATTTCCCTCAGAAACTTCGCCATGCGCCGCGGCGAGCGGCTGCTGTTGTCCAACGTCGATCTGACCCTGCATGCCGGCTACCGCGTCGGCGTGGTCGGGCGCAACGGCACCGGCAAGTCCAGCCTGTTCGCGGCGATCCGCGGCGAGCTGGAGGCGGACAAGGGCGATGTGGAACTGCCCGGCAAGCTGCGCACCGCCAGCGTCGCCCAGGAAACCCCGTCGCTGCCGGACCCGGCGCTGGACTTCGTGCTCGGCGGCGACACCGAGGTGGCCGCGGCGCTGCAGGCCGAGGCCGCCGCGCTGGCTGCGGAGGACTGGGAGGCGGTGGCCGCCGCGCATGTGCGCCTGGAAGAGGTCGGCGGCTACGACGGCACCGCGCGCGCGGGCAAGCTGCTGCACGGCCTGGGCTTCCCGGCGGCGACCCATTCGCGCCCGGTCAAGGACTTCTCCGGCGGCTGGCGGGTGCGGCTGAACCTGGCGCGGGCGCTGATGATGCCCTCGGACCTGCTGCTGCTCGACGAGCCGACCAACCACCTGGACATGGACGCGGTGCTGTGGCTGGAGCAGTGGCTGCTGAAGTACCCGGGCACGCTGCTGCTGATCAGCCACGACCGCGAATTCCTCGACAACGTCGCCACCCACACCCTGCACCTGCACGGCGGCGGCGCCAAGCTGTACGTCGGCGGCTATACCGATTTCGAGCGCCAGCGCACCGAGCAGCTGCGCCAGCAGCAGATCGCGCACGAGAAGGAACAGGCCGAGCGCGCCCACCTGCAGAGCTTCATCGACCGCTTCAAAGCCCAGGCCAGCAAGGCCAGCCAGGCGCAGAGCCGGATGAAGCGGCTGGCGAAGATGGCCGGCACCGAGGCGGTGCGCGCCGAGCGCGAGTTCCGCATCGAGTTCGCGCAGCCCAACCGCCTGCCGCATTCGCTGATCCGGCTCAACCATGCCGACTGCGGCTACGGCAGCGAGGTGATCCTGTGCCAGGCCGGGTTCGGCCTGGAGGCGGGCGACCGCATCGGCCTGCTCGGCCCCAACGGCGCCGGCAAGTCGACCCTGGTCAAGAGCCTGGTCGGCGAGATCCCGCTGCTCAGCGGCGAGCGCAGCGCGCATCCGGACCTGCGCATCGGCTACTTCGCCCAGCACACGGTGGAGTCGCTGCACGAAGGGCAGTCGCCGATCGACCATTTCCGCGAGATTTCGCCGGACGCGTCGATCCAGGCGTTCCGCGATTTCCTCGGCAAGTGGAATTTCCCCGGCGACCGCGCATTCGAAGTGGTGGACGGCTTCTCCGGCGGCGAGCGCGCGCGCCTGGCACTGTCGTTGATCGCCTGGCAGCAGCCCAACGTGCTGCTGCTCGACGAGCCGACCAACCACCTGGACCTGGAGATGCGCGAGGCGCTGGCCGAAGCGTTGAGCGATTTCGAGGGCGCGATCGTGATGGTTTCGCACGACCGCCACCTGATCGGTCTGGTCTGCGACACGTTCTGGCGCGTGGCCGATGGCGTGGTCGAGCCGTTCGCCGGCGACCTGGACGACTACGCGGCATGGCTGCGCAGCCGTCCGGCCGCGCAGGGCACCAAGCAGAAGATGGCCGAGGTCGCGCCGACGCCGCCGCCGCCGGTCAAGCCGCTACCGGCGAAGAAGCCGCCGAACCCGCACAAGCTGACCGCCGCCGAAAAGCGCGTCGGCGATCTGGAAGCGGCACTGGCCGAGCTCGACCGCCAGCTCGCCGATCCCAGGCACTACGCCGACGCGGAGAAGATGGCAGTGCTGGGCCGTGATCGCGAAGCCACCGCGCAGCAGCTGGCGCAGGCCGAGCAGGCGTGGATGGAGTTGATCGAAGGCGCGTAAGCGGCGTGCGCGTTGCGGCGGCGCAACGTACGCGGCTGCATGCGTACGCTGGCGCCGTTAAGCTGTGGCGCGACGCAAGCAAAGCAGGGCGGCCACCATGATCAGCGGCATCATCAGCCCGGATGACCACCTGGCCGCGCAGCGCCTGCACACCCGGCCGTAGCTGCGGCGCGGCTTGGCGATACTGGCGGCGGCGCTGCTGGTCGGGCTGTTGCTGGTGCTGTGGTTGCCGCCCGACCTCCGGGTATTCGGCGCCTCGCTGACCTGTGCCGCCGGCGGCGGGCTGATCGGCCTTGGCGTGACGCGTGCATGGTGTCCGGTCGCGCCTGCTGCCGGAGTGCGCTCGTGGGGCTGTGGCGTGTCCGGCTCGATCATGCAGGCCGGCGTCGACAGCGCGACTAGCTGATGCGCCGCGCACCGCCTGTCATTGCTCGGCCAGCAGCCATTCGCGCAGGCGGCGGCCGGCCTCGCTTTCCGCGCGCGAGCGCAGCCGGGTGAGCCAG
>NZ_CAPJ01000401.1 GCF_000331775.1 Xanthomonas translucens pv. translucens DSM 18974
CCGCGACGGCGGCGCGCAGCCGGCGCAAGCGCTGCTGCGCGGCGGCGGGCGCGCGCTGTATCCGGCGCTGGACCCGGTGGACGGCATGGGCAACGACCTCAAGGTCGAGATGCTGCGGCGCCTGGACCAGTTCCTGCGCGCCGCCGACCCGCGCGTGCAGCAGGTGATGGTCAGCCTGTCCGGTGGTGTGGACACGGTGCTGGTGGCGCGCAGCGACGGCGTGCTCGCCGCCGATGTGCGCCCGCTGGTGCGGCTGAACGTGCAGGTGATCGTCGAGCAGAACGGGCGCCGCGAGTCCGGCCATGCCGGCGGCGGCGGCCGCTACGGCTACGCGGTGCTGTTTGCCGATGGCCGCCCCGAGGCCTTCGCCAAGGAAGCGTTGCGCCAGGCGCTGGTCAACCTGGAGGCGGTGCCGGCACCGGCCGGGGTGATGCCGGTGGTGCTGGGTCCCGGCTGGCCCGGCGTGCTGCTGCACGAGGCGGTCGGGCATGGCCTGGAAGGCGACTTCGCGCGCAAGGGCACCAGCGTCTATGCCGGGCGCATCGGCCAGCGCGTGGCCTCGCCGGGCGTGACCATCGTCGACGACGGCACTCTGGAAGGCCGCCGCGGTTCGCTGAACGTGGACGACGAAGGCACCCCGACCAACTGCACCACGCTGATCGAAGACGGCGTGCTGGTGGGCTACATGCAGGATTCGCTGAACGCGCGGCTGATGGGCGTGGCGCCAACCGGGAACGGCCGCCGCGAATCGTTCGCGCACCTGCCGATGCCGCGCATGACCAACACCTACATGCTGGCCGGCCAGCACGACCCGCAGGAGATGATCCGCTCGGTGAAGAAGGGTCTGTACGCGGTCAATTTCGGCGGCGGCCAGGTCGACATCACCAGCGGCAAGTATGTGTTCTCGGCGACCGAGGCCTACCTGATCGAGGACGGCAAGGTCACCGCGCCGGTGAAGGGCGCCACGCTGATCGGCAACGGCCCGGAAACGATGCAAAAGGTGCGCATGATCGGCCACGACCTGGCGCTGGACGAAGGCGTGGGCGTGTGCGGCAAGGACGGGCAGAGCGTGCCGGTCGGCGTCGGCCAGCCGTCGCTGCTGATCGACGGGCTGACCGTGGGCGGGACGGCCTGAGTGCCGGGAATGGGGAATCGGCAAACGGCAATCGGTAGAGCCGCGCGGCGTCGCGGCTCAGTCGCGTTCGTCGGGATCGGTTTCGAGCCCGTCCAGGTCCGCTTCTTCGAGTCCCGAGTCCCCGGTCCCGAGTCCCGAGTCCCCCAGCACCAACTCGCGCAACTCCCGGAACAACTCCCGATAGGCATGCGGCGGCTTGTTCTTCAGCCGCTCTTCCTTGGCGTTGCGGATCAACTGGCGCAAGCGCTGGCGGTCGGCCTCGGGGTGGGCGTCCAGCAGTTCGGACAGCGCGCTGTCGCCGTCGACGAGCAGCCGCGCGCGCCAGTCCTCGACCCGGTGGATTGCCGCCACTTCGCGGCGCGCGCCGTCGCTGTTGGCATCCATCGCCTCGCGAATCGCGTCCAGGGTCGCGTCGTCCTCGCGGCGCATCTGCTTGGCAAGGAACGCCAGCTGCCGCTTGTGCGCGATGTGCGAGGTGATGCGCTTGCTTTCCTGGATATGCGGGATCAGCGACTCGGGCACCGGCAGCTTGGCCAGCTGCGCCGGTGTCAGTGCCACCAGCTTCTCGCCCAGGGTCAGCACGTCCAACGCCGCGCGGCGCTGCTGGCTGCGGCTGTTGCCGCGGAATTCACCGGTGTCTTCGTCGCGTCCGCGCATGGTCTTTCCAATTCGAATTTTCCGCTCCGCGTTGCGCGGAGCCGTTACCCCTACAGGATAAAGCATTGAACGCGATCACCTCCGAACTGCGCCGCGACGACAGCCTGGAACGCCTGGAGCGCCTGTCCGACATCGCCCAGCGCATGCTGGCGCGGGCGCGCGAACTCGGCGCCAGCCAGGCCGAGGTCAGCTGCACCGAAGACCGCGGGCTGGACGTCAACGTGCGCCTGGGCGCGGTGGAAACGGTCGAGGCCACCCGCGACCGCGGCATCGGCGTCACCGTCTACTTCGGCCAGCGCAAGGGCAGCGCCAGCACCGCCGACCTGCACGAGTCCAGCCTCGAGGCGACCGTCGCCCAGGCCTGCGCGATCGCCCGCTACACCGAGGACGACGTCGCCTCCGGGTTGGCCGACGCGGCGCTGATGGCGCGCGACATGCCCGAGCTGGACCGCTGGCATCCGTGGGCGCTGGAGGCCGAGGAGGCGATCGAGCTGGCCCTGTCCTGCGAGGCCGCCGGGCGCGAGGCCGATCCGCGCGTGGCCAATTCCGACGGCGCCTCGGCCGGCAGCAGCGAAAGCCTGTCGGTATACGCCAACTCGCACGGTTTCGTCGGCCGCGAGCGCAGCACCCACCATTCGATCGGCTGCTCGCTGATCGCCGGGCAGGGCGACGCCATGCAACGCGACCACTGGTACAGCAGTGCGTTGGCGCGCGAGGATCTCGAAGCGCCGGCGGCGATCGGCCGCCGCGCCGCCGAGCGCACCGTGGCCCGGCTGCAGCCGCGCTCGCTGCCGACCGGCGAGCTGCCGGTGCTGTTCGCCCCGGAGATGGCGCGCTCGCTGGTCGGGCACTTGCTCGGCGCGGTGTCCGGCGGCGCGCTGTACCGCCGCGCCAGCTTCCTGCTCGACAGCGTCGGCACCCGCCTGTTCCCGGACTGGTTCGCGATCGACGAACGGCCGCACCTGCGCCGCGGGCTGCGCTCGGCCGCCTTCGACGGCGAGGGCGTGGCCACCCGTGCCGCGCCGCTGATTGCCGGCGGGGTGCTGCAGCGCTACGTGCTGGGCAGCTATTCGGCGCGCAAGCTCGGCCTGCAGACCACCGCCAACGCCGGCGGCGTGCACAACCTGCAGGTGGCGGCCAATGCGGACGACCTGGCCTCGATCGCCGCCGGCATTCCGCGCGGCCTGCTGGTCACCGAACTGATGGGCAGCGGCGTCAATCCGGTCACCGGCGACTATTCGCGCGGCGCCGGCGGCTTCTGGATCGAGAACGGCGCCATCGCCTACCCGGTGGACGAGGTCACCATCGCCGGCAATCTGCGCGAGATGTTCCAGCGCATCGAGGCAGTCGGCCGCGACATCGACGTGCGCTCGCACGTGCACATCGGCGCGGTGCTGGTCGGCAAGATGACGGTGGCCGGAAGCGACTGACCCTGTCGCTGCCAGGCCGCGCATGCGACATGGACGGCGGCGACGGTGCCGGCGCGCGGATCCTGCCGGTGCCGGTGCCGCAGCGTTTGCGTGCAATGGCGGCGCATCGACGGACAGGGCGCTTGGGTGACCTGATTGCCGCGGCACGGCGCGTACGCACGTCGCTCGCCGTGCAGACGGCTTGACAGGCTCGCGCAGGCCCCCGAGAGTGGCGCGCAACACGTCTTGCCCACTCACCACTACAAGGAAAGGAACCACGATGAGCGAATTCGACAACGTGACCGCACCGCCGCCGCCGCCGGCGGGCACCAGCCCGCAGGAAGACCGCACGGTCGCCCTGATCACCCATCTGTCGGGCATCATCGCCGGCTTCATCGTCCCGCTGATCATCTGGCTGATCAACAAGGACAACCCGGCCAAGTCGTTCCTCAACGACCAGGCCAAGGAAGCGCTGAATTTCCAGATCACCGTCGCCATCGCCTACGTGATCTGTCTGGTGCTCAGCGTCATCGTGATCGGCGGGCTGCTGATGCCGGTGGTGTGGGTGGTGAACCTGGTGTTCTGCATCCTGGCCGGGGTCAAGGCCAACGAAGGCGTGGCCTACCGCTACCCGTTCGCGCTGCGCCTGATCAAGTAAGCGTGTGATCGTCGCGTAGCGACGAGAGGCCCGGCGTTCGCCGGGCCTTTTTTTTGCCTGCGTCCAGCGGCGGAATGTGCCGGACGGCGCCAGGGTTCGGCACAACAGGCTCCGCCCCGGCCTGGGCGCGCGGCCGTCCACGGCGCGATCGCCAAGAACGATGCAGTCTTGCTGCGTGCCGCGCAGAGGCGCGGCGGCATGGGAACCGGGACCCGGTGCCGCCTCGCGCCCGGTCGAGCGTACGCCGTGGTCGCGGCCCAAGGCGGGATCTCGCCGTGGCGGTATGTGCCTCGCGGATGCCTCCTATATCGAGTTTCGATTTCATCGGCGCCGTCGTTATGCCGAGCATGGCCACGCTGGATGCGGCGCTACGCGTCCGGTGCGGGCGTCTGCCGACGCCTGCGGCATCCCGCAGACCACCGGAGTCGGCCCCATGTCCATCCACAGCAGCAGTCAGAAGTTCATCGCGCGCAACCGCGCGCCACGTGTGCAGATCGAGTACGACGTGGAGATCTATGGCGCACAAAAGAAGGTGCAGGTTCCGTTCGTGATGGGCGTGCTGTCGGAGCTGTCCGGCGCCAACGCCGACGCATTGCCGTCGCTGGAAGAGCGCAAGGCGGTGGAGATCGACGTCGATAACTTCGACGAGCGCCTGCGCGCGATGCGGCCGCGGGTGGCGATGGCGGTGGCCAACACGCTGACCGGCGAGGGCCTGCTCGAGGTCGACGTGACCTTCGAGAGCCTGCAGGACTTCTCGCCGGCCGCGGTGGTCAGGAAGGTCGTGCCGCTGGCGCAATTGCTGGAGGCGCGCACCCAACTGGCCAACCTGGGCACCTATCTCGACGGCAAGGCCGGCGCCGAGCGCCTGGTCGCCGAGGCGATCCGCGATCCGGCGCTGCTGCGTGCGCTGGCGGCCGAACCCAAGCCGGCGCAGGACTGAGGAGACGATCATGGCAAAGCACAGCAGTCAGGCCGCCGTCGCCGAGGCCGCCTCCCAGGAAGCGACCGGCGGCGATTTCGCCGCATTGTTGAACCGCGAGTTCCGCCCGCGCACCGAGCGCGCCGCCGAGGAGGTGCGCGCGGCGGTGCGCACCCTGGCCGAGCAGGTGCTGGACCGCAGCGACATCGTCAGCGACGACCTGACCCAGACCATCAACGCCTATGTGGCCGAGATCGACCGCAAGCTCAGCGAGCAGATCAACCAGATCCTGCACGCCCCGCAGTTCCAGGCGCTGGAAGGCGCCTGGCGCGGTCTGCACTATCTGGTCAGCAATACCGAGACCGATCCGTTGCTGAAGATCCGCGTGCTCAATGTGTCCAAGAGCGTGCTGGGCAAGAACCTCAAGCGCTACAAAGGTACCGCCTGGGACCAGAGCCCGGTGTTCAAGAAGGTCTACGAAGAGGAGTACGGCCAGCTCGGTGGCGAGCCTTACGGTTGCCTGATCGGCGATTACTACTTCGATCACAGCCCGCAGGACGTGGAGATGCTGCGCGGTATCGGCCAGATCGCCGCGGCCGCGCATGCGCCGTTCATCGGCGCCGCGGGGTCGGCGCTGATGGGGATGGAGAACTGGAACGAGCTGTCCAACCCGCGCGACCTGGCGAAGATCTTCACCACGCCCGACTACGCCGCGTGGCGCTCGCTGCGCGACAGCGAGGACGCCAAGTACATCGCCCTGACCATGCCGCGCACGCTGTCGCGCCTGCCCTACGGGGCCAAGTCCGATCCGGTCGAGGAATTCGATTTCGAGGAGGACACCGAGGGCGCCGATTCCTCGCGCTACACCTGGCAGAACGCCGCCTACGCGATGGCGGTCAACATCAACCGTTCGTTCAAACTGTACGGCTGGTGCACCCGCATCCGCGGCGTGGAGTCGGGCGGCGCGGTGGAGGGCCTGCCGACGCATACCTTCCCCACCGACGACGGCGGCGTGGACATGAAGTGTCCGACCGAGATCGCGATCACCGACCGCCGTTCGGCCGAACTGGACAAGATGGGGCTGATGCCGGTGGTGCACCGCAAGAACAGCGACATGGCCGCGTTCATCGGCGCGCAGTCGCTGGCCAGGCCGGAGGAGTACGACGATCCGGACGCCACCGCCAACGCCGCGCTCAGCGCGCGCCTGCCGTACATGTTCGCCTGCTGCCGCTTCGCGCACTACCTCAAGTGCATCGTGCGCGACAAGATCGGTTCGTTCAGCACCCGCGAGCAGATGCAGGGCTGGCTGACCGATTGGGTGATGAACTATGTCGACGGCGATCCGGCCAACTCCAGCGAGGCGAGCAAGGCGCGCAAGCCGCTGGCCGCCGCCGAGGTGACGGTGGAGGACGTCGAGGGCAATCCCGGTTACTACACCTCCACGTTCTACCTGCGCCCGCATTACCAGTTGGAAGGCTTGACCGTGTCGCTGCGGCTGGTGTCGCGCCTGCCGTCGGCGCAGGGCGCCTGAGCCGCGCCAACGCCGCATCTGTCGTTCGATGTTCCGTCACGCCCGCCATCCACTCGGAGAGGGCGCGACCTCTGTGATCCACAACCCCTCTAAGGGAGATTCACCATGGCTTATGACATGCATCTGAAGTTCGGTTCAGGCGACGTCGAGATCAAGGGCGCCTCCAACCACAGCAAGCACAAGGACGAGGTGCCGATCATTTCGTGGTCGTGGGGCGCCAGCAATACCGGCAACCTGCATACCGGCGCCGGCTACGCCGCAGGCGGCAAGGCCAACGTGCGCGACATTTCCATCACCAAGTACATCGACTCCTGCTCCAATGCGCTGCTCAACGCCTGCTGCACTGGTGCGCGCGTGCAGAACGCCACGCTGTACGTGACCAATGCCACCGGCGAGCAGACCGACTTCCTGACCATCGAGCTCAGCGAGGGGGTGATGATCACCTCGGTGTCCACCGGCGGCAGCGGTGGCGAGGATCGCTTGACCGAGAACATCACCCTGCACTTCGGCAAGTTCAAGTACGCGTTCCAGCCCCAGGACGACAAGGGCAAGAAGGAGGGCGGTACCAAGGACTTCACCTTCAACATGCAGGAAGTGAAGAAGTCCTGATCCAGGCCCGGCTGCGCCGTTTTCCAAGGAGTTCACCGTGTCCTTTCCCGACGCTTCGCCGCACGAAGAGATCACCGGCCTGCTCAGGGCTGGGGATCTGGACATGGCGCTGGAGTCGGCGGCCCGCCTGGTCCGCGGCAGCCCGGACGATGCCGCACTGCGCATCGGCCTGTTCCAGTTGCTGGCGGCCAGCGGCCAATGGCAGCGCGCCGGCGACCAGCTACAGCTCGCGGGGCGCTTCGACGCTGCGTGGTTGCCGCTGGCCAAGGCGTATGCGCGTGTGGTCAGCGCCGAGCATGCGCGCGCCCAGGTGCTGGCCGGGCAGATGCTGCCGCTGATGCTGGGCCAGGTGCCGCGCTGGCTGCACGACCTGCTGCAGGCGCTGCAGCACGACCAGCGCGGGGAAACCGTGCAGGCGGTGCAGCGCCGCCAGTTGGCATTGACCCAGGCCGAGGCGGTGGCGGGCGCGATCGACGGCCAGCGCTTCGACTGGCTGGGCGATGCCGATCCGCGCTTCGGCCCGTGCCTGGAGGTGGTGCTGGAAGCCGGCTATGCCTGGGTGGCGCTGTCGCAGTTGCGGCGGCTGCGCTTCGAAGCGCCGTCCGCGTTGCGCGATCTGCTGTGGCAGCAGGTGGAACTGACCTGGACCGATGGCGTCGTCGCTCATGGGGTGGTGCCGTGCCGCTATCCGGGCAGCGAACTGCGCGACGAGCCCCAATTGCGCCTGGCACGGCAGACCCGCTGGGAGGGCGATGGCGCGGCGGCGCGCGGGGTCGGGCAACGCATGCTGGCCAGCAGCCTGGGCGAGCATGCGCTGCTGGACGTGCGCCTGATCGAGTTCGACGTCTCCGCACAAGGACAAGCATCATGGCCGAACTGACCCAGCAAGAGCGCCTGCAGCCCTCGCTGCTCGACCGCCTCAGCGACGACCGCCGCCACGAGCCGGCGGAAAGCCGCGCGGCGCGCACCATCACCGCGGCGCGGCTGCGCGCGTGCATCGTGCGCGACCTGGGCTGGCTGCTGAACTGCACCCGGCATCACCAGGCCGAGGCGTTCGAAGCGCATCCGTACGTCGCCGAGTCGGTGCTCAACTACGGCATTCCTGACCTGGCCGGGGTGTTGCTGGCGGGCTTGGACGTGTCCGTGTTGCAGAACCGCATCCGCGCGGCGATCGTGGCGTTCGAGCCGCGGCTGGCGGCGTCGAGCCTGCAGGTCACCGCGCAGGTGAACGACCAGCGCATGGACCGGCTGTCGCTGACTTTCCTGATCGAGGCGCAGATGTGGGCGCAGCCGCTGCCGCTGGCCCTGTACCTGCGCACCGAGGTCGATCTGGAAAGCGGGCGCTTCACCGTGCACGACGGGGTGCATTGATGGACCCGCGCCTGCTCCATCACTACAGCCGCGAACTGCAGCACGTGCGCGAGATGGGCGCGGAGTTCGCCCGCGACTACCCCAAGGTGGCCGGCCGTCTCGGCATGAGCGGCATCGAGTGCGCCGATCCCTACGTGGAGCGCCTTCTGGAAGGCTTCGCGTTCATGGCGGCGCGGGTGCAACTGGAACTGGAGGCGCAGCAGCCGCTGTTCGCCCAGCATCTGATGGAGATGCTCTACCCGCATTTCCTGGCGCCGGTGCCATCGATGGCGGTGGTGCAGTTGCAGCCGGAGGAAGGCGAGGGCATCGGCCCGGACGGCCACGCACTGGCGCGCGGCACCGCGCTGCGTTCGCTGATCGGCCACGGCGACCGCACCGCCTGCGAGTACCGCACCGCGCACGCGCTGACGCTGTGGCCGCTGCGGC
>NZ_CAPJ01000400.1 GCF_000331775.1 Xanthomonas translucens pv. translucens DSM 18974
CGGCGGTACGGCCACTGACCGAGGCGATCGACCCGGCCTCGATCCCGGCGCTGGCGCTGGACGTGGACGACCTGCGCTTCGGCGCGATGAACCTCGGCGCGGCCTCGCTGCGCACCCGCAAGCTGAGCGACGGCATGCAGGTGGACCAGCTGCACCTGCGCTCGGACAAGCAGAAGATCGACATCAGCGGCGACTGGCGCGGTAAGGGCGCCACCGCGCGCACCCAGCTCAGCGCCAGCGTGGACAGCCAGGACCTGGGTGAACTGATGCAGAACCTGGATTTCGGCGGCCAGCTGCGTGGCGGCGAAGGCACGCTGAATCTGCGCGCCGCCTGGCCCGGCGACCCGGCCGGGTTCCAGCTGGCCACCCTGCAGGGCCAGCTCGACGTGGCCGCGCGCAATGGCCAGCTGCTGGAACTGAACCCCGGTGCCGGGCGCGTGCTCGGCCTGCTCAGCGTGGCGCAGCTGCCGCGCCGGCTGATGTTCGATTTCCGCGATTTCTTCTCCAAGGGCTTCGCCTTCAACCGCATCGACGGCCAGGTGCAGTTCGGCAACGGCCTCGCGCGCAGCCAATCGATGCTGATCGATGGCCCGGCCGCGGAGATCAAGGTGCGCGGGCAGGCCGACCTGCGCGCGCAGCAGTTCGACCAGACCATCGACGTCAATCCCAAGTCCGGCAATCTGCTGACCGTGGTCGGCGCGGTCGCCGGCGGCCCGGTCGGCGCGGCGGTCGGCGCCGCCGCCAACGCGGTGCTGGGCAAGCCGCTGGGCGCGATCGGCGCGCGCACCTACCGCGTCACCGGCCCGTGGAAGGAGCCCAAGGTGGAAGTGATCGAGCGCGAATCGTCGCGTCCGCCGGCGCCGCCTGCGGCGTCCAGAAGTCCCTGAATCGGCGCCTGCGCCGCGCCGCCGGCGCTTGCGCTGAGCGCCCCCGTCCCCCATGTTGAGTCCCATGACCGAAAACGCCCTCAGCCTCGCCGAAACCCGCCTGTTGCTTCCTGCCGGCCTCGATGCCACCAGCCTGGAGCGCGCCTTCGGCACGTTGCTCGGCCCCGGCATCGACTTCGGCGACCTGTATTTCCAGCATTCGCGGCGCGAGAGCTGGAGCGTGGAGGACGGCATCGTCAAGGACGGCGCCCACTCCATCGAGCAGGGCGTGGGGGTGCGCGCGATTTCCGGCGAGAAGACCGGGTTCGCCTATTCCGACGACATCCACCGCGACGCGCTGCTGGCCGCGGCGCAATCGGCGCGGGCGATTTCCCGCGACGGCGGCG
>NZ_CAPJ01000399.1 GCF_000331775.1 Xanthomonas translucens pv. translucens DSM 18974
CGATGGCGACGCGCAGGGAGGGGAATTGGTGCTGGACGCTTCCAGTCCGGTGCGTTTCGACTGGCCCAGCGGGTTCGGCGTGCCGCACGACGTGCAACTGGCCGGGCGCATCGTGGTGTTCCGCGATGGCGAGGATCTGCGCGTGGCGACGCCGGCGCTGCGCGTGCAGGGCACCGACTACGGCGCCGACGTCCGCGGCGGTCTGTGCTTCCAGGCCGACGGCTCGCGGCCGTGGATCGATCTGGCCGCGCAGCTGCAGGACGCGCCGGTGGTGGCGGCGAAGAAATTCTGGGTGCACTCGAAGATGAGCAAGGCCGCCACCGACTGGCTGGATGCCGCGCTGCAGGGCGGGCGCCTGCGCGGCGGCCGCGTGCTGATCTCCGGCGACCTGGACCAGTGGCCGTTCGTCGACCACAACGGCCGCTTCGAGGCCAGCGGGCGGCTGGACGACGGCAAGGTGCGCTTCCAGCACGAGTGGCCGGCGGTGGAAAAGGTGGACGCCGATGTCGTGTTCATCGGCAATGGCTTCCAGATCCAGGGCCGCGGCGAGATGGGCGGGGTGCCGGTGCAACGGCTGTCGGCGACCTTGCCGGACTACATGCAGGGCCAGCTCAGCGTGCTGGCCAGCAGCCGCGCCGAGACCGGCACGCTGCTGGCGATGCTGCGGCAGAGCCCGCTGCGCAAGCGTTATGGCGACACCCTGGACGCGCTCAGCGCCTCCGGCCCGGCCGACGTCAGCTTCGACCTGCTGCAGCCGTTGCGCGCCGATATCGGCGCCCACCACCTGCGCGGCAAGGTCGAATTGCTCGGCGCGCGTCTCGCCGACAGCCGCTGGGACGTGGCCTTCGACGACATGCGCGGCAGCGCCGACTACCGCGACACCGGTTTCGAGGCGCCGCAACTGGCGGTGCTGCAGCAGGGCCATCCCGGCACGCTGGCGCTGCGTGCCGGCGACGGCGTGAGCGATCCGCAGCAGGCGTTCGAGGCCGCGCTGAGCGTGTCGGCCGATGCCGACGAACTGCTCGACCGGGCGCCGGAAATGGCCTGGCTCAAGCCCTACGTGCAGGGCCGCTCGCGCTGGAACATCGGCGTCGCCCTGCCCAAGACCGCCGACGGCGGGGCGCAACCGCCGACCCGCCTGCAACTGCATTCGGACCTGGTCGGCACCCAGTTGCTGCTGCCGGCGCCGATGGACAAAGGCGTGGCCGCGCCGCTGGCGACCTCGGTCGCGGTGCCGCTGCCGGTGGGCAGCGGGCGCATCGAGGTGGCCTTCGGCAAGCTGATGGCGCTGGTCGCGCGCAACCAGAACGGCAGGACCGGGGTCAAGGTGGTGATGGGCAGCGACCACGTGAGCGAGGATCCGCCGGCCAGCGGCCTAGTCGTGAGCGGGCGCACCGCCTCGCTGAACGCGATCGACTGGATCGGCCTGGTCAGCGGCCCGGATCCGAACAAGTCGGCCACGCCGGGCGCCGAAGACCCGATCCCGCTGCGCCAGATCGACGTGCTGGCCGATCATCTGCTGCTGCTCGGCGGCGTGTTCGACAACACCCGTCTGCGCCTGCAGCCGCAGGCCGACACAGTGGCGGTGCACCTGGACGGAGCGGCGCTGGCCGGCGAGCTCAGCGTGCCGAGCAAG
>NZ_CAPJ01000398.1 GCF_000331775.1 Xanthomonas translucens pv. translucens DSM 18974
CGGTCGCGGACTACATCCGTGCCGCCGGACTGTATGCGGCGGCCCCTGCAGCTCCCGCGCCGGCTAGCTGAATACGCGTCTTCGCGTAGTTCCCTATAATTCGCCCATTCCATCGAGTTCGCGCCTTTGTCCACTCAAGCCCACGTCATCAAGACCCAATTGCCCAACCCGCCGCCGTCGTTGCCGGTCCTGCTCGCCCATGTCCGCAACGCGCTCGACGAGCTCAAGGCCAAGGACGCGGTGGAAATCGACGTGCGCGGCAAGTCCAGCGTCACCGATTACATGATCGTCGTCTCCGGCACCTCTACCCGCCACGTCAAGTCGATCGCCGACGAAGTGATCAAGCACGCCAAGAAGCTGGACGTGATGCCGCTGGGCGTGGAAGGCGAGCGCGAGGCCGAGTGGGTGCTGGTCGATCTCGGCGACGTTGTGGTGCACGTGATGCTGCCGCGGGTGCGCGAGTTCTATGCGCTGGAGCGGTTGTGGACGGTCGGCGACCAGCCGCCGAGCGACGCGGACGACGAACGCGATGCCTGAGCGGCACGACGGCGCGAGCGCCGACCGCGGCGCTGCGCAGTCCATGCAACTGCGCGCGCAGGACGCGGCGCAAAGCCCTATGACGCCGGCGCGCAAGCGCTTCGATACGCTGGTCCGGCGCCTGGAGCGCTACCGTCTGGAACTGCTGGCATGGCGCGAGGCGCTGCCGCGCTGGGAGCAGCGCTATCACGAGCAGGTGGAGCCGCTGCTGCAGGCGCGCGATGCGGCCCAGGCACAGATGGTGCATGCGCTGGACGCGGCGCATGCCGCGCACAAGCTGAGCAAGAGCGATCGTGCCACCTTGTCGGATACGATCTGCGAGCTGGCCGGCGCCTTGATCGAGGAAGGCGGCTTCGAGCAGCTGAAGCCCATCTACGACCGCCATAGCGAGGTGGGATTCGACCAGGAAATCGCCGAGTCCAACGCGCTGCTGAAGTCGGTGATCGGCGCCGAGTTCGGCCTTGCGCCGGAAGAACTGGAACATATCCAATCGCCCGAGGAGTTGTACGCGCAGGTGCAACAGCGCCTGCATGAGCAGCAGGCGCATAAGGCCGAGCGCGCGCAGAAGACCGCCAAGAGCCGTCGCGCCGGCACGCGCAAGGCGCAGAAGACCGGGTTCGATCCGCAGCAGTCGTTGCGCGAGCTCTATCGCAAACTGGTGACCGCCCTGCACCCGGACCGCGAGAGCGATCCGCAGCAGCGCGAGCGCAAGACCGCGCTGATGCAGCGCCTCAACAGTGCCTATCGCGATGGCGATCTGCTGGCGCTGCTGGAGTTGCAACTGGAAATCGGCCAGTTGGATCGCGCCGGGATCGCGGCGATGAGCGAGGAGCGCATCCAGCACTACAACCGGATGCTGGCCACGCAACTGAAAGAGGTGGAGCAGGAACTGGCGCAGGTCGCCGCGGTGTTCATGGACAGGTACGACGTGTACGCCGAGCGCCGGCCCAAGCCGCAGCGCCTCGATCCGCTGATGGCGCAGATCAAACGCCAACTGCAGCACGAGATCGAAGGATTCGCCGAGGAAGTGCGCTATCTGCAGCAGGCATCCACGCTCAAGCAATGGCTCAAGTTGCAGCGTGCGCGCATCGCTGAGCAGGAGCGCGATGCGGCGCTGATGGACTTCGCTTTTTCCGCCGAGCGCTGGTGATGCGCGTGGCGCATGGCGTGCAGCGCAGGCCGGCCGCGCCGCAGCGATGAAGGCGCGCCTCATCGCCACCGGCGAACGCGCCCCCGCCTGGGTCGCGCAGGGCTTCGCCGAATACCGCAAGCGCCTGTCGCACTGGCTGCCGCTGGAACTGGTCGAGATCGAACCCGGGCTGCGCGGCAAGGGCCGCGATGCGCAGCGCGCGATCGAGGACGAAGGCCGCCGCGTGCTCGCCGCGCTGCCGAAGAACGCGCTGGTGGTGGCGCTGGACGTGCCAGGCAAGCCGTACAGTTCCGAACAACTGGCGCAGCGCATGGAACACTGGCGCGGCCAAGGCCGCGACCTGGCGCTGCTGATCGGCGGCCCCGAAGGCCATTCGCCCGAGGTGCTGGCGGTGGCCAGCGAATCCTGGTCGCTGGGGCCGCTGACCCTGCCGCACATGCTGGTGCGGCTGGTGGTGGCCGAACAGCTGTACCGCGCTGCGGCGATGCTGGCCAACCATCCCTACCATCGCGCGTGAGCGTCAGGTTCGCCTGATCCGCACGGCACGCGCACGACGCGCCGGTTGCGCCTCGCCCGCATCGCCGGCGCGACGCCGGCAGCGACATCGCGATGCCACCTCTGCGACCTGCGCAGCATCGGCAAACAAAAAGCCCGGGCTCAGGCCCGGGCTTTTTGTGTAGCGCAACGCGTTCGATCAGTTGAACGTGTACTTCGCCCCCACGGTGAAGTAGCGGCCGACTGCGCCGCTGAAGTGCAGCGGGTTGTAGTTGACGCCGCCGTAGGTGGACGGATCCAGCGGGGCGATCCGGTCGAACACGTTCTGCACCGAGGCGTTCAGTTCGAACGCGTCGGTCACGTTCCAGCGGCCGGACAGGTCGAAGGTGGTGAACGAGGCGATCTTCTCGACCGGGCTGCCGTCCGCGTAGAACGCCAGGTAGCTGCCGCCGCGGCTGTCCTTGTTCTCGATGCTGTCGATGTAGTTGACCACGCCGCTGACGCTCCAGCTGCCCTGCTTCCAGGTGGTGCCGACGTTGACGCGGTCCTGCGGGGTGCCGATGCAGTTGGTCACGTCGCAGTTGCCGTGGGTGCCGACGTAATCGACCGTGCCGCTAGCCCCAGTGCGCTCGAACTTGAGCAGGTGGCTCCACTGCGCATCCAGCTCCAGCTGGCCCGGGCCGATGGCGAAGGTCTGGCGGATGTCCGTATCGATGCCGCGCACGCGCGAGGAGTTGGCGTTCACGTAATCGGTATTGATCGCCAGGATGGTGCCGCTGTTGGCCACGCCACCGATGTCGTTGCTGTCGCGCAGGACATCGCCGGCCAGGATCGCGTCTTTGGTGTCGCTTTGGGCGATCTCGTTGGTACGCTTGATTTCCCAGGCGTCCACGGTCAGCGAAGTGCTGGAGGTGGGTTGCAGCACGAAGCCCAACGAGTAGCTCTTGGACTCTTCCGGCTTCAGCGCCGGATTCGGGCGGGTGATGAGCGCTACCGAACGCCCGCCGCATTCGTTGGCCGGGTCGATCCCGCAGCGCACCGGGTCGGATGCGTTGGAGAACGCGGCCAGGCCGCCATCGCCGTTCTCGGCCGGGTTCGGCGCGCGGAAGCCTTCGGCGTAGGTGGCGCGCAGGGCGATCCAGTCGGCCGGGGTCCACTTCACGCCCAGCTTCGGCGTGGCCTTGCCGTCGCCGCTCTCGTACTTGTCGTAACGCACCGCCGCGGACAGTTCCAGTTGCTCCAGCACCGGCGCCGACAGCTCGGCGTAGGCGGCATAGACGTTCTGGGTGCCGTCGTAGGCCGAGTAACCCAGGCCGATGATGTCGCCGACGTCGGTGTAGGTCTGCGGGGTCAGGCTGTTGCTGGTCTTGCGCCATTCGGTGCCCAGCGCCAGGCCCAGCGGGCCGCCCTGCAGGTCGGCCAGGCTGCGCGAGACGGTGAAGTCGAACATGTCCAGGCTGGACTTGGCGGTCGCGCTGATGGTCGGCGAGATGAAGTCGTACAGCGCCTGCGAGTTCAGCCCGGCGTTGTCGCCGATGCGCCAGGTGCCGGCCGCGCAGGCCGGGTTGCCGAGCACGCAGCGCACCGAGCTGTAACGCAGGAAGCCGGTGCGCTTGTTGATCAGGTCGGTACCCGAATGCAGGTAGGCGGTGTCGTAGCTCCACTCGCCCCAGTTGCCCTTGACCCCGACCAGGAAGCGGTTGAACTCGTTGGTGTTGTCGGTCACGCGCGGGCCCACGTCCCAGGCGCTGTAGCGCACGCGCGCGGCGTAGGGCAGCGGATTGTCGGGATGGCCGGCATAGAGCATGGTGGCGCCGGCGCCGCTGTTGGCGTTGACCGGGCCGCCGGGATAGCCCCAGCCGCCGGACACGCCAGACGGGGTGTTGGAGAACACGGTCTCCTTCTTCGAGTAGCCGATCTCGGTATAGATCTCGCCGCCCTCGCCGAAGGCAAAGCTGGCGCGGGCGAACACGTTGACGTACTTCTCTTCCGGGCTCAGGTCGCGGTATTGCTGCGCCGGATCCCACAGGCAGCCCTGGGCCTGCGCGGTGGCATCGGTCTGGCCGGGAATGGTGGTCAGGCCGGCGCAACCGGGCAGGGCGACCAGATGGGGACTGGGGGCATCGTTGTTGAACACCGAACCGTTCGGACCGGTGCCGCCGGCAGTGCCGCCGCTGAGGTAGGCGCCGCCGAGGAACTGTGCGTCGGCGGCGTCGTAGCCGTAGCGGCGGATGTCGCCGGTACCGATCCACTTGCGGTCCTTGCGGTCGCTGATCTTGATCGCGTCGGACTTGCCCACGTCGAGGCTGAAGAACGCGTTCCAGCCGTCGTTGGCGAGGCTGCCGGTGCCGGCGGTCAGGGTCGCCTTGCGCGCGTCGCCGTCGCTGTCGCCGGACAGGCCGTAGGAGCCACGCAGGATCGCGCCTTCGAAGTCGTTGCGCAGGATGATGTTGACCACGCCGGCGATGGCGTCGGAGCCGTAGATCGCCGAGGCGCCGTCCTTCAGGATGTCGATCCGCTCGACCGCGTCCAGCGGGATGGTGCTCAGGTCGGTGAACACCTTCTGGCCGTCGTCGGCCAGGCCGTAGGTGGCCATGCGCCGGCCGTTCAACAGCACCAGGGTGGAGCCGGCGCCCAGGCCGCGCAGCGAGATGCCGGCGCCGCCGCCAGCGAAGCCGTTGCCGAAGCTCTTGGGAATCGAGCCGGCGCCGTCGGAGGTCAGCGTCTGCAGGTATTAGGCCACCGTGCTCTTGCCGGTGCGGTCGATTTCCTGGCGGGTGACCACCTGCACTGGAGACGGGGTCTCGGTGTTGGTGCGGGGAATGTTGGAGCCGGTGACGGTGATGCGGTCGAGGGTGGTCGCCGCCTCCTGCGCAAACGCGGCGGGGACGGCGGCAGTCATGGCGAGGGCGGCAGCGACGGACGCGCAAAGAATATGGCGGCGGGTTGCACGCCGTTGGTTCGGGTTGTTCACAGTCTCTCTCCTAACTGGAAGCGCAAGTTTTGATGTCTAATTTTTGCCAGGTGCCGACACAAATGGTCGGCTGATGCCATCTACATGTATTTAACGTGAATTAATTGTGAATTTTGGATTAAGGCGACCCCGACGCGCGCTCCTGCAGCGGGGCCGCACCCGCATTCAACGGCCTAACGAAAAATTCACCGGGACCAGTCCATATGCCTGAACCGGCATTCCTTGCTGCAATGCAGCATGGAACTTCCAGCGCTTCAGCACCTGCTCGCGCGCGGCCTGGTCGAGGATCCGGTGGCCGCTGCTCCTGGCGATGCTGACCTCCAACGGCTGGCCGTCGACGCCGACCAGCACGCGCAGCAACACGCTGCCCTGCAGGCCATCGCGCAGCGCATCGCGCGGGTAGGGCGGGGCCGGCGCACGCAGGTACTGCAACTGCATGCCGGCGACCGGCGCGCTGACCGGCGTGGGCGGCACGCTCGGCTCGGCGGTGACCGCAGCCGGATCGGCGATCGCGTCCTGCACCGGCCTCGGGCTGGCGTCGGCCAACACTGCCTGCACCGGGGCCGGCACCGGCGCGGCGATCGGCACCCGCGGCTGGGTCATGGGCCGTTTCTGAGGCTGCACCGTGGGGTGCGGCGGCGGCGTGATCGGGACCACGATCGGTTGCTGCCAGACGGGTTGCGCCTTGGCCGGTGCCTGCGGCGGCGCCACGTGCGAGAGTGGAATCAGCAACAGCAGCATGGCCAGCAGGTGCAGGCCGATCGCGGCGCTGAGCGCCAGGATCCGCGACAGGTCGATAGCGAACGAGGGAGCGGGGAGTTGCGTGCGAACCATGATCCACCTCCATGATGACCTGCGTCTTGTGGACTTGCGGTACGACCAAACGCGCCAGCGCAGCGGACGGGGGCGATGCGCCATCCGCCCGCGTTTCCGACATTGCGCCTGCTGCCGTCCCCATGGCAAGCGCCGGCAGCGGACCCGCACGCCAGCGCCGCGGCATGGGAGCGCATGGCGCAGAAACGACGACGGCGCCCGCAGGCGCCGTCGTCGGCAAACTGGTGCGAGCGGGGCTTACTTGCCGAGTTCGAACACCACGTCCAGGTTGACCGACACGCTGCTCTCGCCGGTCGCCACCGGGGTGCTGTCCATCTCCGCCTTCATCGCCATCGCGCGCATCATCGGCATCGGGCGCACGCCGCCGCCGCTGCCTTCGGAAATGCTGACGATGCGGCGCACGCGCAGGCCCAGCGACTTGGCGTAGGTCTGCGCGCGGGCCTGCGCCTTCTTCAGCGCATCGACCCGGGCCTGGTCGTACAGCGGCTCCGGATTATCGATCTCGAAGCTGGGGCCGTTGATCTGGTTGGCGCCCTGCGCGGCCAGCGCGTCCAGCACCTTGCCGAGCTTGGCGATGTCGCGCACTTTCAGGTTGACCGAGTTGCTGGCCTGGTAGCCGACGACCTGCGGCGCCTGGTTGTCGACGTACTTGTACTGCGGGCTGAGGTTGATGCCGCTGGTCTGCACGTCCTTGTCGGCGATGCCGGCGGCGCGCACCGCGGCCAGGACCTTGGTCATCTGCTCGGCGTTCTGGCGCATCGCCGCGGCGCTGTCGCTGGCCTGGGTGACCACGCCGGCCGACAGCGTGGCAACGTCCGGGGCGTGCTTGGCCTCGGCCTGGGCGGCGATGTTGAGCAAGGTGCCGTCGGCCGGCACGGCGTAGGCCGGCGTGGCGGATTGGGCATGGGCGGTCATCGTGCCTCCTAGGGCGAGGGTCAGGGCCAGCAGCAGCGGACGGACGGAGAGTGCGCGCATCGGATGTTTTCCTTGAAGGATGGGGCGAGGGTGTTGCCGCGACGATGAACGCGTCGTGATGCGGGCCGGGGTCGAATCTGCGCCTGCGGAATTAGCGATCGTTCAGTCAGGCCCGCCGGGTTATCCTTCCGCCATGTTGTATCTCGCTTCCCGTTCCCCCCGCAGAAACGAACTGCTGACGCGCCTGGGCGTACCGTTCCGGATCCTCGATCTGGAGGTGCCGGAAGTGCGCGCGGCCGACGAATCGGCGCACGCCTATGTGCGCCGGGTGGCGTTGGACAAGGCCCGCGCCGGCATGGCGCAGCTGGCCGCCAGCGCCGATGCGGTGGTGCTCGGCGCCGACACCGAGGTGGTGCTGGACGATCGGGTGTTCGGCAAGCCGGCCGACGCCGCCGACGCGGCGGCGATGCTGGCGGCGCTGTCGGCACGCACCCACCAGGCGATCACCGCGGTGGCGCTGGTCGCCGCGGCGCGCGAGGAGGTGCTGCTGGTGCCGACGCAGGTCAGCTTCGCGGCCTTGTCGGCGCAGGACATCGCCGACTACGTGGCCAGCGGCGAACCGATGGGGCGCGCCGGCGCCTATGCGATCCAGGGCGGCGCCGAGCGCTTTGTCAGCCGCCTGGACGGCAGTTATTCCGGGGTGATGGGCCTGCCCCTGCACCAGACTTCCCAACTGCTGCGCGCCTTCGGAGTGCTTTGATGTCGCAAGAGATCCTGGTCAACGTCACACCGCGCGAGACCCGGGTAGCCGTCATCGAGAACGGCATGCTGCAGGAGCTGCACATCGAGCGTGGCTGGCGCCGCGGGGTGGTCGGCAACATCTACAAGGGCCGGGTGCAGCGGGTCATGCCGGGCATGCAGGCGGCGTTCGTCGAGGTCGGGCTGGAGCGCGCGGCGTTCCTGCACGCCAACGATGTGGTGCGGCCGGCGCCGGTGGCCAATGGCGATACCGACGAGGCGCCGCCGCTGCCGGTGGCGTCGGGGGTGCCGATCGTCGAGCTGCTGCGCGACGGCCAGGACATCGTGGTGCAGGTGGTCAAGGATCCGATCGGCAGCAAGGGCGCGCGGCTGACCACGCAGATCAGCATTCCCTCGCGCTATCTGGTGCTGCTGCCGCAGTCGCGGGTGATCGGGGTGTCGGCGCGGATCGAGGACGAGGCCGAGCGGCTGCGCCTGAAGACCCTGGTCGCCGACCTGGCCGCCAGCCACGGCAGCTTCGGCTACATCATCCGCACCAATGCCGAGGGCCAGCCGGCCGAGGCGCTGGCCGAGGACATCGCCTATCTGTCGCGGGTGTGGAACGTGGTCGAGCGGCGCGGCCGCGACGGCGCCCCGGCCAGCATCATCTACGAAGACCTGAGCCTGCCGCTGCGCGCGGTGCGCGACCTGATCCGCAAGGACGTGGAGAAGGTCAAGGTCGATTCGCACGAAACCTTCGAACGGCTGCAGGCGTTCGTCGCCAAGTACATGCCGATCCTGGCCGAGCGCCTGGAGCTGTACACCGGCGACCGCCCGATCTTCGACCTGTACGGGGTGGAGGACGAGATCGCGCGCGCGCTGGACAAGCAGGTGCCGCTGAAGTCCGGCGGCTACCTGGTCATCGACCAGACCGAGGCGATGACCACCATCGACGTCAACACCGGCTCGTTCCTGGGCCAGCGCAATCTCGAGGAAACGGTGTTCCGCACCAATCTGGAGGCGGCGCAGGCGGTGGCGCGGCAGCTGCGGCTGCGCAACCTGGGCGGGATCATCATCATCGACTTCATCGACATGGACGACGCCGAGCATCGGCGCCAGGTGCTGCGCACGCTGGAGAAGGCCTTGTCGCGCGACCACGCCAAGACCACGGTGTACGAATTCTCGCCGCTGGGCCTGGTGGAGATGACCCGCAAGCGCACCGTCGAGAGCCTGGAGCGGCAGCTGTCCGAGCCGTGTCCGGAATGCAGCGGGCGCGGTTCGATCAAGACCGCCGAAACCGTGACCTACGAGATCTTCCGCGAGATCACCCGTGCGGTGCGCCAGTTCGACGCGGCGCGGCTGCTGGTGATCGCCTCGAGCAAGGTCGTTGCGCGGATCACCGACGAAGAATCCTCGGCGGTGGCCGAACTGGAAGAATTCCTCGGCAAGAGCATCCGCTTCCAGGCCGACGAACAATACCTGCAGGAGCAGTTCGACGTGGTGTTGCTGTGAGGCCGGGACGCGGGACGCGGGACGCGGGACGCGGCAAGCACAAGCGCGAGCGCTGTCGGGTTTCGGTGCGCGAGTGCCGTCCTTGCACCGTCGCTTTTCCGAGTCCCGCGTCCCGCGTCCCGAGTCCCGCCTGAATGCCCCCCCTGCGCCGCTGCCTGCGCCTGGCCCGCCGTTTCGCTTTCTACGCGGTGGCGATCGGGTTGGTGTGCGTGGCGCTGGCGGTGGGCGCGCTGAGCCAGGCGCTGCCGTTCGTGGAGCGGCATCCGCAGCGGATCCAGGCCTGGCTCAGCGAGCGCGCCGGGCGCCCGATCCAGTTCGATCGGGTCGAGACCGCGTGGACCCGGCGCGGTCCGCTGCTGCGCCTGGACGGGCTGCGCGTGGGCGCCGGCGATGGGGTGCGGGTCGGCCAGGCCGAGGTGCTGGTGTCGATGTACGCCGGCCTGTTGCCGGGCCGCTCGTTCACCGAACTGCGCCTGCGCGGGCTGGCGCTGACCCTGCTGCGCGGCGCCGACGGCAACTGGTCGGTGCAGGGCCTGCCGAGTACCGGTCAGGGCGGCGATCCGCTGGACGCGTTGCAGGGTCTGGGCGAGCTGCAGGTCATCGACGGCCAGCTGGCGCTGCATGCGCCGGAACTGGGCGTGGATGCGCGCTTGCCGAAGATCGATCTGCGCCTGCGCGTGGACGACGACCGCCTGCGCGTCGGCGCACAGGGCTGGATCGACCCGCAGCAGGCGCCGCTGACCGCGGTGCTGGACATGGACCGCCGACGTGGCAATGGCCAGGCCTATGTGGCCGCGCGCCCGGCCGAGCTGGCCGGCTGGTCGGGGCTGCTGCAGGCCGGCGGGATCCGCGTGGATGCAGGCACCGGCCAGGTGCAGGGCTGGGCGCAGCTGCAGCAGCACCGGATCGTCGGGGTCAGCGTCGAGGCCATGTTGCGCGACCTGCGCCTGAGCGGCGCGCCGCTGGCGGCCGGCGCCGCGCGGCCGCACACCGCATTCACCACGCTGCGTGCCACCGCGCGCTGGCGGCAGATCGACGGTGGCTGGCGGTTGGATG
>NZ_CAPJ01000397.1 GCF_000331775.1 Xanthomonas translucens pv. translucens DSM 18974
GGCGCCGGCCCCGGAGCGCATCGAACCCGCCTGGCGCGCGGGGCGGTGCGCGGCGCCGGGCAACGCGGCAAGCACTGTTTTTCCGGTATTCGCCGCACTGACAGCGCGGCGCGCACGGCTCCCCTGGCCGGGCGCAGGCCAGCGGCGCCGGCACCGCTCGTCGCCGCGATTGGAGCCGCCTGCTGCGCTGCGGTACCCTTGTCTGCTTTGTTGCCGCCTGGCCCTTGCCCGTTTCCATGTCCGCCGTCGAGCCCACCGCCTACGACCCGCAGCAGGTCGAATCGTCCGCCCAGCAGTTCTGGGACGCCACCCGCGCCTTCGAGGTCAACGAGACCTCCGACAAGCCCAAGTTCTACTGCCTGTCGATGCTGCCGTACCCGTCCGGTGCGCTGCACATGGGCCACGTGCGCAACTACACGATCGGCGACGTGATCAGCCGCTACCAGCGCATGAACGGCAAGAACGTGCTGCAGCCGATGGGCTGGGACGCGTTCGGCCTGCCGGCCGAGAACGCCGCGATCAAGAACAAGACCGCGCCGGCCAAGTGGACCTACGCCAACATCGAACACATGCGCAGCCAGCTCAAGTCGCTGGGCTATGCGATCGACTGGTCGCGCGAATTCGCCACCTGCCGTCCCGAGTACTACGTGCACGAGCAGCGCATGTTCACCCGGCTGATGCGCAAGGGCCTGGCCTATCGCCGCAATGCGGTGGTGAACTGGGACCCGGTCGACCACACCGTGCTGGCCAACGAGCAGGTCATCGACGGCCGCGGCTGGCGCTCCGGCGCGCTGGTGGAGAAGCGCGAGATCCCGCAGTGGTTCCTGCGCATCACCGATTACGCGCAGGAACTGCTCGACGGGCTGGACCAGCTGCCGGGCTGGCCGGAGTCGGTCAAGACCATGCAGCGCAACTGGATCGGCCGTTCCGAAGGCCTGGAGATCCAGTTCGAGGTGCGCGACGCCGACGGCGCCGCGCTGGATCCGCTGCGCGTGTTCACCACCCGCCCGGACACGCTGATGGGGTTGACCTTCGTCTCCATCGCCAGCGAGCATCCGCTGGCGCTGCATGCGGCCAGGTCCAACCCGCAACTGGCCGCCTTGCTGGCCGAGCTGAAGCAGGGCGGGGTGTCCGAGGCGGAACTGGAGACCCAGGAAAAGCGCGGCATGGACACCGGCCTGGTGGCGGTGCATCCGGTCAGCGGCGAACAGGTCCCGGTGTGGGTCGCCAACTTCGTGCTGATGGGCTACGGCACCGGCGCGGTGATGGCGGTGCCCGGCCACGACCAGCGCGATTTCGAGTTCGCCAACAAGTACGCGCTGCCGATCCGCCAGGTGATCGCGCTGACGGCGCCGAAGAACGACGAGGAGCGCACCTGGGAGCCGAGCGTCTGGCGCGACTGGTACGCCGACAAGAGCCGCGAGTTCGAACTGGTCAATTCGGCCGAGTTCGACGGCCTGGACTACCACGGCGCGTTCGAGGCGCTGGCCGAGCGCTTCGAGCGCAAGGGCCAGGGCCAGCGCCGCATCAACTACCGCCTGCGCGACTGGGGCGTCAGCCGCCAGCGCTACTGGGGCTGCCCGATCCCGGTGATCTACTGCCCCAGCTGCGGCGCGGTGCCGGTGCCCGAAGACCAACTGCCGGTGCTGCTGCCGGAGAACGTGGCGCTGAGCGGCACCGGTTCGCCGCTGAAGACCGATCCGGAATGGCGCAAGACCACCTGCCCGCAATGCGGCGCGGCGGCCGAGCGCGAGACCGACACCTTCGATACCTTCATGGAGTCGAGCTGGTATTACGCGCGCTACACCTCGCCCGGCGCCAAGGACATGGTCGACAAGCGCGGCAACTACTGGCTGCCGGTGGACCAGTACATCGGCGGCATCGAGCACGCGATCCTGCACCTGATGTACTTCCGCTTCTTCCACAAGCTGCTGCGCGACGCGCGCCTGGTGGACAGCGACGAGCCGGCGACCAACCTGCTGACCCAGGGCATGGTGATCGCCGAGACCTACTACCGCGACAACGGCGACGGCTCCAAGGACTGGATCAACCCGGCCGAGGTGGACGTGCAGCGCGACGAGCGCGGCCGCATCGTCGGTGCCAGCCTGATCGCCGACGGCGCGCCGGTGCAGATCGGCGGCACCGAGAAGATGTCCAAGTCCAAGAACAACGGCGTGGACCCGCAGGCGATGGTCGGCAAGTACGGCGCCGACACGGTGCGCCTGTTCTCGATGTTCGCCGCGCCCCCGGAGCAGTCGCTGGAATGGAACGAGGCCGGCGTGGACGGCATGGCGCGCTTCCTGCGCCGGCTGTGGGCGCAGGTGCACAAGCATGTCGCCGACGGCGCCGCCCCGGCGCTGGACGTGGCCGCGCTGGGCGCCGAACACAAGGCGCTGCGGCGCAAGACCCACGAGACCATCGGCAAGGTCGCCGACGACTACGGCCGCCGCCACAGTTTCAACACCGCCATCGCCGCGGTGATGGAGCTGACCAATGCGCTGGCTAGGTTCGACGACGCCGGCGAACAGGGGCGCGCGGTGCGCCAGGAAGCGCTGGAAGCGGCGGTGCTGCTGCTCAACCCGATCACCCCGCATGCCAGCCACGCGCTGTGGCAGGCGCTGGGGCATGCGCCGACGCTGCTGGAAGACCTGCCGTTCCCGCAGCCGGACCCGGCCGCGCTGGTGCGCGACGCGCTGACCCTGGCGGTGCAGGTCAACGGCAAGCTGCGCGGCACCATCGAGGTCGCGGCCGACACCCCGCGCGAGCAGATCGAAGCGCTGGCCCAGGCCGAACCGAACACCGCCAAGTTCCTGGACGGCCTGAGCATCCGCAAGATCATCATCGTGCCGGGCAAGATCGTGAACCTGGTGGCGGCGTGAACCGCGCCGCCGCGGGCGCACGCGTTGCCGCGGCGCCAGGTGCGGCGGCGCCGTCGGCGCGCGCTTCGGCACGTCTCAACCCTCGTTCACGCGGCATCGGGCAGGCTAGCCGCCTGTTGCCGCGCCCAGCCGGCTCCCCCAGACTGTGCCCATGACCAGACTCCTGCTCGCCCTCGTCCTCGCGACGACTCTGACCGCCTGCGGCTTCCACCTGCGCGACAAGCTGACCCTGCCGGCCGGCACACCCTCGGTGAAGGTGGTCTCCTCGGCGCCGTGCAGCGAGCTGGTGAAGCTGCTAGAGCGCGGCCTGCGCGCCGCCGGCGCGGAGATCGCGCCGAAAGAGGTCAACACCGGCGTGGCGCGCCTGGAAGTGCTGTCCGAGCGCTGGGGCGACCTGCCGATCGCGCTCGACGCCGAAGGCCGCGCCCAGGAATACAGCCTGCGTTACGCGGCGATCTTCGTGTTCCGCCGCGCCGACGGCAGCGTGCTGGTGCCGCAGCAGGTGATCGAGCTGTCGCGCGATTACGTGTCGCCGCCGACCGACGCCACCGGTACCACCACCGAGCGCGAGATCCTCGCCGACGAGCTGCGCCGCGAGATGTCGGCCTCGATGCTGCGCCGGATCGACAGCGTGGTGCGCGCCGAAGTGCGCGACGGCAAGAACGTCAACCAGGCGCCGCCCGCCTCCACCGGCACGCCGGTCGAAGGCACGCCGGACCCCGGCACGCCGCCGGCGACCATGCCGCAGCCTTGATCCGTCGGCTGCCGCCCGCCGCCCGCCGCTCGCCCCTAGTAGGCGATCCGCTGGCGGCGCACAGCGACAGGCCCTAGGTTGCCGCCATGGAATTGCGTCCCGAACAACTCGCCACCCAGCCGGCCGCGCAGCCGCTGCATCCGGTCTACCTGATCGCCGGCCCGGAAACCCTGCGCGTGCTCGAGGCCGCCGACGCGGTGCGTGCGCGTGCACGCGCCGAAGGCATCGGCGAGCGCGAGGTGTTCGACGCCGACGGCCGCGATTTCGACTGGAGCCAGCTGTATGCCAGCTTCAATGCGCCGAGCCTGTTCAGCCCGCGCCGGCTGATCGAACTGCGCCTGCCCAGCGGCAAGCCCGGCAAGGAAGGCGGCGAGGTCATCAGCGCGTTCTGCGCCGATCCGCCGCCGGACGTGGTGCTGCTGATCACCTGCAACGAATGGAGCAAGGCGCACCAGGGCAAGTGGGCCGACGCGGTCGGCCGGCTCGGGGTGATCGCGGTGGCCTGGGCGATCAAGCCGCACGAACTGGGCGACTGGATCGAGCGCCGCCTGCGCAGCAAGGGCCTGCGCGCCGATGCCGGCGCGGTGCAGCGCCTGGCCGAGCGGGTCGAAGGCAACCTGCTGGCGGCCGCGCAGGAGATCGACAAGCTGGCGCTGCTGGCCGACGGGCAGAGCCTGGACGTGGCGGCGATGGAGTCGCTGGTCGCCGACGCCGCGCGCTACGACGTGTTCCGCCTGGCCGAGGCCACCCTGGCCGGGCAGGCGCCGGCGGTCGGGCGCATGCTCGCCGGGCTGCGCGCCGAGGGCGAAGCGGTGGCGGGCTTGCTGCCGATCCTGATCAAGGAACTGCTGCGCACCGCGGCGCTGGCCAAGGTCCAGGCTGCCGGCGGCAACCTGGCCGCGGAGATGAAGGGGCAGGGCATCTGGGAGTCGCGCCAGGCGCCGTTCAAGCGCGCCCTGCAGCGGCATGCCGAACCGCGCCGCTGGGAGCGCTTCGCCGCCGAGGCCGGTCGCATCGACCGCATCGCCAAGGGCCGCGCCGACGGCGACGCCTGGATCGCCCTGGAGCGCCTGCTGCTGGCCATCGCCGAGGCGCGTGCGGTGCGGTTGTTGGTGGTATGAAGTCCGGGACTCGGGACTCGGGACTCGGGACTCGTAACGCCAAGATCGCGGCGAGTGCGGGCGTTGTGGGCGGCAGCGCGGAGCAGTCTCTGCGACCGGCGTTGTCGCCGACGCCTGGCTTTTCCGAGTCCCGAGTCCCGAGTCCCGAGTCCCGCCAACTCCACCTCATCTACGGCGGCACCTTCGACCCGATCCACAACGGCCATCTGGCGATCGCGCGGGCCGCGCGCGATGCGTTCGCGGTGCCGGTGCGGCTGATGCCGGCGGCCGATCCGCCGCATCGCGACGCGCCCGGGGCCGATGCGCGGCAGCGCTGCGAGATGCTGGCGCTGGCGATCGCCGGCGAGCCGGGGTTACTGCTGGACCGGCACGAGCTGCAGCGCGCGCTGGCGCAGCCGGGCGTGGCCTCGTACAGCATCGACACCGTGCGCGAACTGCGTGCCGAGCTCGGCGCCGACGTGCCGCTGGCGCTGCTGATCGGCGCCGACAGCTTGGTCGGGTTCAATGGTTGGCGCGAGTGGCGCAGCCTGCTCGACGCGGTGCATCTGGTCGTCGCCGACCGTGCCGGCAGCGGCTGGGAGCGCGCCTTGCCGGCCGAGCTGGCGCAGGCGCTCGCCGGGCGCTGG
>NZ_CAPJ01000396.1 GCF_000331775.1 Xanthomonas translucens pv. translucens DSM 18974
CAGCAGGCGGTCGAGGCGTTCCAGCAGGTTGTCGTGGGCAGGCTTCATGGCGGATTCGGCGCGTCGGCTGCGGCGCGCCGCAGGGCGAGGGTCAGGCGACGCGGCGTCCGCCGTACCAGCGCTCGTGGGCCAGCGCCAGCATCGGCCGGTCCTCGCGGCTGTCGCCGTAGGCGTAGACGCGCCGATAGGCGGCCACATCGTAGCGCGCGCGGATCAGGCGCGCTTTGTGCGGCCCGCAATCGCCATCGGCGTAGCGGCCGGTCAGCCGGCCGTCGCGCGCTTCCAGGCGGTTGCAGATCAGCGCCAGCCCGTGCTGTTCGCACCAGGGTTGCAGGTACAGGTCCAACGATCCGGATACCAGCACCACGCGGTCGCCCTGCGCCTGGTGCCAGGCGATGCGCTGCATCATCTGCGGCCGCAGCAGCGTCGGCAGCACCTCGTGCGCATACGCCCGGGCCTGCGCGGCGATCTCTCCCGCGGCCCGGCCGGCGAACACGCTCCGCGTGACCCGCCTGCGGATCGCCTGCGCCGACACCAGGCCCAGCCGATAGCCGGCCAACCACGGCCCCACCGACCACTTCGCCCGCGCCAATTGCTGCGGCGTGGCGACGCGGCGCAGGAACCGCGCATAGGTATCGGTGGTAGTGACGGTGTGGTCGAAGTCGCACAGGGCTAAGTGCATGGGAATGTGGAATGGAGAAACGGGAATGGGCAAAGCGGATTCATCGCAGTTGCAGGCGTTCTGCGATTCCCGATGCTCCATTCCCAGCTCTCAACGCACCGGCATGCCCGGCTGCGCGCCGCTGTCGGCGTCGAGCAGCGCCAGCGCGCCGCCGTCGAAGCCGGCCGACAGGATCATGCCTTCGCTGAGGCCGAAGCGCATCTTGCGTGGGGCCAGGTTGGCGATGAACACCACGCTGCGGCCGACCAGGGTTTCCGGCTCGGCGTAGCTGCCGCGGATGCCGGAGAAGATCTGCCGCTTGCCCAGTTCGCCGGCGTCCAGTTCGAAGCGCAGCAGCTTGTCCGAGCCCTCGACGCATTCGCAGACAAGCACCTTGCCGATGCGCAGGTCGAGCTTGGCGAAATCGTCGATGCCGATGGTGGCGGGACCGGGGGCCGGGGACCCGGGACCGGCAGAAGCAGGAGCGGAGGGCGCGGGTTTCGCTGCAGGCATCGGCGCGGTCGGGGCGGGGGCGAGGGTGTCCTTGGAGGCGTCGGTCATGGCGTCGATCAGTTTGGGGTCGATTCGGGTGAACAGCGGGGCGTAGGGCTGGATGACGTGCGCCAGCAGCGGCGCGTCGAGGTCGTCCCAGGCGCTGAGCGGTGCGCGTAGGAAGGCTTCCGCTTCAGCGCTGGTGCGCGGCAGCACCGGCTTCAGCGCGCCGGCCAGCACCCGGAACAGGTTCAGGCCCTGCGTGCAGACCGCCTGCAGCTGCGCGTCGGCGCCGTCCTGCTTGGCGATCACCCACGGCTTGTGTTCGTCGATGTACTTGTTGGCCTCGTCGGCCAAGGCCATGGTCTGGCGGATCGCGCTGGCCGCGTCGTTGCGCTCGTAGGCGTCGCGGATCGGCGCCAGCGCGGCGACGAAGCGCGCGTACTGCGCCGGGTCCGGCAGCGCGTCGGCCAGCTTGCCGCCGAAACGCTTGTCGATGAAGCCGGCGCAGCGGCTGGCCAGGTTGACGAACTTGCCGACCAGGTCGGCGTTGACCCGCGTCACGAAGTCGCCCAGGTTCAGATCGAGATCGTCGACCCCGCCGGACGACTTGGCGGCGAAGTAGTAGCGCAGCGCTTCCGGTTCCAGGCCCACGTCCAGATAGGTGCGCGCCATCACGAAGGTGCCGCGCGACTTGGACATCTTGGCGCCGTCCACCATCAGGTAGCCGTTGACGTGCAGCCGGGTCGGCGCGCGGTGGCCGGTGCCGTGCAACACCGCCGGCCAGAACAGGCCGTGGAAGTTGACGATGTCCTTGCCGATGAAATGGTGCAGTTCGGTGGCGGTGCCGGCCGCCAGGTGCGGTTCGAATGCTTCGCCCTGGCGCGCGCACAGGTTCTGGAAGCTGCTCAGGTAGCCGATCGGCGCGTCCAGCCACACGTAGAAATACTTGCCCGGCTGGCCGGGGATCTCGAAGCCGAAATACGGCGCATCGCGCGAGATGTCCCAGGCGCGCAGCCCGCCCTCGCTGTCCAGCCACTCCATCAGCTTGGCCTTGACCCCGGGCAGGGCCACATCGCCGGCCAGCCACTGCCGCAGGAAGCCGTCGAAGCGGCCGACTTCGAAGAAGAAGTGCTCGGAGTCGCGCAGTTCCGGGGTGGCGCCGGAGATCACCGACTTCGGCTCCTTCAGCTCGGTCGGCGCATAGGTGGCGCCGCAGACCTCGCAGTTGTCGCCATACTGGTCGGCGCTGCCGCAGTTGGGGCAGATGCCCTTGATGTAGCGGTCGGGCAGGAACATGCCCTTGGCCGGATCGTAGAACTGCGCCACCGAGCGCCGCGCGATGTGGCCGCCGGCGTCGAGCTTGGCGTAGAACGCCTCGGTCAGCGCGCGGTTGGCGGCCGAGTTGGTCGAATCGTAATGATCGAAGGCCACGCCGAACGCGGCGAAATCGCGCTCGTGGCTGGCCTGGATGTTGGCGATGAAGTTCTCCGGAGTGACCCCGGCCTTCTCCGCGGCGAGCATGATCGGCGTGCCGTGGGTGTCGTCGGCGCAGACGAACCAGGTGCGGTCGCCGCGCAGCCGCCGCGCGCGCACCCAGATGTCGGCCTGGATGTAACCGACCAGATGGCCCAGGTGCAGCGGGCCATTGGCGTAAGGCAGGGCGGTGGTGACGAGAGCGGTGCGGGTCATGGCGAACGGCGATCCGTGGGGGATCGCGATTATCGCATTAGTCGTGGAGCGGGGACTCGGGACTCGGGACTCGGGACTCGGGACTCGGGACTCGGGATCAAAAAAGGCGCCTTGCGGCGCCTTTTTTGACTTTGGAACTGCATCGGAAGCTGGCAGCGTCGCCAGCGCCTGCTTCAAGCGGCTGTTCCGAGTCCCGGGTCCCGAGTCCCGGCCTCATTCCCTGATCCATGTCTGCGTCCGCCCCAGCGCCTCGATGCCGATGTAGCCGCGCATCTGCAGCTTCTTGCCGCCGTCGCTGAGGGTGATCTTGGCCTTGTAGGTCTTGCCCTTGGCCGGGTCCAGCACCGAACCGCCGCTCCACACCGCGGCGGCGTCCGGCTTCAGTCCCCACAGGATGGTCATGCCCTTGATCGGCTTGCCTTTCTGCGCGCCGTCGCACTTGTCGCACAGCGGGTTGGGGCCATGGTTGGACTGCAGGATCTCGACGACCTTGCCGCTCAGCGTGCCGTTGCCGGCCTGCTCGATCTGTACGATCGACTTGGGCTTGCCGGTCTCGTCGTCGATGGTCTGCCAGCGGCCGACCGGCGAGGTGTCGGCAGCCTGCGCGACGAACGCGGCCAGGCTCAGCGGCAGGGCCAGCATCAGGGTCTTGAAGGTGGTGCGCATGTGTCCCCTCCCAGGGTATGTGCCAAGCGGTCGGCGCGATGCCGGCCTGGGACCGACTGTATACCCAAGCGTATGGTGCTGGGAATCGCCGGCCGCAGGCGGTTCAGCGCGTCGCTGGCGCCCTTCAGATCCGACAGTCGACATCGGGCTGCCGCTACGTGGTCGCGGCGCCTCTGGACGTCGCTTGCATAGCGGGCGACGCAAACCCAGCGGAATAGGAGAACGCAGTCGAATCGACGCGGGCTTGCGTCGCTTATTCGATCTCGTACAGTTCCAGCGGCAGGTCGTCCGGGTCGGCGAAGAAGGTGAAGCGGCGCCCGGTGTATTCGTCGACGCGGATCGGTTCGGCGACCACGCCGTGCGCCTGCAGGTGGGCGACGGCGGCATCCAGGTCGTCCACGCGCAGCGCCAGGTGGCGCAGGCCGCAGGCTTCCGGGCGGCTGGGCCGCGGCGGCGGTGCGGGGAAGGAGAACAGTTCGATCTGGGTGCCGTCGGGCAGGGCCAGGTCCAGCTTCCAGGACTCGCGCGCGTCGCGGTAGACCTCGGCGATCGCGCGCAGGCCGAGGATCCGGCAGTAGAACGCCTTCGAGCGCGCGTAGTCGGAGGCGATGATCGCCACGTGGTGCACGCCGCGCAGGGTCAGGCTCATCGGCACAGCGCCTGGCCGAACTGCAACAGGTGGCCGTCCGGATCGTGGATCGCGAACTCGCACATGCCGTAGGCGAAGTCCTCGATCGGATAGGCGACGCGCGCGCGCGGCTGCAGCCGCTGCCACCAGGTGTCCACATCATCGGTGCGGAAGTACAACGAGCCGGGAAAGCCGGCAACGGCAGCATCGGTGGACGCCTGCTGCGCGGCCAGCATCAATGCCAGCGCCCCATGTCGCAGCGAGGCCCAGCCGGCGTCTGCGCCACCGCCCTCGATGCGGAAATCCAGCGTCTGGGTGTAGAACGCCAGCGCCGCGGCAAGGTCGGCGCTGCGCAGCATCGGCGTCAACGCGGTGAGGGTCATGCGCAGCTCCAAGTGCGGAAGGAAGCGGGAGGCGAGCCATCGTCGAGCATAGCGCAGCGTCGCGCCCGTAGCTGAGGCGCGGCGCCGGGTATGTGCGCAAGGGTCAGCGATGAAGCTGATTTATACCGATGCCCATGCATGGCAGGATGTGGGTCTCGCCCTATGCCGTGGATGCCATGCGCGCTCTCGATGAACTGCCGCCGGCGCGCTTCCAGCGCACTATGCAGGTCCGCCACCTGGTGATGTTGTCGCTGGGTGGGGTGATCGGGACCGGCCTGTTCTTCAATACCGGCTACATCATCGGCACCAGCGGCGCGTTCGGCACGGTGGCTGCGTATTTGATCGGCGCGCTGGTGGTGTATCTGGTGATGTTGTGCCTGGGCGAGTTGTCGGTGGCGATGCCGGAAACCGGTGCGTTCCATGTCTACGCCGCGCGCTACCTCGGGCCGGCCACTGGTTTCGCGGTGGCATGGCTGTACTGGCTGACCTGGACGGTGGCGCTGGGTTCCAGCCTCACGGCCGCCGCGTTCTGCATGCAGTATTGGTTTCCGCGCTCGCCGGTGTGGGGCTGGTGCCTGCTGTTCGGCGCGCTGATCTTCGGCTTGAACATGTTCTCTTCGCGCTGGTTCGCCGAGAGCGAATTCTGGTTCGCGCTGGTCAAGGTATTGGCCATCCTCGCCTTCATCGTGTTCGGTGGTGCTGCAGTGGTCGGCTGGCTTCCTTACGCCGATGGTTCCCCGGCGCCGGGCTGGCGCTACCTGCTCGGTCCGGTGCCGTTGACGCACGCGTCGCTGTCCGATCGGCTGTTCCCGAATGGTGCCTTGCCGATCCTGATGACCATGGTGGCGGTGAATTTCGCGTTCTCCGGCACCGAATTGATCGGCATCGCTGCCGGCGAGACCGAGCACCCGCAGCGCGCAATCCCGATCGCGATCCGCACCACAATGGCGCGCCTGCTGATTTTCTTCATCGGCACCGTGCTGGTTCTGGCGGCGTCGCTGCCGATGCAGCAGGCCAGCGTGGTGCAGAGTCCGTTCGTGACCGTGTTCGAGAAGATCGGCCTGCCCTATGCGGCCGGCGTGCTCAACGTGGTGATCCTGACCGCGATCCTGTCGGCGGCCAACTCCGGGCTGTACGCCTCGGCGCGCATGCTGTGGTCGCTGGCCGAACAACGCACACTGCCACGCGCGTTCGCGCGGCTGACCCGGCGCGGCATCCCGCTGGTCGCGCTGTGCTTCAGCATGCTCGGCGGGCTGCTGGCGCTGCTGACCGGCGTGGTCGCCGCCGATACCGTGTTCGTGGCGATCTCGGCCATCTCCGGCTTTGCGGTGGTCGCGGTATGGCTGAGCATTTGCGCCTCCCACTATGCATTCCGCCGCGCGTACCTGCGTTCCGGCGCGCCGCTGGCGGCGCTGCACTACCGCGCGCCATGGTTTCCGTTGACGCCGATACTGGGCTTCGCGCTGTGCCTGCTGGCCTGCATCTGCCTGGCCTTCGATCCGGCGCAGCGCATCGCCCTATGGTGCGGGCTACCCTTCGTGGCAGCCTGCTACGCCGGCTATTTTCTCACGCAACGGTGGCGTCCATCCCATGTCGAAAACGGAACCGACCATGCCCCATAACCCATTGACCGCGTTGCTGGCCGACCAGCGCTGCATCGTGCTCGACGGCGCGCTGGCCACCGAGCTGGAGGCGCGCGGCTGCAACCTCGGCGATGCACTGTGGTCGGCGAAGGTGCTGCTCGAGCAGCCGCAACTGATCCGCCAGGTGCATCTGGACTATTTCCAGGCCGGCGCGCAATGCGCGATCACCGCCAGCTATCAGGCCACGCCATTGGGCTTCGCCGCACGCGGGCTGGACCTGGCGCAATCGCAGCAATTGATCGCCCGCAGCGCGCAGCTGGCGCTGGAGGCGCGCGATGCCTATCGGGCGATGCATGCGGATGCCGGCGCACTGCTGGTGGCCGGCTCGGTGGGGCCGTACGGCGCCTACCTGGCCGATGGATCGGAGTACCGCGGCGACTACGCGCTGCCGCAGGCGCAGATGCTGGACTTCCACCGCCCGCGCATCGCCGCATTGGTCGCCGCGGGCGTGGACTTGCTGGCCTGCGAGACGCTGCCGTCGGCGGCGGAGATCGTCGCGCTGCTGGCGTTGTTGCAGGAATTTCCGCAGAGCACGGCGTGGTTTTCGTTCACCCTGCGCGATGCCATGCACCTCAGCGACGGCACCGCGCTGCGCGAGGTGGTAGCGCTGCTCGACGGCCATCCGCAGGTCGTCGCGCTCGGCATCAACTGCATCGCGCCGGAACTCGGCAGCGCAGCGCTGCAGCATCTGGCGACGCTGACCCGGTTGCCGCTGGTGGTGTATCCGAACTCCGGCGAGCACTACGACGCTGCCGGCAAGCGCTGGGACGGCGCCGGCATCGATGCCTGCGGTCTGCTCGATCGTGTCGATGCCTGGCGCGCCGCCGGCGCACGCCTGATCGGCGGCTGCTGCCGCACCACGCCGCGCGCTATCGCGCAGCTGGCGCAGCGGTTGCGCACGAATGCGTTGCACGGTGGTTGATCCTGAGAGCGCGTCGTCGCTGTGCCGGCGTCGGCTTTGCAGGAGCAATGCAGGCTGGCTCGAAGCGCAGGGAATCCAATGTAGCAGAGCCTTCAGCCCCGACCGCTTTTTACCGGTAACGCCCGGTTGGGGCTGAAGCCTCTCCTGCAGGTGCTGCGCCGCTGCGTCAGCCCTTCTTGCTCGCCACCCAGCGCTCGATCTTCTCCTGCAGCACGTCCAGCGGCACCGAGCCGTCCTTCAGGATCTCGGCATGGAACTCGCGGATGTCGAACTTGGCGCCGAGCTGGGTGCGGGCGTAGTCGCGTAGCTGCAGGATCTTCATCTCGCCGATCTTGTAGGACAGCGCCTGGCCGGGGATGGCCATGTAGCGCTCGGTTTCCGCTTCGGCGTCGGTGCGGTTGGTGGCCGAGTTCTCAAGCATGTAGTCGATCGCCTGCTCGCGGCTCCAGCCCTTGCTGTGCAGGCCGGTATCCACCACCAGGCGGATCGCCCGCCACAACTCGTTCTGCAGGTAGCCGAAGTAGTTGTAGGGATCCTGGTACAGGCCCAGTTCCTTGCCCAGCGATTCGGTGTACAGGCCCCAGCCTTCGATGTAGGCGGTCTCGCCGCCGAAGCGGCGGAACTTGGGCAGGTTGCTCAGTTCCTGCTGCAGGCCGAGCTGGAAGTGATGGCCGGGGATGGCCTCGTGCAGGTACAGGTCTTCCGCATCCCAGGTCTTGCGGCTGGGCAGGTCGTAGGTGTTGACGTAGAAGATGCCCGGGCGCGCGCCGTCCTCGCTCGGCCGCATGTACGAGCCGCCGGCCGCCGTCTGCGCGCGGTACGGCTCCACCGGGCGGATCTCGAACGCAGCCTTGGGCTTCAGCGCGAACAGGCGCGGCACCGCGGCATTCACCCGCGACTCCAGGCCGCGGTAATAGCTCAGCAGTTCGTCTTCGCTCCTGAAGGTGAAGCGCTTGTCGGTCTGCATGAACTTGAAGAACTTCGGCATCGAGCCGCGGAACTTCACCTGCTTCATCACCACCTGGATCTGCGCCTGGATGCGCGCCACCTCGTCCAGGCCGATCTGGTGGATCTGCGCCGGGCTCAGCGCGGTGGTGGTGCTCTGGCGCACGTTGTAGGCGTACCAGTCCGCGCCGCCGGGCAGCGCGCCGACGCCGGCGGTGCTGCGCGTGGCCGGCAGGTATTCGGAGGCAATGAAGCCGCGCAGCGCGCGGTAGGCCGGCATGATCCGGTACTCGATCAGGCGCTTGTAATCGGCGCTGATGCGCTGCTTGTCGGCCGCCGGCATGTCCACCGGCAGGTTGCGCACCGGGCCCCAGAACAGGCTTTCCTCGGCGCTTGGCTTGATGATCGCGTCCAGCTGCGGCAGCACCTTTTCCATCAAGGCGCGCGGCTGCACCACGCCGGCCTTCATGCCTTCGCGCATGTTGGCGATGGCCTGGTCGAACAGGGCGGGGATGCCTGACGCGCGCCGCGACCAGTTGTCGTAGTCCTTGGCGGTGTGGAACGGCTGCGCGCCGGTACCCGAACCGAGCATCACCATGATGCTGCCGATGTTGTAGAACTGGTTCACCGGCTGCATCCAGCTCGGGTATTTCTCCGCTTCCAGCGCAGTGCGCGCATCGCTGACGAAGATCTCGTAGCTGAGCAGGTCCTGCCCGCTCAGCCCGTCCTTGCCGATCGCCTCGGCCTTGCCCAGCCACAGCACGGTGAAATCGTGCGACTGCTGGCGGAATGCGGCCGACAGGAAGTTCGGCAGCTGGTCGTTGTAGCGGCTGTCGCCCTGGAACGTGGCCTGCAGCGGATTGAGCTTCAGCGACGCTTCCCAGTAGTCGTCGTACAGGCGGTTGAGTTGCTGCGCCTTGCTCAGCACCACCGGCGCCGGCGCCGGTCGCGCCTGCCTGGCCTTGCTGGCCTTGGCGCGGGTCTGCGCGGTCTGCTGCCTGGCGGTCTTCTTCTTGGCCGCATCCGCCGGTGCGGCCAGCGACAGGCTCAGCACGGCGGCGATGGCGAGCGACAACAGGCGGGGAAAGCTGGGCGGCATTACGGGCTCCAACGACAAGCAAGCACGCGAGCTTGCACGATCCGCATCGTGTAGGCCACCCACCGTCGCACCGGCGGTCAGCCAAAAGACGGTACGGCCGATGGCCGCCGCCGCCGCTGCGGCAACAGCGCGGCACGGCACGGGCCAGGCTGGGCGGTGCTCTGCGCCAGCTGCGCGGACGCTGCCTGGGAGGCCGCACCGCTGCAGCGGCGATGTCGCTGGCGCGTGCACAGCGTACGCGCTGACGTGCGCAACTCCGGCCGCTGCTGCGCCGGCGCGACCGCTGCGCGCACTCAGTCGGCCGCGGCTTCCTCGCGCAGCTGCTCGGCGCGTTCGGGACTCAGGTAGTCGGTGATCAGCCGCCGCATCAGGTACAGCAGCGGGATCAGCAGTACCGCCAGCAGCATCTTGCAGATGTAGTTGAGCGTGCTCACCGCCAGGAACAGCGGGATCGACCAGTGTTGCGGGCCGAGCACGAAGGCGATGTAGATGACCACGAAGCTGTCGATCAGCTGCGACACCGCGGTGGAGCCGGTGGCACGCAGCCAGACGTGCTTTTCGCCGGTGACGTTGCGGATGCGGTGGAACACCGCCACGTCGATCAGCTGCCCGGCCAGGAACGCGACCAGCGAGCCGGCAATGGTCCACAGGCCCTGGCCGAACACCGCCGCGAACGCGGCCTGGTAGTCCGGCACGCCCTGCTGTTGCGCCGCGCCGACCCAGAATGCGGCCGGCGCCAGCGCGATCGCGGCGAACGCGAACAGGAAGCCGTAGCCGATCAGCGCCACCGCCAGCCAGGAGATGAAGCGCACCCCGCGGCGGCCGAAGAACTCGTTGATGGTGTCGGTGAGGATGAACACCAGCGGCCACAGCAAGGTGCCGGCGGTGAAGTTCATCGAGCCGGTCTGGCCGAACAGGTTCCAGTTCAGCGGCGCGATGCCCAGGGTGTCTTCCAGTGCGAAGATCTTGACCCCGATGAATTCGGCCAGCGCGGCATTGACGCAGAAGAACGCCGCCAGGCCGATGAACAGACGAACCGCGCGATCGTCGAGCGTGCCGTTGCGCATGCGCGTCAGCGATCCGCGGTGCGGGTGAACGGCACGCTGTCCGGCGCCACCGCGCCGCCGGAGATGATGAAGCTCATCGCCTGGTCAACGCTCCAGTCGGTGGGGGTCAGCAGCTCCACCGGCACGATCTCCAGGTAGCCGGAGGTCGGATTCGGCGTGGTCGGCACGTACACCGCGGCCAGCTCGCGGCCGGTGCCCTGTTCCTTGATCACCCGGGTGACCAGGCCCACCGACTTCATGTCGCGATGCGGGAAGTCGATCAGCACCACGCGCTGGGTGCTGCCGGGCTCGGTCTGCAGCATGTCCAGCAGTTTGCGCGCGCTGTCGTAGACCACGCTGGCCAGCGGGATGCGGCGCATGACCGCCTCGAACCAGCGCAGCAGGCGCTGCCCGATCACGCGCCGGCTGAGGATGCCGACCAGCAGGATCACCCCCAGCGTGGCGGCCAGGGCGATGGTGTTCTGCACCCACAGCGCGGTGACCCACCACATCTCGTGCGGGAACGAGGCGGCAATGCGCGCCGACAGCGGCACCACCCACGGGCTACTGATGCCCGACAGCAGCACGAACACGAACTTGACCACGACCCAGGTCAGCCAGATCGGCAGCACGGTCAGCAGGCCGGTGAAGAACAGCCGTTGCAGGGACGGGCGGGGGTGCGGAGCGGGGGTATCGGGCGACATCCGCCTAGTGTAGCGGCGCGCTGCGCCCGACGCTGCGGCCGGTGGCCAAGAATGTGCACTTCGTGCAGATGCGATGGGGCAAGCGGTATGGCAAGGCGCGGCAACTGGCCGGGCATCGAGCGCGCCAGGCGGCGCGTCGCGGGCGCCGCAGCGATCGATCTCGCCAGCCTTACCGCGCCGGCTTGCGCCTGACGTACAGCTGCTTGCGCGTGCGTGCCACCACCTCGCCCTGCGCGTCGAGGATATCGTTGTCGAACCAGCGCAGGTATTTGTCGCCGCCGGCGGTGGCAGCGCGCATTTCGTCCAGCAGCGCATCGTCGAGACGGAACTGTGCGCTCACCGTGCCGCGCCCGGGGCGCACGAACTCGATGCTGCCGGCCTTGTCCCAGATGTAGTAGGCGCGGCCCAGGTTCTGCATCGCCAGCAGCATCCAGAACGGATCGGTCATCGCGAACAGGCTGCCGCCGAAATGGGTGCCCACGTAGTTGCGGTTCCATGGCCGCATGCGCAGTTCGACCCGCGCGTAGCGGTAGTCCGGGCTCAGCTCCACCAGATGGACGCCGGCGAACAGGAACGGCGGCCACAGGTTCAGGCCCAGGCGGAACAGGGAGGCTTTCATTGCGGACGGTGGCAGCGCCAGGGGAGGGTGAGCTTACCATCCGCATGGGTATGGCGAGTGCCGGGCGCTGCGTTGCGCTGCCCGCAACGCCGGCAGCGGCCGCCCGCCCTGGCACAGGCACGGCCGGTGTCTTCCGCGCGCGCTTCAGAACAACAGCGCCGACATCTTGCGCCGGTAGCGGCCGACCAGGTCCTCGTCCTCGATCACCCGGAACGCGTCGATCAGCGACTTCCTGGGCAGGCCGTCCTCGAAGCTGCGGTCCTGGCGCAGCATCTCCAGGAAGTGCTCGAGTGCCGCCTCGTCGTCGCCGGCGATCAGCTGGCGCACGCCCAGCAGGTAGCGCGCCTTGAGGTCGGCCGGGTTCTGCGCGAGCGTGGCCTGCAGCGTCTCCAGTGGCGGCGCCGACTGCAGCGCGCCGACGAAGCCCAGCCGCGCCCGCGCGCGCACCGCGCGCTCGTCGGTGGCCAGGTTGGCCGGCAGCGCGTCGATCAGCGTCTCCGCCTCGGCGGCGGCGCCGGTTTTCACCAGCGCCAGCGCCAGGTCCAGCTTCAGTTCGTCCTTGTCCGGCTCGGCGGCCACCGCTTCGCGCAGGCGCAGCACCTCGGCATGCGGATCCAGCGGCGCGGCTGGCGCGTCTTCCTGCACCTCGGCCGGCGCCGGCAGCGGCGCAATGCCGTGCTGGTTCAGGAATTCGCGCAGCTGGCCTTCGGGCATGGCGCCCGGGAAGCCGTCCACCAGTTGCCCATCCTTGACCAGGAACACGGTCGGCACCGAGCGGATCTGGAACGCGGCGGCGATCTGCTGCTCCTGGTCCACATCCACCTTGGCCAGTTCGAACGCGCCGTGGTACTCGGCGGCCAGCTTCTCCAGGATCGGGCTCAGGGTCTTGCACGGGCCGCACCAGGGCGCCCAGAAGTCCACCAGCACGGGCGTCTGCAACGATTTCTGCAGCACCTCGGCTTCGAAGGTCTCGGTCTTGGCGTCGAAAACGTGGGGCATGTCGGACATGGGGGGCATCGTGGCTGGCGAAGAAGATTCAGTTCTATGGTGGCAGACCGGCTGCGACGCAAGGGTACACAGGCCGAAGCCGATGCCGCGCGGCCTGCGCGGCGTGCCGGGTGCTGCGCGTGCCAGCCGCGGCGGCAACGGCGACAATGGGCCTTTGGCGCGCCGCGGTGGCGTGGCGGCACAGGGGCCGGGAGACACGATGGCGAACCGATACGATCAGGCGCTGGGCTACGCGGGGCTGCTGCTGGCGCTGGTCGCGGTGGCCGCGGTGGTGGGCTTCGGACTGGCCCTGCCGGGCTACCTGCCGTGGTCGCATCCGGTGGCGCTGCTCGGTGCCAGCGGCATCCCTCATGCCTGGGCGTTCGATCTGCTGGCCTTCGTGCTGCCCGGGGCGCTGGCGGTGGCGCTGGCGCTGCGCCTGTTGCAGCGCAGCGGCCGTGGTGCGCCCTGGTCGCTGCGCGTCGGCGGCCAGTTGCTGCTGCTGGCCGGGCTGGCCTTCGCCGGCATGGGCCTGCTGCCGCTGGACCCGGCCGACCTGGAATCGCGCGCCACCCAGTTCGCACGCCAGCGCCTGGCTGCTG
>NZ_CAPJ01000395.1 GCF_000331775.1 Xanthomonas translucens pv. translucens DSM 18974
CGCGTGCAGCAGCGGCGCGCTCAGCGTCACCGCCTGCCAGCCGCGCGCGGCCAGCACATAGCCGAGCGGGCCGAACACCGCGCCGAACAGCGTCGCGCGCCACGGCTGTTGCATGACCCAGGCCAGCGAATGGTTGAAGGTCAGCGCGAAGCCGGCCCACAGCGCCAGGATCCACAGCGGCGCCCACGGCGCCGGCGGCAGCGCCGCGGCGTAACGCACCCAGCCGCCGGCGGCCAGTGCGGTATCGACGCCGGCGCCGAGCAGCAGCGCTAGCGCCATCAGCGTCGCATCGCCGCGCGCGCGGCGCCGCGGCTGCAATTGGTACAGCGCGAACAGCGCCAACGCCGCAGGGCCTGCCCAGGCCAGCCCGTGCCCGGCGCCCATCACCGCCGCCAGCCACAGCAGCTGCAGCGCGACGTAGTTGGCCAGGTTGCTCATGCGTCGTGCGCCAGCGCCGGCGCGAACTGTGCCGGGCGCGCGCCCGGCTTGCTCAGCCACAAGTGCACGTCGCCGATCGAGCGCTCCAGGAAGCCGCCCTCGCAATAGGCCAGGTAGAACTCCCACATGCGGATGAAGCGTTCGTCGTAGCCCAGCGCGCGCACCTGCGGCAATTTGGCCATGAAGCGCTGGCGCCAGGCGCGCAGGGTCAGCGCGTAGCTGGGACCGATGTCTTCCAGGTTGAACAGGCGCAGGTCGCTGGCGCGCGCGATCGCGCCGGTCATCGCCGCCACCGAGGGAATGAAGCTGCCGGGGAAGATGTGGCGTTTAATGAAATCCACCGATGTCAGCGCCTGTGCGTAGCGGTGGTCCTCGATCGTGATGGCCTGGATCAGCGCCTGGCCGTCGTCCTTGAGCAGGCTGCCGACCTTGCCGAAATAGGTGTCCAGGTACTGGTGGCCGATCGCCTCGATCATCTCGATCGACACCAGCCGGTCGTAGCGGCCGTCGAGGTCGCGGTAGTCGCGCAACAGCACCTCGACGCGCTCGGACAAGCCGGCGGCGTCCACGCGCTGGCGGGCCAGGTCGTATTGCTCGCGCGAGATCGTGGTGGTGGTGACGCGGCAGCCGTGGTGCCTGGCCGCATGCAACGCGAAACCGCCCCAGCCGGTGCCGATCTCGACCACATGGTGGTGCGGCTGCAGGTCGAGCTTGGCGCAGATGCGCTGCAGCTTGCGCTCGGCGGCGCGTTCCAGCGCGGCATCGCCGAGCGCGGCGTCTTCGTCGCGGAAGATCGCCGAGGAATACATCAGGTTGCGGTCCAGGAACAGTTCGAACAGCGGGTTGCCCAGGTCGTAGTGCGCGGCGATGTTGCGGCGGCTGCCGGCGCGGGTGTTGCGCGCCAGCGCGTGCAGGCCGCGCATCGCCACGCCGCCGAGGCGGGCCAGGCCGGTCTCCATCGCATCCAGGCGCTCGCGGTTGCGCACCAGCAGGCGCACCAGCGCGACCAGGTCGTCGCATTCCCACAACCCGTCCATATACGCCTCGCCGACGCCGACGCTGCCGTTCAGCGCGGCCTGGCGGTAGAAGCGCGGGTCGCGGATGCGCAGGTGCGCGTGCAGTGCGCTGTCCGCCTGCGTGGCATCGCCTGGCGTGGCGCTGCCCAGGGTGGTGATCGCGCCGGCCTCCTCGATGCGCAGCTGGCCGTCGCGCAAGCCGTCGAGCGTGGCGAACAGGCGCCGCCGCAGCAGGCGGTCGAAGCCGCGCAGCGGGGGCGCGGCCGGGGCCAGCGCGACGGAAGCGGAGGAGGGCGCGTGCGGAGCGTTCATCGGCGTTCTCGCGGAAGGGAATGATCGGGGTGGTCGTGCACCGGATTGCCGCGCAGCCACAGGCGCAGCGCCTGCCAGTGGATCTTGGCCACGATCTGCAGGGTCATCGCCGGATAGCGCAGCAGCGCGCGCGCCAGGCTGGTGCCGCAGATCTCGCGCCGCTGCAGCACCAGGGTGGCGTCGAAGCGCCTGGCCGCCGGTTGCCGATCCAGTACGTCCATGTGCACGCGCAACTGCGCGCCCGGTTCGCTGCAGCGCCATGCGTAGGCGTGCGCCATCGCCATGAACGGGGAGACGTGGAAGCGCTTGTCGAAGCGCCAGGCGTGCACGCTGCCGTGGCTGCGCGCGGCGGCCACCGGCAGCACATAGGCGTGGCGCTGCTTCCACGGCGTGTTGGTGATCTCGGCGACGATGCTGTGCAGGCGCTGCTGCGCATCGTGGCAATAGTAGAACGTGACCGGGTTGAAGCAATGGCCGAAGTAGCGCAGATTGGTCAGCATGCGCACCGCGCCGAGCGGGCGTTCGCCGCAGTGCTGCTGCACGCGGTCGCGCACCGCTTCGTCCAGCGCTTGCGCCGGATCGCCGAGGTAGTCGCTGCGGCGGAATTCTACCAGGTTGCGGCGGCCGACCGACCACCACCAACGCCGCGCGAACACCTGCTCGAGTTCGGCCAGATCCAGGTACATCAGGAAGATCGGATAGCAGAACGCCAGTGCTTTGGGGGCGTAGCGGCGGTGCCGGACCCAGCCGCTGTACAGCGCGCTGTGCAGTCCCGGCATGGTCGTGCCCGCCGCCGCCGGCGTTGTCGAGACGGCGCCAGCCGGCGGGGCGGACACGGGAGCGCTGCGCAGCAGGTTCATGGCCAGGGTACCCCGAGCCCGGCGGCGACGTCGACCGCGCTGCGCAGGCCGTCTTCGTGGAAGCCAAAGCCCCAGCCGGCGCCGGCGAACCAGGTGCCGCGCTGGCCCTGGATCTCGCCCTTGCGCGCCTGCGCCGCCAGTGAGGCATGGGTCTGTAGCGGATGCCGGTAGCGCATGCGCCGCAGCACCTTGGCCGGATCGATGTCGTCGCTGCGGTTGAGGCTGACGATGAACGGCTGCGGCGAGGCGATCGATTGCAGCGCGTTCATCCAGTAGCTGACCGTGCACGGCGCGTGCGGATCGGCCGGCACGTGCGCGTTCCAGGCCGCCCAGGCGCGGCGATTGCGCGGCAACACGCGCGCATCGGTGTGCAGCACGGTGTCGTTGTCCTGGTAGGCGATCGCGCCGAGGATCTCGCGCTCGGCAGTGCTGGCGTCGTTGAGCAGGCGCAGGGCGTCGTCGGCGTGGCAGGCCAGCACCACCTGGTCGTAGTGCTGGGCATCGGCGTCGCTGTCGGCATCGGTCAGCACCGACACGCCCTGCGACAGCCGCTGCACCGAACGCACCGGCGTGCCGACGCGCTCGTGTACGTGCCAGCGGCTGCGCAGCGCGTGCACATAACTGTTGGAGCCGCCCGCGACCACCTGCCACTGCGGCCGGCCGTTGACCTGCAGCATGTGGTGGTTGGCCATGAAGCCGATCAGCTGGCGCATCGGAAATTGCAGGATCTGCTGCGACGGCGAGGACCACAACGCCGACGCCATCGGCACCAGATGCGCGTCGCGGAAGACCTGCGAATAGCGGTGCCGCTGCAGGAACTCGCCCAGGGTCAGCTGCGCCTGCGCCTCGTCGGCCAGCACCTGCGGCGCCTGCCGGTAGAAGCGGCGCAGATCGCACAGCATGCGCCAGAAGCGCGGGCTGACCGCATTGCTGGGCTTGCAGAACAGCCCGCCGAGGCTGCCGGCGTTGTATTCCAGCCCGCTGCGCGCCTCGTGCACCGAAAAGCTCATCGTGGTCGGCTGCGCGGCCACGCCGAGCTGCGCGAACAGCGTGCTCAGCAGCGGATAGTGTTGCGGGTTGAACACGATGAAGCCGCTGTCCACCGCGTAGGCCACGCCGTCCAGTTCGATCGCATGGGTATGGGTGTGCCCACCGAGGTAATTGGCGGCCTCGTACAGGGTGACCTCATGCTGCTGCGACAGCACCCATGCCGACCCCAGCCCGGCGATGCCCGAGCCCACCACCGCGATGCGGCTCATCGTGCTCGCGCCTGCGCCTGCGCCCGCACCAGCCCCGCCGGCACCGGCCGCAGCTGGCGGATCAGGCCGGTCCACGACAGCGCCTTCAGGCCATACCAGGTCAGGTCGATTTCCCACCAGCGGAAGCCCTGGCGTGCCGCACCCGGGAAGAAGTGGTGGTTGTTGTGCCAGCCCTCGCCGAAGGTCATCAGCGCCAGCCAGGCGTTGTTGCGGCTGTCGTCGCGGGTGTCGAAACGGCGGCTGCCGAAACGGTGCGCTAGCGAGTTGATGGTGAAGGTGGCATGGAACAGCGCCACGGTGGAGACGAAGAAGCCCCATACCAGCAGTTGCGGTCCGTCGGTGCCGAGCTGCGGATGGTGGCGTTGCAGCCAGCCGCCGAGCAGGAACAAGGCCAGCGCCAGCAGCGCCGGCAGCAGCAGATCGAAGCGGTCGAGGAAGCGCAGTTCCGGGAAGCGGCGCAGATCCGGGATCGCTTCCCAGTCGGTGCGGAAGCCGCGCGGGGTCAGGAACCAGCCGCTATGGCTCCACCAGAACCCATGCTGGCGCGGCGAATGCGGATCGGCCGGGGTATCGGTGTGACGATGGTGGTTGCGATGGTGTGCGGCCCACCACAGCGGGCCGCGCTGTACGCAGCTGGCCCCGAGCGCGGCGAACAGGAACTGCACCACGCGCGAGGTCTTGAACGCGCGGTGGGCGAAGTAGCGGTGGTAGAAGCCGGTGAGCGCGAACATGCGCACCGCGTACATCGCCACCGCCATGCCCACCGCGAACCACGATGCGCCGACCCAGAACACGCCCAGGCAGGCCAGGTGCAGGACGAAATAGGGCGCGGCGCGCAGCCAGTCGATGCGATCGGCGTGGGCCTCGTCCAGTTCGATCTCCGCACCCGTATCGAACCAGCGCCGCAGCGTGCGCGCCACGCGGCCGCGGCGCGGTGCGGGTGCTGCGGCAGGGGTGCGGGGATGGTCCGGAACGGGGCTCGGCACAAGCGCATCTCGTGGGGGATTCGGGTAGCGATACGGACAAAGCCGGAAGACGGATGCACTCGCGCCGCGACGTCGCTGCGCGGCGTTGCAGGCACGGCATGCAGGGCCATGGCAGCGCATCGCGGTCGCCGCTGGAAGCTAGCGTCCACGCAGGTCGGAATCGTCGGAGGATCGGCTACCCGGCGCATGTGCGACGGCTGCGGCGATGCTGCCTGCGCGCGAGTGGTGGCCGGGTGAATGTGTGGATCGGGGGAGCCCCTCTGCCACCGGGAGAGGGGTTGGGGTGAGGGGGCGTCGGCACCGACAGCGTGGCTTACCTGGATGTGCGAGGCTTCGCCCGTCCCCTCATCCGCCCCTGCGCAGCACCTTTTCCCGCAGGGAGAAGGGGATTGCCTGTAGGCGTGTCGTGGTCTGTGCCGCGGCCCACTTGTCTACGGCGCCAGACGCAGCGTGCTGATGCCGCCCTTGGCCACGATCGGACCGGTGGCGATGCCGCTGGGTGCGCCGCCTGGCGGTTCCATCGTCACCGCCAGCAGCGCGCCGTCGCTGAGCAACGGCATCAGCGCGTCGGGAATGCGCGCCGCGCGCGCCTGCGCGTCGTCGAACACACCCATCGAGCGTGCCTTGCCGTCTGCAGGAATCAGCCACAGCTCCGGCACGCGCGCGGCGTCGTGGCCGCCGGCCAGCGGGGTCAGGGTGATGCGCTGCTTGTCGGCGTCCATCAGCACCACGTAGCCGGGCTTGCCGTCGTCCTGCATCAGCGTCGAGGTCATCGCGATGCCGGTGTCCGCTGGCGCTGTGGCGACCGGCGGCGTGGGCGTTTGCGGCGGCAGCGACGGGCGCGCCACCATCAAGGTGAGCATGCAGGCCGCCGCGGTGGCGAAACCGCCCGCGCTCAGCCAGCGCCAGGTGCGTACGCTTTCCCAGAAACCAGGCGCCGCCGCCGGCGCGCGCGGTGCCGACGCATCCAGGCCCAGCGACGCGCGGATGCGCACCCACACGCGCTCGGGGACCGCGACTGGCGCGATTTCGTCGGCCAGCGGCATCAGGTGCTGCTGCCATTGCGTCACCGCCGCGGTGAACGCGGCATCGGTGTCGATGCGCTGTTCGGCGGCGCGGCGCTCAGGCGCATCGAGCACGCCAAGCACGTATTCGCCGGCCAGCACGTCGCGCGGCGGCGGGGTTTCCTGCGGATCGGGCACGGATGCGTTCATCGTTCCAGGCACGCCTTCAGCTTGGCCAGGCCGCGCCGGATCCAGCTCTTGACCGTACCCAGCGGCGTTCCGCTGCGGTGCGCCAGTTCCTCGTAGGTGATGCCTTCGAAGAACGCGGTGCGGATCAGCTCGCCGCGTGGCGGCTCCAGTTCGCCGATGCACACGTCCAGGCGCCGCCCGGCCACGCGCCATTCGGTCTCGGCCAGCGGATCGCGGCCGTCGTCGTGCAGTTCGCCGGCGTCGTCCAGCGCCACAGATTGCCGCGCCGGTGCACGCGCGCGCAGATGATCGATGGCCTTGTTGCGGGCGATCATGGTCAGCCAGGTCAGGCCGCGCGCGCGCTGCGGATCGAACTGCGCGGCCTTGCGCCAGACGGAGGTGAACACCTCCTGCAGCACGTCCTCGGCTTCGCCGCGCTGCGGCACGATGCGCAGGCACACGCCGAACAGTCGCGGCGCGGTGCTGCGGTACAGGCGTTCGAATGCGGCGCTGTCGCCGGCCGCAGTAGCGACCAGCAAGTGTCCTGCTTCGTCGTGATCGGGCGTCTCGGTCATGCCGGGCAACGGTGGCGAAGGTCGCGGCGATGCTACAGGCTTTCGCCGCGCGCGTCGCTCAACGGCGCTGGCCGCGCCACAGTGCGAGCGCGGCGAGCAGTAGCAGGATTTCGAAGCCGGCCAGGCCGGTAGTGGTCGGCCCGACCGGCCACAGCCGCAGCAGGCTGGCGCTGCGGTAGAGCACGATCGGCACGTAGAAGGCCAGCGCCAGCAGCAGTCCGGTGCGGATCTGCCCGCTACGCGCGAAATGGCCGAACAGGAATGCCATCCCCAGTTGCAGGCCGCCATAGATGACCAGGTACTCGGACTGGCCGGAGCGGTCCAGGCCGATATAGCCGACTGCAGCGGCGGTCTGCGCCGGCAGCAGCATGCACCAGATCGCCAGGACCGCGTACAGCGCGGCGTTGAACCACAGGTAGGCCTTGGCCATGGATGTTCCTTGTCGTGGGAGGGGCGATGCCGTTGCATGCTTGTAGCGTCCGCGCCGGAGGCCGGCGTGAATGCGCGCTCGGCGCGGGTCAGCGCGCGGCGCATTGCGCGACCAGCGGTTGCTGCACCGCCTGGTTCCAGGCGTCGTCGTCGGCCTGGCCGCGCAGGCGCTCGGGGAATTCGATGCGCACCTGCGCATAGCGGCCGCGCGCGTCGCGGACATTGCCGATGCCGCGGAACTCGAGCAGGCGGCGATCGCCGCGCGTATAGGCCACGGCGATGTTCGGCAGCACGCCGCCGTACCAGGCGTCCACCGCCAGCGTGTAGCGCTGGACGCCGGCGTCCGCCGCCGCGGGCTTGATCTGGAAATCCAGCGTGCGCAACGCACTGGGCAGCACGAAGGCCACGCGCTGCGGCGTGCCCTGGCCCAACGCGTCCCAGTGCAGGCGCAGATAGGCGTCGAACCCGGCATCGATCACCTGCGGCGCCGCCGTCGCCGGCAATGGCGCGCTGCGTTCCGGCTGGCCGTCGCGCTGGCTGAACATGACCCGGCCTTTGCCGGCATGGCGCACGCCTTCGCGGTAGCCGCTGCGCGCATCGACCAGTTCGAAATCCGGGGCGATGCTGCCGTCGGCGATGCGCTTGCGCGCGAACGGCGTGCCGTCGGCGCAGCGGTACAGCACCAGCCGCGCGCCGTCGTCGCGCAGCCAGTGGCTCTCGCGGTATAGCAGCTGCTGGCCGCCCGGCGCATAGGCCAGGCCGTCGTAGTGCAGCATGGCCTGCGCCGGGGCGGCCGCGCCGAGCACGGCGATGCATAGGCTGGCCGCCAGCGGCAGGCGCGCGCGGGCGAGCGGGGCAGGGGCGATCGGCGTGGGCATGCGCAGCGTTTCCGCAGGATGGTGACAGCGAGCGATACGCGGCGGGCGCCGATCCGGATGCGCCTTGGTGCGTGGCATCCCTCCTCGAGCCGCTCGCGCCACTGCCGCGCATGCGTGTTCACGGCAGCGTGCATGCGCAGGCGTGGCGCTACGGGTTGGGCCTGTCGGACCGCCAGCCGGCACCGTGCGGCGTGACCTGACCAGCCGTCAGGCGCTGCGCCACGCAGCAGTGGCTGGCGAGCTGACAGACCCAGCGCGACCTACTCGGGAATGCACGACATGCCCTGGACCGGACGCAGCGCGATGCAATCCACCGGACAGGCCGGCACGCACAGCTCGCAGCCGGTGCACAGCGGCGCCAGCACCGTGTGCATGTACTTGGCGCCGCCGACGATGGCATCGACCGGGCACGCCTGGATGCACTTGGTGCAGCCGATGCAGTCGGCCTCGATCACCAACGCCACCTGTGGCGGCTTGTGCGTGCCGCGGCTGCGGTCGTAGGGCAGCGGCCGCGTGCCGAGCACGTGTGCCAGCGCC
>NZ_CAPJ01000394.1 GCF_000331775.1 Xanthomonas translucens pv. translucens DSM 18974
GCCCAGGCACATCATCCTGCCGTCCCGAGTCCCGAGTCCCGAGTCCCGAGTCCCGAGTCCCGAGTCCCGAGTCCCGAGTCCCGAGTCCCGAGTCCCGAGTCCCGAGTCCTCAGCGCCTGACGAACCGGTAATGCGCCACGCCCCACTGCTGGCCCTGCTCGTAGCCGAACAGCTCCGCGCAGGCCATCCAGAACATGCGCCAGCGCTGCCACCAGATCTTCGCGTCGGCGCCGTAGGTTCCCTGCAGGACCTGCATCAGCTCGGTGCGATGCCGGTCCTGGTTGCGTAGCCAGGCGTTGGCGGTCTTCTCGTAGTGTTCGCCGGACAGCAGCCAGCGCCGTTCCAGCGTCAGGTCGTCCTGGAACTGCAGCAAGGTGTCGGCGGCCGGCATCAGTCCGCCGGTGAAGAAGTGCCGGCCCATCCAGTTGTCCTCGCCCTGCACCTCGAACGGGTAGGCCAGGTCGCGGTGGCAGAAGATGTGCACGAACATCCGCCCGCCCGGCACCAGCCATTGGCCGATCCGCGCCAGCAGTTCGCGGTAGTTGCGCATGTGCTCGAACATCTCGATCGACACCACGCGGTCGAAACTCGCATGCGGCAGGCTCAGGGTGTTGGCGTCGTGGGTGATGACCTCCACGTTGCGCAGCCCGCGCGCGCGGCACTGCGCCTCGATGTGCTCGCGCTGCGGCCGCGAGTTGGACACCGCGGTGATGCGCGCGCCGGGGTAGTGCTCGGCCATCCACAGCGTCAGCGAACCCCAGCCGCAGCCCAGTTCGAGGATGCGCTGGCGGTCGCGCAGCTGCGCCCGTTCGGCGTACAGGTGCAGCATGCGTTCCTCGGCCGCGTCCAGGTCGGCGGTGCCGGCGTCCCAGTAGCAGCTGCTGTACTTCAGATGCTTGCCCAGGCACAGCGCGAAGAAGCGCGGTGGCAGTTCGTAGTGCTGGCGGTTGGCGGCGTCGGTCTCGATCGCGATGGCGCTGCCGCGCAAGGCCTCGACGAACACGCGCTGGCGTTCCCAGGCGGCGTCGGCACCGCCGCTGCGCTCATCGCGCAGGCGTTTCGTGCACAGCTTGCGCATCGCCGCGCGCAGCAACGCGTCGGGCAGCAGGCCGGATTCGGCCACGCGGGTGGCAAACGGTTCGGCCGGCAGCACGGGGGGAGGCGAAGTGGCGAGGGTGCTGGACATCGGCGGATCTCCTGGAAGCGGGGTCATTGCCGCGGCGGCAACGGAAAGAAGGCGCTGGTGCTGCGCTGGTAGTCGGCGTAGTCCTGGCCGCGCGAGCGCAGCGCCTGTTGTTCGGTATAGGGAATGCCGGTGACGCGGTACAGGAACGCGAACATCAACAGCGGCCCCAGTGCGGCGATGCCGACCCACAGCGCGCCGCTGCCCACGGCGAGGAACACGTAGGCGAACCAATGCACGAATTCGAAGAAGTAGTTCGGATGCCGCGAGTAACGCCACAGGCCGCGGCGGCAGGTTTTGCCCTTGTTGCCCGGATCGGCGCGGAATGCGGCCAGCTGGCGGTCTGCCAGGCTTTCCCCGCCTACCGCCAGCAGCCAGGTCGCCAGCGCCAGCGTGGTCCACACGCTCCACTGCGGCAGCGGATTGTGCGCGGCGATCGACAGCGGCACCGCGAACAGCACCACCACCAGCGCCTGGCCGAGGAAGAACAGCAGGAAGCGGCGCTGGTCGCCGTGCCAGTGTTCGCGCAGCGCGCGGTAGCGGCCGTCCTCATGCGCATCGCCGAACACGCGCACGCCCAGGTGCCAGGCCAGGCGCGCGCCCCACAGCCCGCCCATCGCCGCGGTCAGCAGGCGTGGCAGCGCGGCGCCGTCGGCGCGCCAGGCGCAGTACAGCGCAGCCAGCGCCATGCATGCCGCCCACAGCACATCGACCACGCCGGCGTTGCGGCTGCGTCGCTGCCAGGCCCAGCCGGCCAGCATCGCCAGCGCGGTGAACGCGCCCACATG
>NZ_CAPJ01000393.1 GCF_000331775.1 Xanthomonas translucens pv. translucens DSM 18974
CGACAGCAGCAGCGGCACCACGTAGTAGGTGATGCGGTAGATCAGCGCCGCCGCCAGCACCGCTGCCGGGGCTACGCCGGGCAGCAGCGTGAGCAGGCTCCACTCGAACACGCCCAGCCCGGCCGGCACGGTGGACATCAACCCGGCCACCACCGCGACCAGGTACAGGCCGACGAAGCCGACGAACTCGATCCCCGATTCGTTCGGCAGCAGCACGTAGAACGCGGCGCTGGCCAGGCCCAGTTCGACCACGCTGAGCGCGGTCACGCCGAGCGCGGTGCGCCGGTCCGGCAGCCACAGTTCGTGGCTGCGCCAGCGCAACGTGCGCCCTTCGCGCCCGGCCAGCAGCAGCATCAGGCCGAAGCCGGCCAGCAGCGCGATGCCGAACGCGCACACCGCCTGCCCGCCGAGCGGCAGTGCCAGCGCCGCCGACGTCGGTTCCAGGGTCAGCGCCAAGGCCAGCAACAGCCAGGCGCCGAACACGAAGCCGAGCGTGCTCATCAGCACCACCTGGCCGATCTCGGCCAGGCTCAGCCCCGCCCGGCCATAGCCGCGCAGGCGCACCGCGCCGCCGGTGAGCGCGGCGAAGCCCAGGGTCTGCCCGACCGCATGCGCCAGGAACGCGGTTACGCCGATCCGCATCGGATGCAGCTTGCGCCCGCTGCGGTGCAGGCCGATCGCGTCGAAGCCGATCAGGCAGGCATAGCTGCTCAGCCCCAGCACCAGGGTCAGCGCGATCTGGCCGATGCCGAGCTGGTTGAAGGCATGGCGGATCGCGGCGTAGCCGTGGGTGCTGAACTCGGTGGCCAGCGCGTGCAGCGCCAGCGCCAGGATCACCAGGCTGAACAGTACCGGCAGCGCGCGGCGCCAGCCGGCAGGCGAGGGGGAGGCGGGAGATGCGGTGTCGGTCATTGCAGGGCAGCGTAAGCGAAGAAGAGAGGGAACTGTGCGCAGACGCCGGCGGCATCGCGCAGGCATGCGGCGGTGGCGCTGCGGGTCATCGCGTTGGCGCGCCGACAGGCGCAAAGGGGCTGGTGCATCGCGATATCGGCTGGCCTGGGGCTGTACCGGCGGCACCGGCGACGCGCATCATAGTGGAATCGCACGTCGGCACCGCGTCGGCATGCGCCGAGGGTGCCGGCGTCGATACGCGCTGCGCATCGTGTTTCCCGCTACGACCCGGAGCCGATCCATGCCGTCGCCCCTGGCCCCCGACTGCGCAGCGCCGCGTTGGCCGCGCGCCGCCGGCGCCCTTGCCACGGCCCTGTGCCTGCTGTTCCTCGGCGTGGCGCTGGCGCTGCACCTGCTGCGCGCCGACCTG
>NZ_CAPJ01000392.1 GCF_000331775.1 Xanthomonas translucens pv. translucens DSM 18974
CGCACATCACCCTGGCCTACGACGCTCTGGCCGTGCCATTGCAGGCGGTGCCGCAGGTGCGCTGGACGGTGGCCGCGGTGAGTCTGATCCGCAGCGTGCAAGGGCAGGGGCGCTATCTGCACGAAGCGACCTGGCCGCTGTCCGCGGCGGCGGCCGATGCTGCGCACGCCGGCGCCGCGGCAAGCGGATGAGCGAACCGGCGCCGCCGCTGACCCTGCCCGACGCGCAATGGGCGCAGCTGCAGGCGGCCTATGCCGCGCCGCCGCGCGCCTACCACCATTTCGGCCACGTGCAGGCGGTGCTCGGCCACTACGCCGCGGTCGCCGCGGCGTTCGGCTGGCGGCAGCCGCGCGAGGCGTATCTGGCGGTGCTATACCACGACGCGGTATATCAGGCCGGGCGCAGCGACAACGAGGCGCAATCGGCGCGCCTGGCGCAGGCGGCGATCGCGCAGTGGCTGCCCGAGGCCGGGCTGGATGCGGCACGCGTGGCCGCGCTGATCGAACTGACCGCGCGTCACGGGCAACTCTCTGCCGCGGCGGTGGATGCCGAGGCGGCGCTGTTCCTGGACTGCGACATGGCCATCTTCGGCGCCGATCCGGCCGCATTCGCCGCCTACGATCACGCCATCGCCGAGGAGTACCGCGGCGTGGTGCCGGGCTGGCTGTACCGGCGCAAGCGCCGCGCGTTCCTGCAGACGCTGCTGGCGCAGCCGCGCATCTTCCTCAGCGACTGGTTCCATGCGCGCTACGACATGGCGGCGCGCGCCAACCTGCGCCAGGCGATCGGCTGAGCCGGCCGTGGCGCGTTCCACCCTGCACGCCTGTTCCCGCCGCTGGCGTATCACCTGCCGCGCACCGTGATGCCCGATCCCGTTCCCGCCACTGCCGATCCGTGCCCGCAACCGCCGCAACCGCCGCTGCCCAGCGATTGCTGCAACAGCGGTTGTCCGCTGTGCGTCCACGACCTGTATAACGAAGAAATGGCGCGCTATCGGCATGCGCTGGCGGCGTGGCGGCTGCGCCATCCCTCGCCTGAGCCGGGCGCGTGAGCGCCTACCGCGCGTTGCCGCAGCCCGGGCTGGCGCCGCCGCCTGCGCGAGTTGCGGGGGCCGGCCGGCAAGCTTCCGGCGTACCCCGCATGAACCGGCGCGCGCGCCGTGCTTCGCGCCACCGCCGTTCGGGATTATCTTTGACATGCCTTTTCAGGATTGCCGGATGATGCGAATGCGTGGCGGATGGATGTGGGGATGTGCGCTGGTCGGGCTGACCGCCATGGCGGCTGCCGCGGCGGCGCCTGCCGCGACGAAGGCAGCCGCGCCAGCGGCGACAGCGCCCGCGGTCCTGGAAAAACTCAGCCACGGTCGCTTCGAACAGGTGCCGGTGCTGCTGCCGCAGGGCGAAGCGCAGCGCGTGGTGCTGTGGTTCGCCGGCGGCAAACACGGCGCGGCCGCGCGTATGCGCCAGATCGAGGCCTTGCGCGACGACGGCGCCATGGTGGTGGTGATCGACGGCGCGCACCTGCAGGCGGTGCTGGCCAAGATCCCCGGCACCTGCGGATTTTCCGCCGGCGACGTCGAGAACTTCTCGCGCTACGTGCAGGCCTATTACCACGTGCCGACCTACCGCCTGCCGCTGCTGGTCGGCGATGGCGACGGCGCCGCGCTGGCCTATGCAGTCGCGGCGCAGGCGCCCAAGCACCTGCTGGCTGGTCTGGTCACCGAGGATTTCTGTCCGGTGCAGGTGCTCGACGACCAGATCTGCGGCGGCGGCATCACCGCGCCGACGCGTGCGCTGCAGCCGGCGGCGCTGCCGCTGCCGTGGCTGAGCGCGATCGATGTGCCGGGCAAGGGCCGCTGCACCCAGCAGAGCGATGCGTTCGTGCAGCAGGTGCCGCAGGCGCAGCAGTTCCGCCGCAGCGCCAGCGGCGATGCCTTGCCAGGGCTGCGTGCGGCCGTGCGCTCGCTCGGCGCGCAGCGCGGGGTCAGCCTGCCGCCGACGCCGGTCGATCTGGCCGGGCTGCCGGTGGTCGAAGTGCCTGCCGCCGCGGCCGCCGCCGACCACGACCACGATCAGGTGTTCGCGATCTTCGTCTCCGGCGACGGCGGCTGGGCCGGACTGGACCAGCAGGTTGCCGGCGCGCTGGCCCAGGCCGGCATCCCGGTGGTCGGTGTGGATTCGCTGCGTTACTTCTGGAGCGAGCGTACCCCGCAGGGCTTCGCCACCGACCTGGACCGCATCTACCGCCACTACAGCCACCTGTGGCAACGCGGGCGGGTGGTGCTGGTCGGTTTCTCGCAGGGCGCCGACGTCTTGCCGGCTGCCTACAATCAGTTGCCGCCGACGATGCGCGCCCAGGTGCAGACCACCGCGCTGCTGTCGCTGGGCAAGACCGCCGACTACGAATTCCACGTCTCCAACTGGATCAGTTCCGGCGACGACGGTCTGCCGATCGCCCCGGACGTGGCGAAGATGCCGGCCGCGCAGACCCTGTGCATCTACGGCGAGGACGACGACGACAGCGTCTGCCCAGACCTGCCGCACGGCGGCGCGCAGTTGGTGAAGTTGCCCGGCGACCACCACTTCAAGGGCGACTACGCGGAACTGGCCAGGCAGATATTGCAGCGGATCGGAGCGAAATAGTCGGGACCCGGGACCCGGGAGAACGTTTCTCGGTAAGGCCCACCGCTTTTGCTGTTGCTTTTCCGGGTCCCGAGCCCAGGCCCGGCTACTCAGGCTTCCTCGGATCCAGCGAAATCAGCCGCGTCACGTCCAATAGCGCCGCCGGCAGGTGCATGCCGCCGGGGGCGGCCAGGTAGCGGGTGCGCCAGGCCGGGGCGAACTTGGACTTGAAGCGGCGCAGGCCGGTGAAGCCGTAGAAGCGCTCGCCGTGGCGCACGATCAGGTTGCCGAAGCGGTTCCAGCGCCCGGCCAGGCGGTGCTGGGCCAGGCCCGATAGCGGCGCCATGCCCAGTGAGAAGCGCTTGTAGCCCTGTTCTCGGCCCCACAGGAACAGCTCGATGAACAGGAAATCCATGGTGCCCTTCGGCGCATCGGCGATGTGCCGCATCAGGTCCACCGACAACTCGTGCCCGGCCGGCGCCTGCCACAGGTTGGCGAAGGCCACGACCTTGCCCTCGGCCTCGACCACCGCGATCGGGAAGCGGCGCAGATAGGCCGGGTCGAAGCTGCCGAGCGAGAAGCCTTTCTCTTCGCCGGCCTTTTCCTCCAGCCATTGCTGCGACACGTCGGCCAGCACCGGCATCAGCGTGTCGATCTCCTCCAGCGGCACGATGCGGAAGCTCAGCCCACTGCGCTTGCCGCGGTTCCAGGCCTGGCGCAGGTCGGCGCGCTCGCGGCCTTCCAGGTGGAAATCTTCCAGCGACACCATCGCTTCCTCGCCCAGCTTGACCAGGGTCAGGCCCAGGTCGAGGTAGGTCTGCCAGTGCTGCTCGCCGACCTGGTAGAACACCGGGCGCAGGCCCAGGCGGTCGGCTTCCTCGCGGAACCGCCAGATCAGCGCCCGCGCGACCTCCGGCGGCCCTACCGGATCGCCCATCGCCACCAGCGAGCCGCCGTAGCGCTGCATCATCACGAAGCCCTGTCCGCCCTCGTCGGGCAGCAGCGCCTTGTCGCCGGTCAGCACCAGGCAGGCCTGGGTATCGGTGGCCACTGCCAGCACCGGCGCCAGCGCATCCAGCTGCACCGTATCGGCTGCCGGCAGCGGCGAGCGCGTGCTGTGCAGCAAGCGCGCCAGCCCGAACACCACCACCGCCACGCTGACCAGCAGCACCGCGCGCAGCGCCCGCGGCGCATTGGCCGAGGTGGCGAACTGCCACCACAATTCGTTCTGGTATTCGACGTGGCTGTAGACGAAGAACAGCAGCCATATGGTCGCGATCAGCACCAGGCCCAGGTTGCGGATCCATGGCCACGACCAGGCCTCGTCGAGCAGCGCGCCCTGCCGGTAGAACTCGCGGCGCGCGCCCCACAGCCCGGCCGCCACCACCAGCGAGGACAGCGCCACCGAGGCGTGGCCGCCGCGCAGCCAGGCCGGCAGCGGCAGCAGCGCGCAGATGCCGATCGCCAGCATCCAGGCCGCATGGCTGCGCCGCTGCAGTCCCTGTCCGATCAGCAGCAGCACCACGCCGCCGAGGCTGGCCAGCAGGTGCGAGGTTTCTACGATCGACAGCGGCGCCATGCCCAGGCGCCGCTTCGGCGTCGGCAGGGTGCCGTCGATGACCAGCGCCGCGCCGACCGCGAACACCGCGATGGCGATGATCTGCGGCAGCCACGGGCGCAGCGTGCCCCAGGCCACGCGCACCCCGCCGGCGCTGGCCGCCAGCGGCCGGCGCAGGCCCGAGGCC
>NZ_CAPJ01000391.1 GCF_000331775.1 Xanthomonas translucens pv. translucens DSM 18974
GCTCAAGGCCGATGGCGAGATCGACTACCACTTCACCGACGCCGGCAAGATCCAGCGGCTGCGGGTGGATGCGGCGCTGCGCGCGCAGCTGATCAGCGGCGCTGCGGTAATCGCGCGGCTGGATGCCGGCTATGCGCCGATCCCGCGCGCGGTGGTGGAGAAAGTGGCCAGCCGCGATCCGGCTGCGATCGTGCTCGACACCACCCAGGCGGCGGCCGCCAGCGGCGAAGACGATCCGTACTACAGCCGCTTCCAGGTGCCGGACGACCTGATCTGGTAGCCGGCGGCGCTGCCTTCCGTTGCGCAGCGGCGGCTGCATCAGCGCTATGCGCTGGCCGCGGTCGCACTCCGACGCAACGCGACCTGCTTGGGAATCGATGACACGCCCTGACGGACAGCGCGCACGCCGCCCATGAACATGCCGGCGAATGTGAAACCGGTGTGCATTGCAATCGCCGGCCGCGGCCGCATCATCGGGACCTGACGCATCCTTTGGAGACGATCATGGCCACAGGCTGGACGAACGACGGCGCGGTGCAGGAGCAGATCGATGCCACCGTCGAAGATGCGATCAAGCGTGCGCGCCGGCAGCTGCCGCAGGGACCGAGCCTGGCGCAGTGCGAAGCCTGCGATGCGCCGATTCCCGAGGCGCGGCGCAAGGCAGTGCCCGGCGTGCGCCTGTGCGTGGCGTGCCAGGAAGCGCACGACCACGCGCAGCACGAGCACAGCGGCTACAACCGCCGCGGCAGCAAGGACAGCCAGCTGCGCTGAGGCGTATCGTCGATTCCCGAACAGGTGCGTGCTGCTCGAGGATCGATCGCGCGCCCCAGGGATCAGTCGTCGTTGGCGGCGATGCTGACCGGCGGCACCGGCCGCGCGTGCAGGGCGATGTTGAGCTGATCGACCACCATCGCCCAGTCGGCGTCGTCGAGGCGCTCCTCGCGCAGCAGCTGCGCCTGCGCCGGCGTCCAGAACGGCGCTTCTTCCAGCCGCATCGTGTCCGGCAGCGGCGAATGGCGGGCGAGGAACTGGCGGATCTCGGTCTCGGTATCGGGCAGGCCCAATTGCGCGAACAGTTCGGCGAACGGGTGGACAGGTTGTTCCATGGGTCACCTTGTCGGCAGGGGAGGGCGCGCGTCGCGCTGCCGCGGCGTGCGTGACCAGACACCATAGCGTCCGCGCGATCAGTGTCGTGTTAGGACCTGCGCGTGCGCCGTGCCTGCCGCCTGTCGATAGGCCGATTGCCGCTAACCGAGTCCCGGCGGCACCGGATGGCCGCGCCAGCGCCGCGTGCTGCGCTGGAAGAACAGGCTGTTGGGGATCTGCAGCACGCTGTCGCCAGCGTCGCCGCGGTTCTCGCTCAGCGTGGTGTAGATCAGGTTGATGTCCACCACCTGGCCCTTGAGCCCGGGCTTTTCGCCGTTCTCGAGCAGTTCGATGTGGTCGTGCAGGCGGAACGGGCGCGTGGCGAAGATCAGCAGCGTGCAGAAGATGTTGGACAGCACGCTCCAGGCCGCGAAGAACGCCACCGCGGCCACCGCGGCGAAGCCGGTGAACGCGGTCCACAGCACCGTGCCGGACACGCCGAGCCGATCCAGGATCAGCAGCAGCGCCGTGCTGTAGATCACGAAGCCGCTGCCGCGGCGGGCCAGCATCGTCAGTTCGGGCGGCAACGCGTGGTGCTCGCTCAGGCGCCGCACCAGCCGCCGCAGCAGCGTGCGCAACAACCACGCGGCGAGCACGATCAGCGCGATCTGCGCAGCTGGCACGATCAGGTCCAGCCAGCGGTGGACCCAGGGCGGCAGCATGGCGTGGAGCGAGGACATCGGCGGTGTCGGCGTGGCGGGGGAGGCGCGATGGTCGCAATCGTCGCGGTATCGGGCAAGTGCGGGTCGCGCCGGCGATGCGGGCAATGCGACTCCCCGCGCGGGGGCGCGCGCCGCTCAAGGATCCTGTTGCAGGCTGTCCCAGCGTTCGGCGGGAATCTCCGGCAGCGCTTCCAGCGCCGGCATCGCGAACAGGAACCCCTGATACAGGCCGATGCCCAGCGCGCGCAACGCGCGGTATTCGGCGGGCGTTTCCACACCCTCGGCAAGCATCCGGCAGCCCAGCGCCGCGGCCATGCCGACGATGCCGGCGACGATGTGCCGGCGCGCCGCGCTGGCGTCGATGCCGCGGATCAGGGCCATGTCCAGCTTGAGCAGGTGCGGCTGGAAATCGGCGAGCAGGTTGAGTCCGGAGTGGCCGGCGCCGAAATCGTCGATCGCGGTCAGGAAGCCGCGCTGCGCGTAGTCGCGCAGGATCCGCACCACCTTCGGCAGGTCGCGGATGCGCTCGGACTCGCTCATCTCGAAGATCAGATCGCCGGTCGGCACGCCGTAGCGCTCGGCTGCGGCCAGGGTCAGGCGGATGCAGGTCGCCGGCGCGTACACCGCGTTGGCAATGAAATTGATCGACAGCCGGGTGCGCAGGCCCAGCCGCGCCGCGGTAGCGATCGCCTGCACCCGGCAGGTCTGGTCGAAGCGGTACAGCTGCTGCGGGCGTACCCGCGCCAGCACCGCGGCCGCGCCGCTGCCGTCCTCGCCGCGCACCAGCGCCTCGTAGGCGTAGACCGTGCGCGTATCGGCATCGACGATCGGCTGGAACGCCATGCGCACGCGGAAGTCGAGCAGTTCGCCATCGCGGCAATTGCCGCAGGCCGGTTGGCCAAGTTCGGCGGACAGGGATCGCAGGAGCATGCCGTGCGGCTACCGCAGGAAGAGGTCTGGATTATCGGCCGGCGCCGTGAAGACGGCGCCGACATCGCGTGCGGCGCTGCCGCCACGCGCGGACTCAGCCGGCTTCGGTTTCGTCGACTTTCTTCAGCACGCGGGTGGTGCCGAGCACTTCGACGCGGCCGCCGGCCTTGCGGAACGCGGCCATGTCGGCCTCGATACGCTCGCGGCTGAGGCCTTTCTGCGCCTTGTCGCCGCCGGCGCCGCTGCGTGCGGTCTTGGCGGTCGGGGGCGGGGTCTTGCTGGTGGGACGTGCCATGGTGAATCTCCTGCAGTCAGTACATCGTCAGGGGAATGCCGCGCGCCAACTGATCGTTGTGGATGCGGCGGATGTCCCGGCAATAAGGGCCGGCCATCGTGAACTTGCGGCAGATCGCCGGGCGCTGTTCGTAGATCGAGCAGCACATGCGCTTGCTGTCCACCGCCACGCACCAGCCGTCCTCGTCGCGCGCCATCACGTGCAGGCCTTGCGCGGTGCGCTCGGTGAGATGCTCGGGCACCTTGTCGTCTGGCATCAGCAGTACGGTCAGGCGGCAGCAGATCGCGTCGCAGCGATCGCAGCTGACCGATTTTTCGGCCGTGGCGCGGGTTGTCGTTTGCGTGTTCAAGCGGCGTCCCCGATGGGCGCGGCGGTGCGCTGGAAGCGCAGCACGCGGCCGCGATACGGCGGCAGGTCGTCGGGGCCGAGCTGCAGCTCGCGCTGTTCGCTGAGCGCATAGCCCTGCGTGGCCAGTGCGCGGGTCAGCGCCGCGCTGTTGCCGCGGCCCGGATCGGCGATCAGCACTTCCGCGCTCGCCGTGGCGTGCCGCGCCAGCAATTCGGCGAGCATGCCCGGATGCTGGTGTTCGTACAGCACGTCGCTGCCGATGATCACCTCGAAACGGCCCAGCTCGAGGTTGGGCTGGTCCCAGTCGAGGCGGCGGTACGGCACGGCGGGCAGTTCGTTGAGCGCGGCGTTGTAGGCCAGGAACACTTCGGTCAACGGGTGGCGGTCGCTGGCGACGATGTCGGCGCCGCGGCGGCGCAGCACCAGGCTGGCCAGGCCGAGGCCGCAGCCGATCTCGAGGATGCGCTTGCCGGCGATGTCGAACAGCGCCATCGTTTCGGCGAGCAGCCGCCCGGCCGGCCACACGTTGCCGAACAGGCTCCATTGCGCCGAGGAGATGCCGGCCGCTTCGGCCTGCGCGTCGGGATCGGAGAACTGTTGGGTATCGAGCAGCGAACGGATGCGATAGTCCTGGCCGCCCAGGTTGAGCGTGTTGATCTGGGTGGTGTAGCCGGACACAGACGCTCCCGGTGGGTCCGGCCCGAAGCGGGACGGAGGCTGGCGCGAGTAGAGGGGCGAGTCGGGCGACAGAAACGGCCGGACGAGACGCGTGTAAAAACGTGACGCTGAAGCGTGACCGATCATATTACGCCAGTCGCCCCTCTTGCGTATGAACGGAAGCTGCGCTAGCGCCTGTGTCCGCCAGGTCGCACCGGTGCGCGCCGCAGTTGCACGTCGCGGTGCGCGGCGGCGGTGCTCAGCGCTGCGCGGCGGCCAGGGCCAGGCCCTGGACCACGCCGAACGAGGGATCGCCGTGGACCAGGCGCGCCTGCGGGAACGCGGCGGCGGCGATCTGCTGGATGTAGCCGGCGCGCGACATGCCGCCTGTCAGGAACACCGCCGCCGGCTCGCGGCCGATGTCGCTGCGCACCTGCGCCAGCAGTTCGCCGAAGGCTTCCAGATAGCTGCGTGCGGCATGGGTCAATTCGTCGGCGCGCACCTGCACCTGCAGCCCGGCTTCGATGTAGTCCAGCGCCTCTGCGTGCTGCGCGCTCTCGCTGAGGCGGATCTTGCTGCGTTCCACCGCGCGGTACAGGCGCGCGGTGTTGCCGGTGTCCTGCAGCGCCTGCAGCCGCGTGTCGTACGGGCGGGGTACCTCGTCGTAGCGATGCTGGCGGAAATCGCGCTGGCGGGTGGTGTCCTGCACCATCGCCGCCTCGACGTAGTGGTGGGTCGGCACGCGGGTGCTGCCGCGGCCGAACAGCGGCATGTAGCTGGCCAGGCTCAGCGCCAGATCGATGTCGGTGCCGCCGCGGGCGATGCCCCAGGCGCGATGCACCTGCGGCGCGCCATCGCCGCCGACGCTGGCGTGGGCGATGTCGGTGGTGCCGCCGCCGATGTCCACCACCACCGCGTCGTGGCGGGTGTCGCTGCCGGCGTGGTAGTGCATCGCCGCGGCGGCGGGTTCTTCCAGGAACGCGATGTCGTCGAAGCCGGCGGCGAGCGCGGCGCTGTGCAGGATCTCCAGCGCCTGCGCGTTGCCGGCCTCGCCGATCGAGCTGCGGAACTGCACCGGGCGCCCGAGCAGCGCGCTGCGCACCTGCAGGCCCAGTTGCTGCGAGGCGGTCAGGCGGATGTGTTCGAGGATGTGGGTGGCGATGCCGGTGATGGTCTGCCTGGCGCGCGGATGCAGGTTGTAGCCGAGCATCGATTTCGGACTCTGCACCAAACTGCCTTCGCCTTCGAGGAAATACGCATCCAGCGCGGCGTCGCCGTACACCGCGTTCTGCAGCAGCGCCGCGGAACTGCGCGGCTCGCGCATCTGCGCTTCCATCCATTGCCGGCGTACCACGCGGATCGCGTCGCGGCGCAAGTCGTCGCGGCTGCGCGTGCGGCCGGCGGCGGCCGCATCGCGGCGGCCGGATTCGATCAGCTCGTCCACCTGCCGCTCCAGCGCCGGGGTCAGTTCGAAATCGGACGGATCGCGCATCACCTCCGGGAAGTACACGGTGGTGCGGAACTGGTGCTGGTCGCCGAAGCCGATCGGCACCACGCGGCCATCGATCACCGCGGCGGCGGCGGAGTTGCTGGTGCCGAAATCGATGCCGAGTCTCATGTCGCTGCGGGGCCGGGCAGGGGGCCGCGCACTGTGCGGCAAGCCGCTGCGTGGCGCAAGCCGGCCGGCGCCGTTGCTGCATCGGCATGCGTGGCAGCGCTCTGCCATCGCCGTTGCAGGTATGGCCGGTATCCCCCCGAAATGCACCAGGCCCGCGATTGCGGGCCTGGTGCGGTTGCAGCCGGGATGCGGGCGATTACAGCGCCGCGCCCGCGTGGCCCTGGTCCTTTTCCTGTGCGGTGGCCTCGCGCACGCCGGCCACTTCCACCGCGAAATGCAGCACATGCCCGGCCAGCGGATGGTTGCCGTCGATGGTCACCAGCTCGGGGCCGACCTCGACCACTGTGACCAGCAGCGGACCCTGGTCGGTCTGCGCCTGGAACTGCATGCCGGCGGCGAGGCCGTCGGCGTCCGGGAACGAACTGCGCGGCACCTCCTGCTGCAATTGCTCGTGGCGCGGGCCGTAGCCTTCGTCCGGGATCACGTCGACCTGCACGCGCTCGCCGCTGCGCTTGCCGGTCAGTGCCTTTTCCAGCCCCGGCACGATGTTGCCGGCACCGTGCAGATAGCTGAGCGGATTGTCCGGCGAGGATTGATCGATCACCTCGCCCGCATCGTCGGTCAGGGTGTAGTGGATGGTGGCGACAAGACCGTTGGCGATCTCCATGGGAAACCTCATTCATTCGTTAAGAAGTGGGATACGCCGGCACAGTCACAGCGCGATGCAAGGTGCTACCCGAACACCCTAACGAAAAGCGCCGGCGGATCGCAAGTAGGCGCGGCGCAGTGGGCGGTTACAATGTCCGTTCGCCCCGTCGTCACCATAGCGTCGTCACCGTAGCAAGGAACTCCATGTCCGCCACACCCGCCTGCCCGCAATGCACCCTGCGCAATACCTACCTGGATGGGGCGCTGTGGACCTGCGCCGATTGCGGTTACGAGTGGCCGACGGCGGCCGATACCGGTTCCGCTGCGCAAGCGCTGGTGCGCGACACCAACGGCAACGTGCTGCAGGCCGGCGACACCGTAGTGGTGATCAAGGACCTGAAGGTCAAGGGCTCGTCGATCCCGCTCAAGCAGGGCTCGGTGATCCGCGGCATCCGCTTGGTCGAGGACGATGCCGAGCACATCGAAGGCAACTCCGACAAGATCAAGGGCCTGGTGCTGAAGACCTGCTTCCTGCGCAAGGCGTGAGCCGTGAGCTGCGGCGACGGCAGGTACCAGCCGCCGCCGCGTGTCCGGTTCAGTCCAGCGTCGGGTAATCGGTATAGCCCTTGGCGCCGCCGCCGTACAACGTGTCCGCATCCAGTGGATTGAGCGGCGCAGCGCGGCGCAGCCGTTCCACCAGGTCCGGATTGGCGATGAACGGGCGTCCGAATGCGACAGCGTCGGCAGTGCCCGCGGCGATGACCCGTTCGGCCAGGGCCTTGTCGTAGCCGTTGTTGACCAGCCACGGTCCGCGGAACCTGGCGCGCAGCGCGGCGTAGTCGAAGGCGATGTTGTCGCGCGGGCCGCCGGTGGCGCCCTCGATCACGTGCACGAAGGCCAGGCCGAGTGGATCCAGGCGTTCGACCGCGCGCTCGAACAGCGGCTGCGGGTCGCTGTCGTGCGCTTCGTTGGCCGGGGTCACCGGCGACAGGCGCACGCCGGTGCGCTCGGCGCCGATCTCCTGCGCCACCGCCTGCACCACCTCGAACAGCAGCCGGGTACGGTTCTCGATGCTGCCGCCGTAGGCGTCGTCGCGGCGGTTGCTGCCGTCGCGCAGGAACTGGTCGATCAGGTAGCCGTTGGCGGCATGCACTTCCACGCCGTCGAAGCCGGCGGCGATGGCGTTGCGCGCGGCGTGGCGGAAGTCCTCGAGCAGCGCCGGAATCTCGTCCAGGCGCAGCGCACGCGGTTCGGAGACGTCGCTGAAGCCCTCGGCGGTATAGGTCTTGGCATTGGCGCGCAGTGCGCTCGGCGCCACCGGTGCGGCGCCGTCCGGCAGCAGGCTGACGTGGGAGATGCGGCCGACGTGCCACAACTGCAGCACGATCCTGCCGCCGCGGCGGTGCACCTCGGCGGTGACGGTCTTCCACGCGGCGACCTGGGCCTCGCTGTAGATCCCGGGCGTATCCATGTAGCCCTGGCCCATCGGGCTGATCTGGGTGGCTTCGGCGACGATCAGCCCGGCGCTGGCGCGCTGGCCGTAGTACTCCGCCGCCAGCGGCGAGGGGATGCGGCCTTCGCCTTCGGCGCGATTGCGGGTCAGCGGCGCCATCACGATGCGGTTGGCCAGTGCGATCGCGCCCAGGCGCAGCGGGGCGAACAAGGGGGAAGCGGTAGCGGTCATCGGTACGTGTCTCGAACGAGGAATGGGGGCAGGGACAGCGCAGCGCCGAAGGCGCCGGTCGTCTTCCGATAAACATGGGGATGGTCACCGCGGTTGCGCGTGGCCGCGATGGGACAGTGCGTTGCTGGCGGCAGGCTCGCCAGCGCCGACGGCGCCGTGTTGGAGGCGTTGCGCGCCGCCGTTCGCAACGCCAACACCGCGCGCAACGCGCTGTTGCACGCGCATGGGTGCCCTTGCATGTTGCGATGCACAATAATGGGCGGCCATCGACCAGGTCCCGGGCATGTCCACTCCCGTCACTCCCCAGGCGCCGCTGTCGCGCCGCGGCTACGTGCTGATCCTGTTCGCGCTGGCGATGGGCGGTTTCGCGATCGGCACCAGCGAGTTCTCCACGATGGGCCTGATGCCGTACATCGCGCGCGGGCTGGCGATCGACGCGCCGCAGGTCGGGCACCTGATCAGCGCCTATGCGCTGGGCGTGGTGGTCGGCGCGCCGCTGCTGGCGATCGTCGGCGCGCGCTGGCCGCGGCGCACCCTGTTGCTGGCGCTGATGAGTTTCTACGCGGTCGGCAACCTGGCCAGTGCGCTGGCGCCGGATTACCACAGCATGCTGCTGGTGCGCTTCATCGCCGGGCTGCCGCATGGCGCCTATTTCGGCGTGGCCACCCTGGTCGCCGCGTCGATCAGCCGCCCCGACCAGCGCGGCGCGGCGGTGAGCCGGGTGCTGCTCGGGCTGAACCTGGCGGTGCTGATCGGCAATCCGCTGGCGACCTGGCTTGGCCAGGTGGCGCAATGGCGCTACGCCTATGCGCTGGTGGCGGCGATCGCGGTGCTGACCGTGGTGCTGGTCATGCGCCTGCTGCCGGCCGATCCGCACGAGCCGCGGCAGCGGCCGCTGCGCGAGCTGCGCGCGTTCAACCGTCCGCAGGTGTGGCTGGCGCTGGGCATCGGCTCGGTCGGCTTCGCCGGCATGTTCTGCGTGTTCAGTTATCTGGCGCCGACCCTGACCCAGGTCACCGGCGTGTCCGAACGCTGGATCCCGTTCGCGATGTGCGCGTTCGGCTTCGGCGGCCTGCTCGGCAACCTCGCCGGCGGTTGGTTGTTCGACCGGCTGCAGTTCCGTGCGGTGCCGCTGGTGCTGCTGTGGTCGATGGCGGTGCTGCTGGCCTGGCCGCTGGCCGCGCACTCGCCGTGGGCGGTGCTGCCGGCGGTGGTCGCGGTCGGCACGATGGGCGCGCTGGCGCCGGTGCTGCAGACCCGGCTGATGGATGTGGCCAGCGAGGCGCAGACCCTGGCCGCGGCCTCCAACCATGCCGCGTTCAACCTGGCCAATGCGCTGGGGCCGTGGATGGGCGGCATCGCGATCAGCGCCGGGCTGGGCTGGACCTCGACTGGCTATGTCGGCGCGGCGGCGGCGCTGGGCGGGCTGCTGGTCTATCTGTGGGCGCGCCACGACGCGCGCCGCGCTGGGCGGCTGGCGACTGCTGGCTAGGGCAGGCCGCCACCGCGCGGATGCGCCTGGCGCCGTGCTGCGCCTGCGCCTGCGCGTTGTGCGACAGCCACTGCAAACCGCCGCGTCCCGTTGTTGTCTGCGCGCACGACTGGCGAAGAACGCCAGGCCATCGGCCGGCGCCATGAATGCCCGTTCATGCCCGCCAGCGTGGCGTGAGGACGCAGGCGTTTCGGCTCACGTGCACTTTATGCCCCTGCGTCCAGCATCCCTCCCACGACGCAACGCGGCAACACGCTTCATCCCGCGGCCAGGCGACATCCAGGGCAACACGACCCGACGTGCCCGTTGCGCGATGTTCGCCGGCCCATTGCAGAAGGAGTTCCATCCATGAGCATTCAGAGCAAGACCACGCACAGCCTCAACGACCTCATCGCCATTTCCCGCGACGGCAAGGAGTTCTATCAAGAAGCGGCGCAGAAGGTCGGCGATACCGAGCTGTCGGCGTTGTTCCTGCGCATCGCCGGGGTCAAGTCGGACATTGTCAGCAGCCTCAGTGCAGTGGTGCAGGCGGTCGGCGGCAAGCCCGACGAGCACGGCACCATGGTCGGCAGCATGCAGCAGATGTACGCCAAAGTGCGTGCCGCGCTGGGCGACACCAAGTACGGCTATGTGGCCGAACTGGAAGAGTCCGAGGATCGCCTGCTGAAGGCATTCAACGACACCATCGCCGACAGCGATACCCCGGTCGCCGCGCGCGATGCGGCGACCAAGTTGCTGCCGGAAGTGCGCGCCTGCCACGACGTGATGCGCACCCGCAAGTTGGCGATGAAGAACGCGGCCTGAGCCGCAGGCCGGACCTGGGTCCGGCCGGCAGCGAGGACGCGGCACGCTGTGCTGCTCACGCACGCCAGCACGCCGTTGCCGCACGAGCGCAGAGGCCGACCGGATTGCATCCGGTCGGCCTTTTGCATTGCGCCGCTGCAGGCGCTGCGCGGCAACGGCGAGGCGCTTGCTACCATGGCGGCCCACCCGTTGCCGAGTCGCCCGCGGTTTCCGCCGCAGCCTGCCGATGGCCCACGACGCTTCTTCCGCAGACGCGCAGTTCTCACTTGGTTTCGCGGCACCGGCCGCGCGCGAAAGCCTGTTCTTCGCCGTGTTGCCGGATGCGGCCACCGCGCAGCGCATGTTTGCGCTGGGCGAGCGCGTGCGCGCCGCGCATGGCCTGCGCGGGCCTGGGTTGCCGGTCGAGCGCCTGCATCTGACCCTGCATTACCTCGGTGAGTACGCCGGCATGCCGCCGCGCCTGCTGCAGCAGGCGCATGCCGTCGGACAGGCGCTGGCGGCGGCGCCGTTCGAACTGTGCTTC